>BNTU01000076.1 GCA_025996835.1 Bacteroidia bacterium
TGGATTTTCCATCCACGCATAGCCCAAGCGACCGGAAACCTGCGATGTAATTCTATATTCCACACCTGCCCGCAAAGTAGACGCCATTTTGAAATCTTTGTCAATATTGCTATTCATATCACGGTAGTAAAACTCACTCCCATTTTGGTTTGACAAATCCATGCAGGTATAATCCTTCATTTCGTAGTCCAAACTCACGATGGCTTTGCTTCCAAGTACACCCGCTAAACTGAATGTCCAACTATACGGTGATTTAAAGTGATAGTCCGTAAGACCATCTGTTGGTGTTTTGTCAGTTGGTTCCTTCGTATTGAAATACGCTAAGCCCTGATAATAGTCCGTCAAAACATACCATGTGGGAGAATGATAAGCTACCCCAACACGCAATTCATTGATTGGTTTCCAAATAGCACCTAATTTAAATTGATAACCCGAGCCGGAGGTTTCAAAGTAGTTGTCCAATCCTATAAAGTTTGTCCCACCAAAATTTTCCGTATAACCCGTATTAGCTTCATAATAAATCTCAGTATAAGAAAAATCCAGTCCCAAATAAAGTTGGTCAGTGAGATTTGTGGCTATAGAGAAGTCAAAATTGTTGATGGCTCCCCGCTCTGAAACGGACAATGTTGGATTAACCAACTCACCGGCGGCCAGTGGTGATTCATATTCATCAGTTGTACCGCTTTTAGGATTAATCAGCCCTCCATTATAACCTAATATGCCTATCCATGGCATATCACTCTCATAACTAAATTTTTCGTTATTGGCGGGATAAGCATATCCACTTGTTTTGACGAGCATATAATCTGTTAGAGATGAGGCTATATCCGATGCCGAAGCATTGTAATTGCGGACAAAATTTTTCAACCGATTGTATGAAAAACCGAAGTTTATAAACGGCATTTCCTTGCTACCGGTAGGCACCACTGCCATATAGGACAAACTCTCAAAATTGAAATCAAATTTGCTGCCTTTATCGTCCTTGCTGTTCCAAACCGCCTTGTCGGTATTATTGACAAAACTAATGGAGGTGCTAAACTCCGACCGACTGTAAACGCCCAACCCCGCAGGATTGATGGTGACACCGGTCACATCGCCACCTAAGGCTCCAAACGCGCCGCCCATTGCCTGCCCGCGAGCAGTACCCGCCAAATCATTGCGCGAAAGCCGCAACGCATCAATTTCACCCTGTGCAAACACTTGTCCGCAAGCGAACAAAGCTATGAATAACATCATTTCCCGTTTCATAATACTGTGTATTAATAGTTGATACTTTTATCTCCGACCACCGGACGAACGACCTCCGCCGCCACTGCTGCCACCGGACGAGCGGCTACCGCCGCCGCCACCACTGCTGCCGGACGAGCGTGTGCTGCTGCCACCGGAATAACTGCTGCCGGATGAGCGCGTGCTACTGCCGCCCGAATAGTTCGATGAACTGCTGCTGCGAGTTGGTGCTGCACTTGAACTGCTGCTTGACGAACTTCTTGTAGAAACATCCGAAGATGAACTGCTGGAGCGTGTCGAAACACTCGGTGCGGCATCAGAGCGCGTTGTGGCGGACGAACTGCGCACAGAGCCTGAACTTGAACTCGAACGCGTTGAAACACCATCGCTACGAGTACCCGAAGAGCGGGTGCTACCACTCACAGCACTGCTGCTACGGGTGCTGCCACTTGCGCTTGACCGGCTACTGCTTCCGGAGGCACTTGCCGACGACCGGCTGCCACTTGCCGACGACCGTCCGCTGCCATAAGAACCGCTACGACCGGGTTGTCTGTTATAGGAACGATTGGCATAATGACCTCCGTAATAGTGTCCACCGCCATAATAACCTCCGTAATAGCCATGATGGTGATGACCCCAGCCACCGTAGTAGCCTCCCCAATAACCGCCATAGTAACCACCCCAATAGCCGCCGTACCACGGGCTATACCAGCCCAACGACCAGCCATGATATGGTCGGTACCACGAACTGTAACCGTAGTAGTACGGGTCGTACCTGTAATACGGCGAGAACGAGTAGCCGCCGTCCACATACACCACGTCGATGTCGTCAGCCACAATCACCACTTTGGTGGGGTCGTGAAACTTCACGATGCGTTCGGTCAATGCGCCGTCCACATTTTCCTCCACTGTGTCGTTGTTTTCTTCTGAGGTGGTGTAACGGCGATTGTATTCGTCGTCATCCATGAAAGAGGATGATGTTGTTGTTACGACCGTTCGTGCTGCCGGTGCCGGAGTGTACACCGTTGTTTTCTGCACTACAACCTTCTTTCGGGGGGCTGCACCGCCGTAAATGTCATCATCAAAAGCACCGTTTTGCGCTCCCATCGAGAGCGAAGCAAACAGCATCATCACAAGCATACTCCATTTCATCGTTTTCATCTTGTTCTCCTTTCTTTAATGTTTATAATTAAGTTTTATGATGCAAAGTTACGAAATATATTCTACCCCGCCAAACATTTATGTTTATTTAACCGCCGGAGGCTGGTTTTAATGTTTTATAGGTTTTTCTTCGAGCCATGTGCCGGTCTGTTTCACCACTTCGCGCAAGAAGTTTTCGTCCATTGCGGGGCGGTTAGGGTACTGTGTGCCGCCATATTCGTTGGTGATTAGCTTGCCGTCCACCTCTTTTTTGACTGCTCCGTCCATATATTTCACGATTAGGAACTCGCCCAGATGCTTCCATTGTTCGTGAGTGTCTTGCGCAACCTTGCCGGAATAGGCTGTCAGGGTATTGAGAGCTGCATTGCGATTGGTTGCCAATTGTTCAACGGCGGTGGCTTCGAGCTTGGATTGCTGTTCAAAAAATGAATTTTCGATGCGTTCCTGTACCGGAAAAACATCCGTAATCACCTGATTATAGCGCGAATACGCATAATTTGCGACCCATTGGTGTACCCAAAAAGCGGACTTCCATGAAAAAGTGTTAAAATCGCAGTAGCCGTTGGCATAACATTCCGGCACCTCGCGAATAGAGCCGTACATGGGCGTGTAAACCGTAAATCGGGCATCATCCACGCCAAACCAGAGCACACCACCCACTTCATCGGGGAGGTTGGAGCGCATCTGACCCACAAACGTGAAAGCGGTTTGCTGCGTTGATGTCGGGCGTTCCCAAGCGTATGTTTTGCCGTCCACTTTGAAAGTCAGCGGGCTGAAGCGGTACGGCGAGTGGTACGGACCGGCAGCGAAGTCTTTTGTGGGGTCAAAAATCGTGCCTTCGTAGTGGTCGCGCATCTGTGTCATCAGGTCTTTCGCGCTCACGAGGCGGTTGGGCTTCACGTAGAGCGGCATCGGCTCCGGCGTTTCACCTAATATATAAGGTGTCCATTGGTCGCCGTTGTCGGTGAAATGGTTGAAAAAGCTCCACACGCGGGCTTCGCAAAAGCGCAATCCGCCCCAATCCAAAGGGTTGTAAGCCTTTGCAAAACTGAAATCCTTGTCGGCACCCGTGTAATAGCCTTTGGACTTCGCAAACGAAATCACGTCTTTGGAATAAATGCAGTTCTCCTTGTCTTTGAGCGGGAATTGTTGGATGCGCGACTGGTTGGCGTGTGCCGCGATGCAGTCGTCCGGAATGCGCACAGCCACCCACACAGCCCCTTTGTTGCCAACGCCTTTGCCAATCATTTCCAATATCCACGCCTCGTTCTTATCTACGATGGAAAACGATTCGCCCGTGCTGTAATAGCCATATTTTGCCACCAGATTAGTCATCACGGTGATGGCTTCGCGGGCTGTTTTGGCACGTTGCAAGGCGATGTAAATCAAACTGCCATAGTCGATTATGCCTGTGGAGTCTTTCAATTCTTCGCGACCGGTGAAAGTTGTTTCGCCAATGCACAACTGGTGTTCGTTCATGTTGCCGACCACATTGTAAGTCTCCGCCACCTGCGCAATCTTCCCCAGATATTTGTGAGAATCCCACTCGTACACGTCCAGCAGCGCACCTTTTTCATACTTGGCAGGAGCCCAATAGTCAAGCGCGCCAAAATGCGAATACGAATCCGCCGAATAAGTGACCATAGTAGAGCCATCCACAGAGGCTTTTTTGCCCACAATCAAATTAGTGCAAGCCCACGAACCCGTTGCAACAGAGAGGCTTAACGCCACCGCAAAAATCAATTTCTTTTTCATCATTATATTTTTTTATGAATACCTAATCCGCATTCCAACCCAAAAGACTTTGTCATTGCGGGCTTGACCCGCAATCCCATGTTCTACATTGCTCTGTCGCCCAACATTTGGCTCCTTTTCAGGGGATTGCGGGTCAAGCCCGCAATGACAGACTTTTTCTCAATACTTGATTTTCCACACATCCAAAACTTGCTTTGCACGTGCGTCATTCGGGTCTATCTCCAAAATTTTCTTCATATATACAGTCACATTTTCTTTGTCTTCCGCCAAAAGAAAGTGGCTACCTATATAATGATAGGCTTCGATGATGCTGCTGTTGCGCTTGCCGCCATCGTTGTTTGCCAGCATCACCTCCAAAGCCTTTTCATAAGCCGGTTTTGCTACCCATACCACCGACTCCTTCTTTGCCTGCGTGCGCGCGTCCACTAACGCGAGCAATTGGGCATGGCTCAAATAGCCCAAATAGGATTGTGGCGACAATTCAATCACTTTTGCAAAAGCCTCTTCTCCATCGGCGATGAATGCTTTGAACTCATCTTCACTGCCCGAACCATCATAGTATTTTGCTGCTGCAGAGCGGATTGCAGAGCCGTAGTAATAAAAATCCAATACTGTTGGATTTTTTTCAATGGCAAAAAAGTTTTTATACTGTTCGATAGCTGCCGGATAATTTTTAATTCGTTCATACGCATCGGCTAAGTCTTTGTAAGTGTTTGCTTTATCTTTGTCGGCAGCCAATTCGATTGCTTTTTGAAAGGCAGCAACCGCCGCTTCCGGCTGCTTGCTTTTTATCAGGATATTGCCATGCGTCGAATAATCCAGAAAAATGTGCTGGTCTTCCGGCGTATTTTTCAAAAATTGGGTCATCTGCTCCAAAGCCACCGGATAATTAGCCAATTTATAGTTGTTCCAAGCCTGCAAACGGTGCATCACCACATTGTCGGGGGCAATAGCGAGTACCAAATTGATTTCTTCGATGGCTTTGTCGAACTGGTCGGAAAAATACAAAATCTGTGCATAGCGTTCGCGTTGCAAAATAGGTACGCCCGGAATGTTGATAAATTTTTGATACGCCTCCATAGCCTTTGGATATTTGCCCAAACTGCGGTTGACATCGCCAATCAGGGCATACGCAGGGATGTAATTGGGGTCAATAGCGACCAATTTATCCAGATAGCCCAGCGATTCATTGGGATTGACCGACTTGTAGATGCGCGCCAGTTTCAAAAGCGCAATTTTGTTGTTGGGGTCAAAATAGAGGGCTTGTTCATACTGCCCTGCGGCCGCGCCCACTTTGCTTGCATCGCCGGCTTTGGCAATCGCATCCCCCTCAGCCACATACAGTCCGGGATATTTTTTGTCCGCCTTGCGTGCTTTTGCCAATGCGGTTTCGGCTTCGGCTGTTTTGTCAAAGTCGATGTACGTTTCCGCGATTGTGGTCTGCACAGAAGGGTCTTTTCGCGCTAAGCCGTTGGCTTTTTTGAACAAATCTTCTGCACCTTTTGCGTTGCCGTTGGCTAATGCCAATTTGCCTTCACCGATGTGTCCAAAGGGGTACTCCGGGTCTGCGGCGATGGATTGTGCATAGTAGAAAGCGGCGGAGTCGGCTTTTTGCAACTCGTAATAGGTTTGACCTAAATAATAATAGCGTTCGGCTTGCTCGGCAGGCGTGCCACCGGACTGCGAGAGAAACGCAATTTTTGCCGCATCATACAATTCGGCACGATAGAGGTCGATGCCTCGTTCATTAACTCCTGCATACGCTCCCGAAGCCGAGAGCAGGGCGATAACCGCCAAAATAGATTTCTTTTTCATTATATTTTATGTATTTTTATTTTTTCAAAGTGCAAAAGTAGTAAAAAATTATGAATTATGAGTTATAAGGGCGACTTTTTTATTCAGGTGAAATGGAAAATCACAATTTTGACAAAAAAAAATCGTACCTTTGTCGTAAATTGTTTGAAAAAAATTAAATAGCATTTATGAAACGATTATTTTTGATTGGCAGTTTATTGGTTATGGCATCGGCGGCGCAGGCACAAAACGTAGGAGCGCGATTGAGCGCGCCCGATACCCGTTGGGCAGAAGTGGAGGCGTTTGAGGCGCAGTCGCTCCCCAAATCGGCATGGGCGGTAGTGGATAAAATTCACGCTGAGGCATTGAAAAAGGGCAACAGCCCCGAACTTATCAAAGCAATGATTTACCGGCTGAAGTATCAGTCTGCGATTGACCACACGGAGGTTGCGGACAAATTGGCAGAGGTGAAAACATTTGCCGACGCGGATAAGAACAAGGTGGAGCAGGCGGTGTTGTATTCGCTACTGGCGGAGTTTCAGTTACCAGTTACCAGTTACCAGTTACCATCCGTCATTGCGGGCATGACCCGCAATCCCCAATCACCACCTGTCATTGCGGGCTTGACCCGCAATCCCCTGTCAAATAATGAAATGTGGTTGAAATCTGTTTTGCCTGCTCGCGAGTTGCAGGCTGCGCCTGCTGCTGCTTATCAGGGATTGCTGACGGACACGGCTATGTTCCTCACGATGTATGATGTGCTACTGCAGCGGGCTATTGAGCGGTTGCCGCAGAATGACAATCAGGCAATAATTGATTCGCTTTATCAGCAGTGGATTAAGTTTCGGAAGACGGATGCGGCACATCCGCGGGCGTTGTTGATGGTGACGTTGGACTATTTGAGTTTCTATCAACGGGCGAAAAATACCGATGCAGACAACATTTATTATATACATTCGCTGGATTCGTTGCAACGAGAATATGCTGCAACGGACTTTGTAGTGGAGGTTTTGCATCGGCAGGCGGAGTATTATCAGGGGGTTGCGGGTCAAGCCCGCAATGACGGTACCATCGGTACTACTGGCAGCGCCGCCGCCGCCACCACCGTAGGGGCTAACCTTGCGGTAGCCCACAAAATTTGTGTGGATGGCATTGCAAAATACCCGGATTATGAGCGTATCGGGCTGCTGAAAAACCTGTTAGCCGACCTCACCAACCCGCAGGCCGGCATCGCTGCCGACAATGTGATTTATCCGGGGCACAACCTGAATTTGAAAGTTAACTACCGCAATATCAGCCAATTGACGGTTGAAATTTACAAAATTGCAGCACCTGTTTCCATCTACAGCCAATGGGAGCGGAACGGGCAATATCAAAAAACGGGGCAACTTGTTGAGAATAAGACATTTGACTTAATAAACAAACAACCGTATCTGCAATCGGACACCACGCTTCACATTCCGATGCGAGATTTGGGCAATTACGAATATGTGGTTTTTGATACTCAAAATAAGGAAGCATTGGCTAATCAGCAATTTTCGGTGAGCCGTTTGGCGACCGTGACCCGTGCTGTGGGCAAGAATTGGGAGATTTTGGTGACTGACCGGCTGAGCGGCGAACCCGTCAAAGGGGCACGGGTGAATTTTTACAAAAACGAAAATCGCACGTTGAATGTGCAGGACAAACTATCCGTAACCACCGACAAATTGGGTTTGGCTTCGCGCGAGAATGTCAAAAATGTATCGTACTACAATGTCACCTTTGGCGATGATGTGGCGTTGATTACGTCCTCGCTACCTTGGGTTTCTTCGTCCGCGGGCAACCCCAATGCTACGAATGTGCAGTTGCAACTCTTCACCGACCGCGGCATCTATCGACCGCGGCAAATAGTTCAGTTTAAGGGGATTGCGTTTGAAAGCGGTGCGAAAATTCAGCAGGTTGTTCCAAACAAGACCTATACGCTCACGTTGCGCGATAACAACTCCAAAATGGTTGCCGAGCAGCGCGTTACGACGAATGACTACGGCTCGTTTGCGGGTGAGTTTGAATTGCCGGACGGTGGCACAACCGGTCATTACAACATCCAAGCCAATGTGGATGGCGGTTGGGCAGGTTTTCAGGTGGAGGAATACAAACGCCCCACGTTCGACATTCGCTTCGACAAAATTGACAAAACCTACACGTTTGGCGACAAAATCACTGCCACAGGCACCGCACAGACATTTTCGGGCATCAATTTGCAGCAGGCGAATGTGGCGTACAAGGTGACGCGCCAAAGTCATTGGCTGTTTCGCCGCTATATGGCACCGCAGCAGGTAGCCTCCGGCATAGCGCACACCAACTCTGACGGCAAATTTGAAATCACCTTCGCCGCCGAAAAAGCCCCCAACGACCTGCGCAATCCGAACGTTTTTTACACCTATAATATAGAAACCACCGTGACGGACACCAACGGCGAAACGCAAAGTTCGACCACGCATTTCTCCATCGGCGATAAATCCATGTTGCTGACCATCAACGGATTGAAAGAAGTGGTGAATAAAGACAAACTGCCCAAAATCACCATTGATGCCCTGAATTTGTCCAACCAACCCATTGCCGTCAAAGGCAGTTTTGAAATCTTGGCGGGCGACAAAAAAGTAGCATCAGGCGCATTTGAAGCGGGTAAAGAGATACTGCCCCAACTCAAAAACCTGCCATCCGGCGCATACAAACTGACCGCAAAAGCCAACGATACGCAGGGGCGCGAAGTAACTGTGGAACAAGACTTTACATTGGCATCCGAGAGCGACAAAAAGCCACCGGTTTTTGCCACGCAATGGATGCTCACGCCCGATGAAATAGTGTGTAAAGTGGGCGAAAAGGCGACCATTCGCTACGGCTCGTCCGAAAAAAAGGTGTATGTGCTGTATGAACTGTTTGCGGACAACAAAAAACTGTCGGCGCAGCGGTTCATGCTCAATAATGAAATTCGCACGCTCGAAATTCCATACCTCGAAAGTTACGGCGATGGCATTTCGGCTGTGTTCAGTTTTATCAAAAATGAACAGTTTTACACCAAAACGGTGCGCATTCTGAAAAAGCAGCCCGACAAAAAATTGGCAATCACAACCGCCGTTTTCCGCGATAAACTGCTGCCCGGCGGCAAAGAGGAGTGGCGCGTTTCCATCAAAGATGCAGACGGCAAGCCAATTTCTGCCGAAGTTTTGGCGGGTATGTACGATGCTTCTTTGGATAAGATTTACAAGTATTCATGGAATTTCAATCCAATTCGCCCCATCAATATATGGTCGCCTTATATGCAGCAAAGCAATGATTTAGGGAAATCTCACACAGATTTTTCCGGTAAGCAGAAGCATTGGAAAATCCCGTCATTTTCGATTCCTGCATTGAATACGTTTGGGTATAGTCCCTATAGACAAATGATTAGTAGCTACGGGAAGGGGCTAAAATCGGCTCGTGCAGGTAGCGACATAACTAATAAAAAAGGAGTGGTAGCGGAAGATGCAACAGCTGCCCCTGCCACCGCTCTGTTAATGGATGCAAGCGAAACGGCAGCCTTCGATGATGCTCAGCCAACGAATATCCGCGAAAATTTCCAAGAAACAGCTTTCTTCTATCCGCAGTTGAAAACCAACGCAACGGGCGAAGCAATCATTTCATTTACCGTGCCCGAAAGCAACACGGCGTGGAAATTCCAAACAGTGGCACACACAAAAGATTTGCATTACGGCTCACTCATGCGCGAGGTGGTTACGCAAAAAAAGTTGATGGTAACGCCCAACGTGCCGCGTTTTCTTCGCCAAAAAGACGCGGTAACGTTTACATCCAACATTTCCAACCTGTCGGACGAGCCAATTTCAGGAGCGGTGACACTTGACATGGAGGCTTCAACTGCGCTCAACAAACGCCAGAATTTGATTCCGCAAAAGGAACGGAGTAAAAGTTTCACGCTGGAGGCGGGGAAGACGGTGGCTGTGAGTTGGACGTTTGAAATATACCCGGGCGTTGAAGCACTCACGGCAAAAATTGTTGCCAAATCGGACAATTACAGCGATGGCGAGCAGCACAACATACCGGTTTTGCCCAATCGCATGCTGGTGACGGAAACGCTGCCGTTGACTGTGGTTGAAGCCGGTACACAGACGTTTACGTTTGAGGCTTTGAAAGATGACGGCACTTGGTTACTATCATCGCCCACGCTGGATTCGTATCGGCTGACATTGGAGTTTGCCGACAACCCGCTTGAATATGCTGTGCAGGCATATCCCAAGTTGATTGCACCGCAGAAGGACGATGTAATTTCATGGTTTGCAGCCTATTACGCGGCAAGTGTGGCGACTAAATTGGATGTTTCGGCAGATGTCAACAAAGCCAATTATGTGCGGTCGCAAGCATTGGAAAAATTGCGCGAATTGCAGGCAGAAGATGGCGGCTGGGAATGGTTTAAAGGCATGAGCAGCAATGTTTCCATCACGCAGTGGGTGCTGTATGGGATGGCTCAACTTGACGGGGGGTTGCGGGTCAAGCCCGCAATGACAGATAATGTGGCAGATGTGGAGGCGATGACACACAGGGCGGTGCGTTTTATTGATAAAAAGTTTGCGGAGCATTTTGCCGATTTGAAGAAACACAATAAAAATTGGGAGAAAACGCAATCTATTTCGACCTACGAATTGGAATATCTGCTGGTGCGCGGGCTTTACAAAGACATCCCATTGGGCGACAACCAAGCAGCAGTCGATTTTTACACCAATTTGGCAGAGAAATATTGGGCAAACAATCCCAATTTGTACGACCGTGCCATTGCCGCAATGGTGCTCGTGGGGGCAAATCAAAAGTTGCCCGCGCAAGCCATCATCAAATCACTGCGCGAACACGCCACCGAAAAGCCCGACCTCGGCATGTACTGGGCAAACAACACAATGAACTGCTTCATGACGCAAAGCGCAGTGAGTGTGCACACCTTCATCATGGACGCTTTCCAAAAAACAGGTGCAGCAAACAAAGAAACGGACGCGATGAAACTCTGGCTACTGCAACAAAAACGCACCCAAGAATGGGAAAGCGTTCCGGCAACGGTCAACGCCATTCAAGCCTTGCTGACAACGGGCAGTAATTGGGTGAAGGGTGAAGGGTCGAAGGTAGAGGGTGAAGGGTTTAAGGTGGAGGGTGGTTCTGCTACTATTACGGTCAATAAGCAGGTGGTAGAAACAAGTCAAAGCAAAGAAAAAACGGGCTACATCCGCAAATCGTGGAACGAGCCAAAGATATTTTCCGACAAAGTAACGGTAACAAAAACAGGCAACGCCCCCGCCTGGGGTGCCGTATATTGGCAATACTACGAAGACCTAAACAAAATAAAAACAACAAAAACCGCCAAATCAGGCCTATCTGTAACAAAAACCCTCATACCCTCCACCCTCCACCCTAAACCCATAACCCCTTCACCCACAACCCCTTCCACCCTCCAAGTGGGCGACAAAGTAACCATCCGCCTGACCGTCAAAAGCGACCGCGACATGGAATACGTGCAACTCACAGATATGCGAGCCGCCTGCATGGAGCCGGTCAATCAACTCTCCGGCACGCAATGGAAGCCGGGCATCGTGTATTATCAGGCACCAAAGGACGAATCCACAACTTTCTTCATCCAGGCATTGCCCAAAGGGACGTACCACTTCGATTATGATGTGTGGATTACGCGCGCAGGCGATTATTCAAGCGGCATTTGCACGGTTGAGTGTTTGTATGCACCAGCGTTTGCGGGGCATTCGGAAGGAGGGCGAGTAAGGGTGAAATGAAAAAAATAAACAACAATGAAAGCAAAAACAACATTCACATCATTATCAGCAATCACAAGCCTGTTGCTGACAACCTCTATGCAGGCACAAACTGCCCCACAGATAAGTTCAGAGGGCTATCTTCCCCAATATGCAGTTGATTATGCCGAGCAGCATCGGTCGGATTTTTTGACAAAAAACAGGGAGGCGGCTTCGGATGTTACTTATCGGTTTTTCTACGACAAAAATGATGATGCTTGCCTTGAAGCTACGCTCGTGCCCAAAGGCAAATATGTTTGGAAAACTCCTACTTATGTTTGCAGAACTTGGGCGGGTGGCAACGGTTCTGTTGGCTTGGATGCTATCACTTACAGGCAAACAAAAAAGAATTTTGATGCGGCAGAAGCGCGAATGGAGGAGCGAAGGCACGACCCCGCTTTTGCCGCAGTGGAAAAAATTGTGTTGCAAATAGCCACTGCGTATGATTATGACTACTACGCGGCTTACGGAAAGGTGGTGAAATATCGCGACCCGAATGTGAAAAAAGCCGTCTGCGATGGCTATACCGATGCCACCATAGCGGCATTTGAAGGTCATCCTGTAGTTGAACGTGTTGAAAAGTGGGCGGGTAGAAATCATACTTGGAACGTGGTGGTGCTCAAAGACGGGCGAAAAATTTATACCGACGCGACCTGGTATGACGGCAATCGCATTGATGAAGCCGGCTACGTTGTGCATGAGCCACGTCGCGCCCCCGTTGACTTGACGTTTGACCTGGACGAATTCAACAGTTTGGGGTTTGCCACTGATACGCGCACCGGCAAGCTGTTACAAGTGCATTTTGCGTTTCCTGATGCACACCGGGTGAAATAAGAAAGGGAAATTTGTCGTGCCCCCCTACCTACTCAATTTCGTAACTCATAAATTTTTCGTACCTTTGCCGCCAAGATAAAAAAAACGTATGAAAGATATGAAATACAACACGCAGCTGAAGCGTTTGCTCCTGCCGGAATATGGAAGGAATATTCAAAACATGGTAGACCATTGTGTGTCGCTTCAAGACCGCGAAGAGCGGACTCATTGTGCCAGTAGCATTATCGACATTATGGGCAATATGTTTCCCCATTTGCGCGATGTGAGCGATTTTAAGCATATCCTTTGGGACCATTTGGCGGTTATGGCAGATTTTGCGCTGGACATTTACTACCCCTAAGAGGTGGTGAAGTGTGAAGAAATGCACATCACACCCGACAAATTGTCCTACCCACAGCAAACGATGGCATACAAACACTACGGTCGTTTTTTGGAAAAAATGATAAAAAAAACTACTGCGGTGGAAGACGGCGAAGCCAAAGACGAACTCATCGGCATGCTCGCCAACCAAATGAAACGCTCATTCCTGACGTGGAACAAGGAAGTGGTGGACGACCAAAAAATCTTCAAAGACCTGTCGGAACTTTCCGGCGGTCGCATCAATCTGGATGGAGAATCGCACAAATTGACCGCCTCACAAGAATTTTTGTCCAAGAAAAATCGCAATTTGAGCAAAAGGCAAAATCGCGGGTAGAGGTAAAAATTGAGTGCCCCCCGATTTCTGCAAAAGGCAGAAAGCCTGAAGTTGCAGTTTAGCCCCAAAGGTTAAACTTTGTTAAATTCGTAAAATAATCTACGGAACTCTTGTGAGTTCTACGGAAAATGCGTAGATTTGCAGCCGAAATCATAAATGAATTGACGATTATGGAACAATTAACACCTCAGGAAGAGCAATTGATGCTTTTTGTCTGGAAACAGGGGAAGGGGTTTATCAAGGACTACCGCGACAAATATCCGGGAGCCAACAAACCGCCCTACACGACCGTGGCAACCATTATGAAGAAGTTGGAAGCCAAGGGTTATGTCACTGCCACGCTGTATGGCAACACCTACGAGTATCGTCCG
>BNTU01000077.1 GCA_025996835.1 Bacteroidia bacterium
GATTGTGCAAGCACGCTCCATACTATCAGGTTCGACTTAGTCTGCGGATTTGCCTGCAAACCTCAACATCTACACCCTTTAACGAACTATTCCGTCAGTTCGCGGAAGTTTCACTGCTCCGTCCCCACTTCTCTCTACACAGTAGTACCGGAATATTAACCGGTTCTTCCATCGGCTTCGCCTTTCGGCTTATCCTTAGGTCCCGACTGACCCTGATTCGATTAACGTTGATCAGGAAACCTTGGTCTTTCGGCGTGCGGGTTTCTCGCCCGCATTATCGTTACTCATACCTACATTTGCTTTTCTATCCGCTCCAACACGCATCGCCACGTATCTTCAACGCTGTAATAGAATGCTCCCCTACCAATTGACAATTACTTGTCAATTCTATAGCTTCGGTAATATGCTTATGCCCGATTATTATCCATGCCGGAGCACTCGACTAGTGAGCTGTTACGCACTCTTTAAATGAATGGCTGCTTCCAAGCCAACATCCTAGCTGTCTTTGTACTCTGACTTCGTTAGTTCAACTTAGCATATATTTGGGGACCTTAGCTGATAGTCTGGATTCTTCTCCTTTCGGACACGGACCTTAGCACCCGCGCCCTCACTGCTGCAATTAGTTTTATGCCCATTCGGAGTTTGTCTGGACTTGATAGGCGGTGAAGCCCTCGCATCCAATCAGTCGCTCTACCTGACATAAAAAATTTACAACGCTGCACCTAAATGCATTTCGGGGAGTACGAGCTATCTCCAAGTTTGATTAGCCTTTCACCCCTACCCACAGTTCATCCGGAAGCTTTTCAACGCTTATCGGTTCGATCCTTCAGTTGGTGTTACCCAACCTTCAATCTGACCATGGGTAGATCACTTGGTTTCGCGTCTACCCCCACCGACTACGACGCCCTGTTCAGACTCGCTTTCGCTTCGGCTCCGTGACTAATATCACTTAACCTTGCCGGTGATGGTAACTCGTAGGTTCATTATGCAAAAGGCACGCCGTCACGGATAAATCCGCTCCGACCGCTTGTAGGCAGACGGGTTCAGGGTCTATTTCACTCCTCTATTCGAGGTGCTTTTCACCTTTCCCTCACGGTACTGGTTCACTATCGGTCTCTTGGATGTATTTAGCCTTGCGGGATGGTCCCCGCGGGTTCGTACAGGATTTCTCGTGTCCCGCACTACTCAGGATACCACTAAGCTTCGTCGAAAAGTCGTGTACGGGATTTTCACCCTCTATGATTCAACTTTCCAGCTGATTCCACTTTCCCGATTTCTTGCTACATCGTGGTCCTACAACCCCGGTATTGCCTAAACAACGCCGGTTTGGGCTTCTGCGCGTTCGCTCGCCACTACTTGCGCAATCATTATTTATTTTCTTTTCCTGTGGGTACTTAGATGTTTCAGTTCCCCACGTTTGCTCCGCTTAAAGCGGTAATAGACCTTCAATCTATTAGGTTGCCCCATTCGGAAATCTCGGGTTCAAATGGTTATTTGCACCTTGCCCGAGCTTATCGCAGCTTATCACATCCTTCATCGCCTCCAAGAGCCAAGGCATCCACCGTCTGCCCTTTCTTTCTTATTTCTTCTGATTCCAACGACCTTTTGCAAATCATCGGAACGATGCCATCTCTGCCGGACGCGATAAATCGTCGCCCCTGCGGAGATAACAAATATTTTTGTTGCTCTACTTTGTTTTCTTGTTTTGTACCAATATGTCAAAGAACGTTTTCTTAATTTAGGAATTTAGTAATGTAGCAATTTAGGAATAATTTCTAAATTTCTACATTCCTTAATTTCTCAATTAAGTTTGGTGGAGAATATCGGATTCGAACCGATGACCCCCTGCTTGCAGGGCAGGTGCTCTAGCCAGCTGAGCTAATCCCCCTTCGTAGTGTTTAGTGTGTAGAGTTTAGAGTTTAGTTTTTTGAGTGTGCCTTATTTTCGACTACACTCTAAACTCTAATAACTACTCACTAACCTGTAGTCCCAGGCAGAGTTGAACTGCCGACCTCTACATTATCAGTGTAGCGCTCTAACCAACTGAGCTATAGGACTATTTTTTAGTTATGAGTTATGAGTTATGAGTTATGAGTGTTTTTTTACTCTTAACTCTTAGTTCTTAACTCTTTTGTCCTATGGTCGAAGTTATCCTCTTTCCTTGAAACTTCTTCCTTCAGGAATAACTCTTCTCCTTTGTTTGTACAGACGTTGCCGCCTCTACTGTTCAATATTATAGAAACCATTAAATTACACAGTACAGAAAAGAATCTGCCTTTTTTTTTGCCAATTACAAATTGCAAGCTGAGAGGAAATGGTCAGCAAAAGCCAACTCATAACTCATAACTCATAACTCATAACTCATAACTAACTCGGAACGAGCTCCAGAAAGGAGGTGTTCCAGCCGCACCTTCCGGTACGGCTACCTTGTTACGACTTAGCCCCAGTTACCAATTTTACCCTAGGACGCCCCTTGCGGTTACGCACTTCAGGTACCCTCGGCTTCCATGGCTTGACGGGCGGTGTGTACAAGGCCCGGGAACGTATTCACCGCGCCATGGCTGATGCGCGATTACTAGCGAATCCAGCTTCGCGGAGTCGGGTTGCAGACTCCGGTCCGAACTGGGAGAGGGTTTACGGATTAGCATCCTGTTGCCAGGTAGCAACCTTCTGTCCCTCCCATTGTAACACGTGTGTAGCCCCGGACGTAAGGGCCGTGCTGATTTGACGTCATCCCCACCTTCCTCTCACCTTACGGTGGCAGTCTCACTAGAGTCCTCAGCATAACCTGATAGTAACTAATGATAAGGGTTGCGCTCGTTATGGCACTTAAGCCGACACCTCACGGCACGAGCTGACGACAACCATGCAGCACCTCGACTACAGCCATTGCTGGCTTTTGGCTTTCACCAAAATTCTATAGCCGTTCGAGCCCGGGTAAGGTTCCTCGCGTATCATCGAATTAAACCACATGTTCCTCCGCTTGTGCGGGCCCCCGTCAATTCCTTTGAGTTTCACCGTTGCCGGCGTACTCCCCAGGTGGATTACTTAACGCTTTCGCTAAGCCGCTTGCTGTGTATCGCAAACAGCGAGTAATCATCGTTTACTGCGTGGACTACCAGGGTATCTAATCCTGTTTGATACCCACGCTTTCGTGCCTCAGTGTCAGATGTGGCCTGGTAAGCTGCCTGCGCTATCGGAGTTCTTTATAATATCTAAGCATTTCACCGCTACACTATAAATTCCGCCTACCTCGTTCACTCTCAAGTCGCCCAGTTTCAACGGCAGTTTCGGAGTTAAGCTCCGAGATTTCACCGCTGACTTAAGAAACCACCTACGCACCCTTTAAACCCAATAAATCCGGATAACGCTCGCATCCTCCGTATTACCGCGGCTGCTGGCACGGAGTTAGCCGATGCTTATTCATCAGGTACATACAAAACACCACTCGTGATGCACTTTATTCCCTGATAAAAGAAGTTTACAATACATAATACCGTCTTCCTTCACGCGATTTGGCTGGTTCAGACTCTCGTCCATTGACCAATATTCCTCACTGCTGCCTCCCGTAGGAGTCTGGTCCGTGTCTCAGTACCAGTGTGGGGGATTAACCTCTCAGTTCCCCTAAGGATCGATGGCTTGGTGAGCCGTTACCTTCACCAACTACCTAATCCTGCGCATGCCCATCCATAACCAATAAATCTTTAACAAATATCTCCATGTGGAGCCCCTGTTTTATGCGGTATTAATCCGTCTTTCGACGGGCTATCCCACAGTTATGGGTAGGTTGCATACGTGTTACTCACCCGTGCGCCGGTCGCCGGCGGTATTGCTACCCCGCTGCCCCTCGACTTGCATGTGTTAGGCCTATCGCTAGCGTTCATCCTGAGCCAGGATCAAACTCTTCTTTGTTATTCTTTTTTTAATTCCTTTTGCTCTTTTATTCCTAAATTGACAGGTTCTTTTCTTTTTACCCAGCACCTGTATAAATACAGATGTTGTTCTTGTACTACGTAATTAAATGGAAAACTTTCAAAGATCGTTTTCATCGGCTCTTGCAATCAGCCTCTGAATGTGTTGTGCCGCCGTTTCTTCTACTACAAGTGGTCACTACCACCCTGTGAATTTTTCGGAAGCGGGTGCAAAGGTACTGCTTTTTTTAATACGCTCCAAATATTTTTGAAAGTTTTTTTGTGAATTTGGGCTAAGTTGTTGATTATTAGCGAAATATTTTTTTTTCACTCCACATCCACAATGTTAATCAATTTGACATTATTATTTCCCCAACGCGATGCGTTGGGCTGGGATATGCTGGGCTTTCAGCCCACACATCTTAACAAACATTAATATAAATAATGTTAAATTTTTGAAAAACTCTTTTTGTTTAAAAAACATTCTCTACCTTTGCCGCCGAATTGCTTTGTGGCAATTCACAAAAAAATTTAGTTACTTATTAAAAATTAGATTTATGAAGAAAAAAACAAGAAACAAAAAGTTTGCAAAGCTTGTAAAAGTTTTGCTGCTAAGTAGCATTCTCTTAGGGGGGGGGGGGCAAAGTATTTGCGCTGAAACACCCCAAGAGGCGGCGCAGAACCTCTCTGTTCGCGGGACAATCACGGACACCAATGGCGAACCACTGGTGGGCGTGAGCGTTACTATTAAAGGGACTTCGCGGGGAACAGTTTCCGACCTTGACGGAAACTACTCGCTGACTGTTCCTGATGAGAAGTCTCAATTGGGATTTTCCTACATCGGGTATTCGGCTCAGACCATCCCCGTAGGTACCCAAAGAGTGATTAATGTACGGCTGGAGGAGGACATCCTTACGCTGGAGGAAACTGTCGTTATCGGCTACGGCTCGACGCGTAAGCAGGACCTCTCGATGGCCGTTACGACGGTGAAAATCGACCAGGCGATGAAAAGTCGCCCGGGTGCAGGTGTGGCTTCGATGCTGCAAGGAAAAGTGCCGGGTATGACCGTTACGCAAAATGGCGGTGAAGGTGGTCATACGATTATGATTCGCGGTAAAGGCTCGCGCGATGATGACGGTGTGTTGACAGTCGTGGATGGAATACCCGGAGCAGGGTACACGATTGATGACGTTGAAACTGTCACAATCTTGAAAGATGCGGCTTCGGCGGCTATCTACGGTGCACAGGTAGGTGCGGGTGGTGTTATCCTTATCACGACCAAGCAGGCAAAAGCAGGGAAGATGAAGGTGGATGCCCATGCGACGTATGGTATCAGGTATGTACCCAAGTTGCCAAAGGTGGTGACTGCCGAGCAGTACATGCAGATGTGGAGTGATGTAGTGGCTGCATCGACGACTACGTACAGCCTCGGACCTGCACAGGACAAGTATGCGTACCCGTATGGTAACGTGACACGTACGGATTGGTTGGACGAAATCTTTCGTACCGGTACCTCACAACACTACTCTCTCTCGTTATCCGGCGGCTCGGAAGCAATCAAAGTGCTGAATTCGGTTGAGTATAACAAGAATGAAGGTATCATGTTGAATACACATTCGCACAGCATCAATGGCAAGTTGCAAGTTGATTTCACTCCTGCCAAATGGTTGAAGATTTCTGAACGTGCTACGTACGGCTACGGTAACTGGCAGGGTGAGGTTGGCAACAGCGGACACCAAGGTGTGTTGAACACAGCCATTTTCTATCCCCGCTCGGCCACTGTGTATGAGTACAATCCTGATGGGACGGTGGCGATTGATGCGAATGGTCAGCCCAGATGGGGCGGTATTGTGCCGCAGTTAAACCCACAGAACGGTGTAGGCTCGGGGTATGGCAACCTAAGTAATCCTGTGGCTACGTTGATGCGTATGCGCCAGGAGCATCCCAATCAAGGGTTGACTTCTACTACCGGCTTGGATATTAAGCCTTTCTCTTCTTTGACACTCCATTCGGACTTTACAGCGAGCGCGAGCTCCAGTCGGAATGAGAACTTTAAACCCTTAGTGTATGAATTGGGTGCTGCCGGCGACCCTTCTAACGAGCGTGAGGTAAATTCCAATTGGAGTACGAATTGGTTGTGGGAAAGTACCATTTCTTATGCCGAAGTTTTTGGCGAGCATCATGTCTCTGCCTTGGCGGGCTACACGATGAGGTATGGAATGGGTCGTAACTCAGGTGCTCGCACCTATCAGTTCGACAATGAATCTGACCATTATACGCTTTTGGGCAATGGTCAAACCATTGCAAGTAGTAAACCATGGGAAGGTAAGAGCGAGGAATCACTGTATTCTGTGATGGGACGTGTTGGTTATTCTTGGAACGACCGCTATTTCCTGACGGGTAGTGTTCGCCGTGATGCTACTTCTAAATTGTATAAAGACTACAACTCGGGCGTTTTCCCTGCTTTTTCGGCCTCGTGGAAGCTCTCTTCCGAGCCTTTCTTTCCTCAAACGGACTTCGTGAACTTGGTGAAAGTCAGAGGTGGCTGGGGACAAATCGGTAATATCAACACCGTGGGAAACTACTCTTACGTAGCAGGTTTGTCAAATGTCACCGATGGAAGTGTCGGCGGTGTTGTGCAGCCCAGTGGTATGTATGTAAATACGATACCTAACCTCCAGTTAACGTGGGAAACGACGGAGCAGACTTCGCTCGGTTTGGATCTCACCTTCTTAAACAATACATTGGACATAACAGTCGATTATTTCGACAAACTGACCAAGGACTTGATTGACGAAGTGCCTATTCCGCCTGCTGCCGGTATTGATAACAGTCCGCGAGGCAATTTGGGTAGAGTTTCTAACGAGGGCGTGGAGTTTGGTGCCGGTTACCACAACAGCATTGGGGAAGTGAATTACAATGTGAACGCCGTTTTGAGTACCGTAAAGAGTAAAGTGTTGGAGTTCTATAATGGGAAAGTTTATTCTCATGGTGATTTCGGCAATAGCGGTCCTCAGCCTTTGCGCTCGCAACAGGGACAGCCCTGGTGGTCGTATCAGTTGATAAAGACCGATGGTATCTTCCAAAACCAGGAAGAGATTGACAATTATGTCAAGAATGGTGAGAAGATACAACCCAATGCCCGTCCGGGAGATTTGAAGTTCGTGGATTTCAATGGCGATGGCACGATTAACGATGATGACCGTCAGTTTATGGGTTCTTATTTGCCCGAATTGACGTATTCCTTCGGTTGTGGTGTGGAATGGAAAGGCTTGGATGTCAATGTCTACTTCCAGGGGATTAACAAGGTCAAGATATTCAATGGTATGAAGACGATGGTTTTGTCGGGTCGCAGTGCAGGTCACTATTTCTTGGCCGATGCGCTGGATAACTGGATGTATGACCACAGTTCCAAGAATCCCAATCCTGCCTTGTTTGAAGACCCCAACAACAACTACAAGACGGCTTCCGACTATTTCTTGGAAGATGGCTCGTATCTGCGTTTGAAGAATGTGACGATTGGTTATACCTTCCCCAAAAACGTGTTACAACAGGCGGGCATGGGCAGTGTGAGTTTGCGTCTCTATGCTTCGGCAGAGAACGTGTTTACCATCACCAAGTATTCAGGCTTTGACCCCGAAATAGGTGGACACGGTATCGACGGTGGTGTGTATCCTATTGCACGCGCCTTTAACTTTGGGTTGAACATAAACTTTTAAATAATATGAATATGAAAATGAATGTAAAAATAAGATTAGGAAAGTTCGCTGCGGTAGCACTGCTGATTGGTGGTGTGAACAGTTGTGAGGATTTTATGGAGTACCAGCCTTATGGTGCCGGTGACTCCTCCACTTTCTGGAAAACGGAAGCGGATGTAAAGAGTGCACTCAATGCCTTCTATAACTATGCCAACTCGGAGGAGACTACGGCACGTGGCACGTATTGGTATGAGAACTGTAGCGATAACATGATAACAGGACGTGTTCATGTGGCAGCGGACAGAATTAGAAACTTCCAAATGGCACCCACCGATTTGGACCAACACACGAACTGGAACAATATGTTCGCTGTGATAAGCAAAGCCAATGCTATCTTGAAGGATATAGACAATGTGCCGGGGCTTTCAAAGGCTGTGAGAGACAATGCAGTAGGTCAGGCTTATTTCTTTCGTGCGTATGGTTATCAGTGGGAATGTCCCTGGTATGCAGATGTTAATAATGGGGGACTTCCCATTATGACGGAAACTACGCCGATAACTGAACTGGACCAGCCGCGTCCCCAGTCGGTTATAGAGAATTATGACATGATTATTGACGACTTTAAGAAAGCTGCCGAGTTGTTGCCTTCGTACTCGCAAATAAGCGGTGAAGACCGCTGTCGCCCGTACAAGACGGCTGCTTGGGCTTTTGCGGCACGTGCCGCGTTGTATGCCGCTCAATATGGACCCAATGGGGACAGTCCTCAAAAGGATGGCTCGAAGTATCACAAGGGACAGTCTGATGAAAAAGAGTGGTTTGACGTTGTGATTGAGATGTGCGACAATATCATCAACCTGACGGGTGCTGACAAGCGCGAACTGCACTATTTGGCAGCCAACCATGATTTTAATGACCCTAAGACCAACTCGTATGGGCTTCCCGCTTCCAACTTCTCAGACCTTTTCAGAATAGAAAACAACTTCTCAAAGGAGTATATCTTTTCCATTCTGGGCACGGGTGCAGCCAGAAGCGGTCCCAAGTTTCACGGGATGAGCTTCTATAATGCGGGATTTGGCGGCTACAATACGTGGGGCTACTACGCACCGACAGCAGAACTCTACGAGGCGTTCGGAGACCACGGTCAGTATCCTGACACCCGTCGTGATGCCACGATTATGTCGCCCGGTCAGAGCATCATTCATCCTACGGCTACTGGTAGCATCGAAAATCGTATCATTCGCTTGGCAGTGCCCGGAGATTTGGGCGATGTAAAGTCGGACTTCTTTACCAGTCTGCTCAATCGCAAGATGCACTCTGTATTTGAACAGGAAGGCGGCTATGCCCGTGACTATTGGACGAGCGGTGACTACCAAAGCAACAGTTTAGGACAGATTTTGATACGTTATGCCGATATTCTGTTGATGAAAGCAGAAGCCCTGATTTGGTTGAATAGAGATTTGCCTACAGCGTTAGGCTATATCAATGAGGTGCGTGCGAGAGCAGGTGTGCCTCCTTCAACCGCATCATCACCGGCTGACCTAAAAGAGTTATTGAAGAATGAGCGTCGTTGCGAGTTTGCCTTTGAGTTCTTCCCCAGTCGCCACTTGGATTTGGTACGCTGGGGCGATGCCCAAGCGACGTATGCCCGACCTGTACATGGTTATGTCGTGAACTTCACGACTGTGGACGGCAACCCATACACATTCGTCCCATCAGAGAAGAAACAAGTGTGGGGACCACGTACGTTCGACCCCGTCAAGAACAACGTCTTCCCGATACACCAGAACATCATCAATAAGAGTGACGGTGTGTTGAAACAAAATAAAGGATATTAACAATTTTAAAAGTAAAAAGAATATGAAAAAGAAACATTTAATTTATGGTATAAGCATCTTTGCGGTGGCTCTGGGTATGTCTGTGGGCTTGGCAGGATGCGAGGATGAGGTAAGCAGTGCTGCGGACTTCACGTTGGACTATAAGATAGCAACGGGTGACACATTGGAGCTTCAAAGTGCCACGAATGCTAAAATCACAGCCGTGCCACAGCCGGCAGGCTCGTCGCTGAAAGCAACAAGCCTCGAATGGGTATCTCAAGACCCGACGATTGTTACCGTTAATGAGTGGGGTATTGTGGTCGGTGTAGGCGATTTTACGAACGACACGACGACGGTTATCACCGTGACTGCTAACGGCATCACAAAAACGGTGCCGGTAAAACTGCTGCCTTTGCCGCTTCCTCCAAGAAAAGGCTCGTGGCTGTTCGATGACCCAAGCGACCCGTATAAAGCGGAGGTTGGAAATGCAATAGAGCCTTGTAAAGACAGATGGCCTAATTTTGAACACCCGACATACGATGTGAGTGGTCATAGTGTGGTAGACGGTCCAACGTCCACTAATGGGGCTATTCAAGTGAAACGAAATTATTCATTGTTTGCAGACCACGGACTTTCTCCTAATGGGGATGGGATAGATGAGCCGAAAAGAGTGAATGATTATACCGTTTTCTTCTGGGTTAAATTTGCGAATGCCACCGCTGATATGGATGGTTACGAGAATAATGATGGTTGGAAGCCTTTTATGAAAATAAGGCGTCCGTTGCAAGACCCGAGCGTCGAAACCAAAGGCAACAATGGTGATGATTTTGGTTTAAGAATCGGTGCGAGAAGTTGGGGCTGGGATGAATGGAATGATGGTAATATAGATGGTAAGATGGAAGGTTTTGATGTGACGCAATGGAATAGAGTGTTAGTTACTGTCAAAAGTGGCCCCGGTGGTTTTCTGAGAATATACTGGAATGGCAATTTGGTAAAAGATGAGGGCTATAACCGCCCTGATTACGATCGTGTTTCTTTAGACCCCGAGGGATTGGGGCTCTTTACAAGAGGTTCAGATGGTGACCCCAGCCAAAAGAATGAAGATATTACGAGTGTTGCCGAGTTAGCGATTTGGGACGTCACCTTTAACGATGCCTTAGTGTCTAAATTAGAACGTTCACTGAATAAATAACAATTTAAATTAAAAAGATATGAAGAAGTTATTAGGAATGATTATGGGTGTCGTCGCCTTGCAGATGGCAAGTTGCGCCGATGACTACGAAGGCACTATGGAAGTGGGGGATGGCGTAAAGCTGTACAACACGAGCAGTGAAGTGCTGCAGGTGGCTGCGAGTGTGGACGTTAAAGCGAAATTTGTGGGTCAGTCGTCCGCAAAGATATCTTATCGGAAAAATAGCGTGGATACAAAGGTGAAGGATGTACCTGTTGCAGACGACGGCACATTGACCGCCTCATTGACATTTGCCGAGGTGGACTTGTCGCATAATGTCGGTGATGTTGCCACCATTCTGATAGAGGCCGACGGGGTGTTATACACCCACCAAGCCACAGTGGTAGCTCCTGAATGGAAGTGGTCGGCGATACCGTCACCGGCTTACTCCCTCATGGAGAACAGCCTGATTGAGGATACGTTGACCTTTTTCGTCAAAGCCTCGTGGGTGGAAGAAGGACGGAGTATCGTTGTGGACTCCGTGAAGGGCGACAGAGGGCATACCTTGGCGAATTTCAAGTCTTCAACGATGGTACAGCCCGGTAAAATTAACTTGGGGTATGTAGACTTCAAATTGCTGGGTGAAGCATACTTGGGCGATGGCACCGACAGCAAGAGCATCACCGTTTATGCACATTACACGTCAAGTTCCAATGTGACCATAAGCAGTACGTTTACCACTGATTACAGTACCAAACAGGATACTTACAGCAAATCGGCTGCTTACACGTTTACGGAAGCTAATGTGGTGAGTGCTGCTATTCCTAACTCTTGGGGTTGGGCGGATGAGCTGAAGACGTTCTACGGCCTGTATGACGGGAAAGAGTATGTGGGCAGACCTACGGGCGATGCTGCCAAACAGCCTGTGTTGTACATCTATGACAGTAGGATTTATAACCTGTTTAATACAGGTGATTATAAGTTGGCGTTTTGCGCTTATAATAATCCACAAGGACTTGGTTTGACCGACAGGAGTCTTGCCGAAGCTGCTTCAGGAAGCTGGGATGAGTACGCCCGCGTTTCTTTTTCAGACCTAAATACCTACTATCACGTAAGGATAGGTGGCGGCAGCGGTGACAAAGGAGTTGGAACACTCCATTTGCGCGCGACCATAGACGGTAAGGTGGAATTTTCGCTCAAGTATGGTGATAAACGTCAACCGACCAGGCACCATCACTCGTCACCACAATAGGGTAGCTGATGGCTGCATAATCAATACTAACAGTAGTCTTGTCTATGGACAAAGCAGTGTTCGTTTGGGGTGCCTGCGTCACCACCACCTCTTTATGAACATATCCCGACGAAACAGTGATTGTCGCCGTACGTTCCTCGTCAGCACTCGCAGCAGCAACGTTAACCGTTACCGTGCCGCCACCACTACCGCTCGCAGGAGTAACCGTAGCCCATGTCGCATCACTCTCTGCCGTCCACGCGCCTTTGGCGGTCACCGCCACCTCGAAGCTTGCCGCCACAGCGGTAGCCGTAATACTCTCCCTATCCAATTCCAACGGAGAATCCAATTCTACCGCCTTATCGTCGCAAGCGAAAAAAAGACCGCTTACCAAAGCTGCTATTGCAGCAAAATAAATATACTTCTTCATATTCTTTTAATTTAATTTGTTTATTATCTTGTCTTGAACCACGATTTTAATAAGATTAGAAAGATTGCCAAGATAATCAATTGTCTATCTATCCACAATTATCCTCTTTCTTTCCACTTTCTATCCACTTTCTATCTTGCTAATCTTATTAATCTTATTAAAATCATGGTTCAGACGATTATTCTACTAACGCATTTCTCCGAACATCATATTTGAACGAAAGTTCCACCGTACCGAGCAAAGTCCTGGTCAGGCGGAGTGTACCCACATACGTCGGCTCTGTCGAACTGCCAATCTTCACATAATAATAGTGTTCCAAGTCATCGGAGGAGAAGTCGGCATACGGGGTTGAGGGACCGGTTACGCCTATCAAAAGCGTTGCTCTACCCCTGTCTGTCAAATCCTTGCCACCGGGCTTGTCCGCATGACCGGGTTTGCCAACACCAAAAGGAAAAAACTCCATCTTATAGGCGGTTGTACCGGCATGCACATTGTAAATGCGTTTGCCGTAGAGATACAAAACAGGCTGGTTGGCTCCGTCGCCCGTTGTCGCAGCCGCATAACCTACGTACTCCTTCCCGTCGTACAGTCCGTAGAACGTCTTTCCCTTGTCCGTAGCATCCCACCAATCAGGGTTGGCAATACCTACCGCATTGGCATCCGTGAACGAGTAAGATGCCGACTTGGTGTAAGTGTCCTGTGTGACATTGCGAGCGAACTCGTACTTATTGGTCGCCTTTCTAATGGTATCCACTGTGTAACTTGCTTCGATGGTGATTTTCTTTTTATCGTCATCACCGCCGGCAAACGTTTCGGAAGCCGTAAAAGTACCCTTTATGACAACTTTACCTGCCTCAATAGTCGGCGTGCCCGTAACAACAATACCTGATACGTTCGTCAGTTTCAGGCTATCCGGGATAGTCAACCACGGGGCGTCGAGTGTAAAGGTCACCTTATTGACAACCGTACTATTTTCCGTAGTGGAATAGGGACTGCCGTTTACGGCTGTCCAGTTCCACTCAGGCTCTACCATGGTAAGGGTACGGGTGTCATGAAAGCCGTCGGCATCCACCCAAACGGTGGCGACATCGCCCTTTTTCGCCAAACCTAAATCGGCAACGTTCAATGTCACAGTGCACAGATTGTTTGTGACGGGGGCAGCAGCCTCTAACACCGTTTCTGTACGGTTCTTTATCAGGGTTACTTTCGCCGTTGCCGCACCAACGACTTTCGTCGTGATGGTCACTGTTTTATCAATCGTCAGCAC
>BNTU01000078.1 GCA_025996835.1 Bacteroidia bacterium
CCGCAAATTGGCGAACAAGCGTGTCTATCCTGCCGTTGATATTACGGCTTCGAGTACGCGTCGCGATGATTTGTTGCAGGAGCGTGACGCCGTCAATCGTATGTGGGTACTCCGCAAAATACTTGCCGACATGAACAGCATGGAAGCAATGGAATTTGTGAAAGACCGCATGGAAAAGACATACAGCAACGAAGAATTTTTAATATCAATGAACGGCTAAATTTGGCAGGTTCAAATATAATGACTACCTTTGCCACCAATTTATTGATAGAGTGGTTATTGAAAGATGAAAATGATGAAAGGGAAAAGAAGTTTATTGAGACAAATGGGGCATCTCTGCCTGCTGGGAATGCTTTGTGTGGGTATATCGTGTGAAAACCGTCAAGAGGTTGCTACCGATCCACGGCTTACTATCAGTTTAGACACAGGACCCTCTCCTACCTATGCGTTGTTAGAATGGGATGAAAACAGAATTGACACCGTATGGGTGCTGCTTTTCAATGAATACGACCAAGTAGCTGTTGACCCTATTATGCGTGCGCAAAATGCAGGTATATATGGGTCTGAGATTGTTATTGACTTAAGGGCTCCACAATACAATGCAGTAGTGGCGTTGGCTAATGTTCGGTTGGCAGACCCGGCATCTCTGGTTGGAAAATCAAAAGAGGAGGTCATGAGAAATTTGACCGACAATCGGGCACCTTTTCCGAGTGTCAGAGATAAAACGACCATTCCCATGTGGGGCGAGGCAAAAGATATAGCCGGTGCTAATGCGCATATCACCATATATATGACCCGTATGGTTGCCAAAGTGAACTTGGAAGTTGCTGCCATCGCCAAGAAATTTTTTGATTTGGAACATATCCTCGTTATAAATGCACCTGCAAGGGGGTTAGTAGTCCCAAAGGCTGAGAATTGGCTGCAAGATGCCAAGACCGGAAAAGGGAAGGCGTTGAAACCATCTATCCCTGAGGGATTTTATACAATTGATTTGGAGTACCGATATACTAACGATGTTGGAAACCGTTCCGAAGGCGACATCTATCTCTTTGAGGCGGAAAACTTGAATAAATCCGCTGATGCTCGCACCTATTTGGAATTGGAGGGTACCTACTACAAAGACGGGCGCGAAGACCCCAACGAAGTGGGCGAACCGGGCTATACGTTTCGTGTGGATTTTTCAAAAATTTCAGGTGGACGCGATGTTCCTTTCGACATTGTGCGCAATAACCTCTATGAGCTTACGATGACTGCCACAGGGCGTGAGAAGAAGAAGGATTTTAATTTTACCTTTGAAGTGATTGATTGGAATGATATAGAAATTCATTTTAGTGACCGCCCTGCCGACCCCGGCGAAGAGATAGACCCTGTTTACAATATTTGGTATATTTCACCCACAACAGGAGAAGACAGACCCGGCTATGGGGTTGACCCGACAACGCCTTGCAGAACATTAGCATACACCTTGCATGGAGCGGGCAATCCAAGGTCTATATCAGCCTTGTATGCAGTCGATAGGGTTACAAACGCCACCGTCAGCATCGCCGGAGAATTAAATGCCACTGTATTAAGAGATACTTTCGTTATAGACGATAGTCTGTATCCGTATCCACCTATCCTGCTGAGGGGTCCCTTAGATACCGACCAGTGGCCAACGACGATAAATTTCGGAAGATTGAATGCTAACAACTCGGGGCGTGTGCTGCGAGTTTCCAGCCGGAATTCGGTTACTTTGGGGGATAACCTCGTTTTGACCGGCGGTGATGTGTCTGATGTCACTTTCCCTGATGTCCGTGGCGGCGGCGGTGGCGTGTTTGTCGGTTCCGGTAGCACTGTCATACTGGCAGGCGGTGAAATTAGTGGAAACAAAGCCGTGATGGGCGGTGGAGTGTATGTAGAATCTAATGCCGAATTTCGCATGGAAAGTGGAACAATCAAAAACGACTCCGCAGCATTCGGAGGTGGTGTGGCAGTAGGCACTTTTATGTCTAACAATGCGGTATTCACTTTTATTGGAGGCAACATCAGAGAAAATAAAGCCGCTTTAGCCGGCGGCGGGGTATATGCAGGGGCAGGAGAAGGTGTTTATTTTAATAAAACAACTGCTGCGGGTGCTGTTATCTCCAACAACAAAGTTATGTACAGTGAGTCTAAACGTGGCAAAGCGGTGGCTCTCGGTCAGTCGTCGCCCTATTCACCCAATCCCGTTTTAGGGTATATTGATGTAACCTTAAATGCACCAGCCTCAGCCAAGTTTTCCATCGCCACCAATGCGTGGGATTATAGCTCAACAATGTGGGTACCACTTTGGTAGTTAGAGTTTAGTTATTAGAGTTTAGAGTTTAGTTCACTACAAATATACCGCTTTCAGTGCCGCGCCACGACATCACCGTTGCGCCCTCAGCCAAGCTGCCTTCCAAAATTTCGTCCCAGCCGATGATTTTTTCATTATCATTGTTTATTTAGTGTTTAAAACGCAGATACACATTTTTTTTTGTTAAAATGGCAACAATCATTTTTTTTTTGAAATATTTACATTACCTTTGCTCTCAAAATTGAAACAGATGAAAAAAACAGTATTATTTGCCCTCACCGCACTCGCTTGTAGTGCCTGTGACTGGGACAATGTGGATGAAGACAACACTCAGTACGATGGCATCGTTGCTGAGATGCTCGCAATTCAAAGTCAGGCACTCTCCTCACCGGGCGGGCGTTGGCGTGTACTTAATGACTCGTGCTACAACGAGATAACGCGAAATCCGGATTGGACCGTCGTGTCCACACCCGGAGGCAGCAGAGGCGTGTATTATCGCGAACTCCCAAACACCAACGTCAAAGGTGACATACACCCTATTCAAACGGCACAGGTGGTGGTCAATTATGTTGGCAAATTAGGCTCGGAAACAGTTTTTGACCAGGGGCGCGGGGCAAAATTCACGGTCAATGGCGTGGTTACAGGCTTCTCTACCGCCTTGCAAGACATGGTAGCAGGCGACAAATGGGAAATTTGCATCCCCTACGCATTAGGCTACGGCACGGCAGGCTCATCCTCTATTCCCGGCTATTCGACCCTGTTTTTTGAAATCGAATTGTTAGAAATCATTCAATATCCATAGATATGAAAGCAGAAACTCATTTATTTAACACGTTATTCATTGGTATGATAACTTTATGCGCTGCCTGTCAGCCCACAAACAAGGACGACAAAAATTCGAATGTTGTCATCAAAAAAACGACCGGAGACAGTTTCAAGTCGGTTGTTGCTAACGGTCGCTTGAGCGGCGAAGCGATGCACCTGTTTGGGCAGGTGAGCACCGGTGCCGTTTCGCCTGATGGGAAAACCGTGCTCTACGGCGTGTCCTACGGCGATATTGCACTGAACAAACGCAACCGCGAACTGTTTACGGTCAATATTGACGGCACACACAGGCGGCAAATCACGCATTCGCCGAAAAGCGAGGGCGATGTGCAGTGGATTAACGATGGCAAAGGCATTGCGTTTATCTACAACGACCAACTGTGGGCAATGGCTGCCGATGGTAGCGACCGGCGACAAATTGGGATATACAGTAGCCCGATTGAAGGTTTCCGGTTTTCGCCCGATGGCAAAAAAGTGTTGTTTATCAGCACCGTACCGTCCGTCACGCCAAGTTCGGAAGTCTATCCCGACCTCGACAAAGCCAGCGGGCGTATCATCGACGACCTGATGTACAAACATTGGGACGAGTGGGTGGAAAAAATTCCCCACCCCTTTGTGGCCGATTTTGACGCTTCCAAAGGGTTAATTAACATCATCGACCTGCTGGAAGGTGAGCCGTTTGAATCGCCGATGCGCCCCTGGGGTGGTATCGACCAGTTGGCATGGTCGCCCGATGGCAAAACGATTGCTTACACCTGTCGCAAAAAAACAGGCAAAGAGTATGCAAAATCCACTAATTCAGACATTTACCTCTATGAAATAGCCACAAAAAAGACCAAAAATCTGACCGAAGGAATGATGGGCTACGACCAAAACCCCAAATTTTCGGCAGATGGTCAATACCTCGCGTGGCAGAGTATGGCGCGCGACGGCTACGAGGCGGACAAAAATCGCCTATTCGTTCAAAACCTCTCCACAGGCGAAAGGCACGACCTGACACCCTATTTCGACTATAATGTGGATGCTTTTTGTTGGGACAAAGCCCACACGATTTATTTTGTGTCTAACAAATTGGGTACTAACCAGTTGTTTAAGGTGGATGCGCTGGCTCCGGTCTTGCCCAACGAGCAATCCATCACGAAACTGACCGAAGGCGTGCACGACTACGCCTCCGTAGCATACGCCAACAACACATTGATCGGTCTGCGCAAGTCCATGAGTAGCCCGCCCGAAGTGTATGCGGTGAACCTCGCGAATGGCAAGCAAACCAACATTTCGCAAGAAAACATCGACCTGCTGGCTCAAATCACGATGGGGCGCGTGGAAGAACGTTGGATTGCGACCACCACGGGCGAGGATATGCTGACGTGGGTGATGTATCCGCCCGATTTTGACCCCACGAAGAAATATCCGGCAATTTTATATTGTCAGGGCGGTCCGCAAAACACGGTGAGCCAATTTTGGTCAACGCGCTGGAACCTCCAAGTGATGGCGGCGCACGACTACATCATCGTGGCACCCAACCGCCACGGCGTTCCGGGTTTCGGTCAGAAATGGAACGAGCAAATCAGCGGCGACTACGGCGGGCAAAATATGCGCGACTATCTCTCGGCGATTGATGCCTTGGCACGTGAGCCGTTCGTCGACGAAACGCGCTTGGGCTGCACCGGAGCAAGTTACGGCGGCTTTTCCGTCTTTTGGCTGGCGGGCAACCACAACAAGCGATTCAAAGCTTTCTGGGCACACGCCGGCATCTTCAACGTAGAAGCGCAATACCTCGAAACCGAAGAAATGTGGTTCGCCAACTGGGATTTAGGCGGCGCATTCTGGGACAAAACCAACGCCACCGCACAACGGTCGTTCGCCAACTCCCCCCACAAATTCATAGAAAAATGGGACACCCCCATAGCCATCTCGCACGGCGAATTGGACTACCGCATCCTCGCCTCACAAGGCATGCAAGCCTTCAACGCCGCCCAACTGCGAGGCATCCCCTCCCGCCTCCTCATCTATCCCAATGAGAATCATTGGATTTCGCAGCCGCAGAATGGGGTGTTGTTTTACAGGGAGTTTTTTCGGTGGTTTGATGCTTATTTGAAATGAAAAATAGTATTCAGAAATTAGGTAATTACCGCTATGATAGAACAAGAATTTAGGGATAAATATTTAGATACAATAATCTGTGGAGATTGTTTGGCAACGATGAAAGAAATGCCAAGCAATTCTGCTGATTTGGAATTGAGTGATAAACAAATAGAGCGACAGGATTTTGTAGATAATGCAATTTTTGAATTATTGCAATCATTAAATCCAATGGAGGAACAATTTGATTGGGATATTGAAATGATAGGTGATATTCGAGATACTATTCAAAGCTGGATTATTGATAAAACGCATTGTTCAGAACAAGATTTTTACCCTTTTATTGCAGAATAAATGGAAATAAGAGAAACCCAGATAGAAGATATTTTAATCAGTTCACCAACGTTAATGAAAGAAACATTAAAGTTGGAGGAAGAACCCAGATTAATTGGACGACAAATCATTGTTCCGTCAGGACGTTTAGATATGCTTTATCTTTATCAAAAAGATTTGTTTCTAATTGAATTAAAAGTGGCAACATTCCAAAAAAAGTTTATTCAGCAGGTTGTTACTTATCGGGATGACTTGCAGATATTTCAAAATCAAGGCAAATTAATAAAAGGGTATATTCAACCGTTTTTGTTATTGCCGGAAATTAGCGTTGCCAATAAAAAATTGGCGGAAGCAGATGGTGTATTATGTAAAGAATATAACCCTGAAGATGTATTGAAATACTTTTATAGTGAAAAATTACGCCCAATAGCCTCTTTTGTAGAATACAAACCAATTGATATTGGTATTTGGAATATTCATTTGATAAACAAATTTATTTATCATTTAGAAAAAATAAATTCAATTAAAACCTTACAAAATGAAATTGGAGGCTCGCCTAAATCATTGTATAATAAAATAAAATTTGCCGATGAATTGGGTTTGGTTATTTGGGCTTCAAAAGAAGATTATATTACATTGTCGGATTTAGGGAACCGATATATCAAGGCAAAAGACGATTATTTTCAAGATACTTTGAGCGAAGAACAAGCAAAATTATTAAAAAATCAAGTTGTGGAAAATCCATATAATTCTTCTGTAATTTTGGGAATAGCCTCAATGGTGGAATGTGTCTTTGCTTTGTCTAAAACTTCTTATCCTGTTGCTCTGTCTCAATTAGAAGATTATTTTACCATTTATTCCGGCAAGATATATGATTGGCAAACAGAAAAAGCACAAAAACATGGTGCAAAAATGTATTCTAATTATGCAATTGATTTAGGTTTAATGGCAAAAACAGATAGCAATGTTTATTTAACGCCTGATGGTTTTAAATTTGTTGTTCAATTGCAATTGCATAAAAGTTTGAAATTAATGAATCATTTAGCAGTGAATTGATTATGATAAAGATATTAATAGATACAAATATTTTAATCAAACTTGAAGATAATATTGTGATTGATAAGAGCTTCGCAAGTTTTTATCAGTTTGCCGTATCTAATAATTGTAAAATACTTTATCACCCCGAAGCCATTCCTGACGATATTAACCGAGATACAAATCAAGAAAGAAAAGACATAATTAAGTCAAAATTACAGAAATATGAACCTCTTACAAACTTTGCTCAAATATCGGATGATTTTAATAAAGAGTTGGGGGCAAGTCGAATTAATGACACTATAGATAATGCTCAATTGTTCCAACTTTACAAAGGCTACGTCAATTATTTTGTAACAGAAGACAAAGGTATTCATACAAAAGCAAAAAGAATAAATTTAGAAAACCGAGTTTTAAATATATCCGGTATATTGTCGCTGTTGGAAGAACAATTTGTTATAAACGTCCCCCAACATCCAATCTTACAAGAACATAGCATTAGGAAAATTGAAGATAAGTTTGACTCCGCATTTTTTGATAGTTTGAAAGCAGATTACGGAGAGGAATATTTTAAAAGATGGTTGCAAAAATGTGTCCAAGAAGACCGAAAATGTTATTCCTTGATTGTAGAAAATGAATTGCAAGCCTTGTTGATATACAATGTTGAAAATGTAGAAGACCATAAATTACCCAATATATATGAAAAATCATTAAAAATATGTACTATGAAAGTCGCAAACACTGCTTTTGGTATAAAACTGGGGGAGTTATTTCTCAGTAAAATGTTTGAGTATTGTATAAATCAAAGTGTTAACTATTTATATTTAACCATATACGAAAAACAAGTACAGTTAAAGGAACTCTTACTGCAATTTGGTTTTGAAAAGAATACTTTTACCAACAAACAAGGGCTATCCGAAATGCAAATGATAAAGTGTTTGGATAAAAGTAAAATCTGCATTTCTAAAAATCAGGCTTCTATTCACCCATTTTATTTTGATAACGCGTCCATTACAAAATATGTAATCCCAATACAAACAAAATACTATGAAACTTTATTTAAAGATGGTAAATTCAGAGAACGAACCCTTTTTGATGGGTTAGCAGATAGTTTTCGAGAAATACAGGGCAATACCATTGTAAAAGCCTATATTTCAAATTCAAAAATTCAAAAACTAAAAGAAGGCGATTTGTTATTATTTTATGCTTCAAAAGATAACAAGTCCATTGAACCTATCGGAATATTAGAATCTTGCACAATAGTAAACAATTTTGAAGAACTGTGGCGCATTGTTTGCAAAAAAACAGTTTTTTCGCAAGAAGAATTGAATAGAATGCTAACGGAAAAAGGGACACTACATGTTATCACATTTCGTTTAGTTGGCTATTTAAAACATCCGATTAAATTTAGTAAAATTCAAACATTGCATAGTTTTAAAAACAAAATTCAAACAATAACAAAAATATCGGAAAGTGATTATAATATATTAAAAGATGGAAAGTATTTTGACAAACGCTATATTGTCGATTAAGCCAATATATGCAAACAATATTTTGAGTGGGGGAAAGAAAGTTGAGTTCAGAAAGAAGGTTTTTAAAAAATCCGTTGAACGGGTTTATATTTATGCATCTTCACCTCAAAAAATGATTGTTGGGTATTTTACAATTCAGAAAATTGTAGAAGATACTCCCGCTAATTTATGGGATAAATTTTACAAAATTGGAGGCATTGACAAAGAGAATTTTTTTGAATATTTCAAAGATTCCAATACAGGCTATTCTATTGTAATTAAAGATGTTGTGAAATTTGATAAAGAAAGAGACCCCATTGACGTTATAGAAAATTTTTCGGCTCCTCAGTCTTATATTTATTTGAAAAGATATATCTAATTTATAGCGTAGAAACGAAAACTGTCCAAATTCTAATAAAAAGTCCAATGATTTACCCCCAAAATTACGAACAAAAAATAGCTTTCGACAACATCCGCCAACTATTGGCGGCGCGCTGCCTCTCGCCCTTAGGAACAGAAAAGGTGGAGGAGATGGCTTTTTCTGCCGAGCCGGAGGCGATTCGGACTTTGCTGCATCAGACTTCGGAGATGACACAGGTGCTGCACGATGCCGACGCTTTCCCATCCGACAACTTTTTTGATGTGCGCGAAGCATTAAAGAAAATTCGAGTTGATGGCACTTATTTGCTTGAAAACGAATTGTTTGACATCAAGCGGTCGCTGGATACTATCAACACTATCGTGAAAATTTTTGCAACGCCTCTCCCCCCTGAGGGGGGCAGGGGGGGCTATTTCCCGCATTTGCAGGCATTGGCTGCCGACGTGCCCGTCTTTCCCGATTTGTGCAGGCAGATTGAGCGGATTCTTGACCCTTTTGGGCACGTTAAGGATAGTGCTTCGCCCGAATTGGCAGAAATTCGGCGGCAGTTGGCGCAGACTGCCAACAGTATTTCAAAGACGCTCAATAGCATTTTGCGGAGTGCGCAGGCGGAGGGGCTGGTCGAAAAAGATGTGGCTCCCACCATGCGCGACGGGCGGCTCGTGATACCGATTTCGCCCGCTTTCAAACGCAAGCTGCGCGGCATTGTGCACGACGAATCCGCCACCGGAAAGACCGTTTTCATCGAGCCTGCCGAGGTGGTGGAAGCCAACAACAAGATTCGCGAACTGGAAAGCGAGGAAAGGCGCGAAATCATCCGCCTCCTGACGCTATTCACCGACAAAATTCGCCCGCTGACACCGGAAATCCGCGAATCCTACCAATTTTTGGCGCAAATCGACTTCATCCGCGCCAAAGCACTGTTTGCCCTAAGCATCGACGCCACCTTGCCGACGGTAGAAAATCAGCCGCTTATAGACTGGATTCACGCCATTCACCCCCTGCTGCTGCTTTCGCACCGCAAACAGAAGAAGCCGGTGGTGCCGTTGGATTTGGAGCTGGGTAAGGGGTATAAGGTAGAGGGTGAAAGGTATGGGGTAGAGGATGATAGGCTTCTCATCATTTCCGGACCCAACGCCGGTGGCAAATCGGTGCTCTTGAAGACCGTTGGGCTGCTGCAATATATGCTGCAATCGGGACTGCTGATTCCGGTGGATGCGCGTTCCAAAGTCGGCATTTTCAAGGATATTTTCTTGGATATTGGCGACGAGCAGTCTATCGAAAATGATTTGAGCACCTACAGTTCGCACTTGACGAATATGAAGGTGATGGTCAAAAACGTGTCTGCCCACTCGCTGCTGCTGATTGACGAATTTGGCGGCGGCACCGAGCCGCAGATTGGGGGAGCCATCGCTGAGGCTCTTTTGCACCGTTTCAACGACAAGGGCAGTTTTGGGATTATCACCACGCACTATCAAAACCTCAAATCGTTTGCCGAAAACCACGCGGGGGTGGTCAATGGCGCGATGCTCTACGACCGCCACGAGATGCAGCCGCTTTTTCGCCTTTCCATCGGCAACCCCGGCAGTTCGTTTGCCATCGAAATTGCCCGCAAAATAGGCCTGCCCGAAGACGTGATTGCCGAAGCCTCCGACATCGTGGGACAGGATTACGTCGCGATGGACAAATACCTCCAAGACATCGTCCGCGACAAACGTTATTGGGAAAACAAGCGACAAAAAATCCACCAGCAAGAAAAACACCTCGAAGAACTGACCGAACGCTACACCGCCAAATTCGACAAGGTAGAAACCCAACGCAAAGAAATCATCGCCCAAGCCCAAGCAGAAGCCGAAAAACTCCTCTCCGAAGCCAACGCCACCATCGAAAAAACCATCCGCGAAATCAAAGAGGCACAGGCAGAGAAGGAACGGACGAAGGCGGCAAGGCAGGAATTGAACGAAGTTAGGTTGAAGGTAAAAGGTGAAGGGTTAAAGGTAGAAGGTGAAAGGTTAAAGGTGAAAGGTGAAAGACCCTCTACCTTCCACCCTTTACCCTCCACCCTATACCCTCCACCCTCCACCCTCCACCCTGCACCCATCGCCGTTGGCGACACCGTCCGCATTCGTGGGCAGCAAACGGCAGGCGAGGTGCTGGAAATTCAAGGCAAAAACGCCGTAGTAGCCTTCGGCGCATTAAAAACCACAAGCAAAATCAGCCAATTGGAAAAAACCAGCCGCAGCCGGCTGAAAAAAGAGTCATCCCGCCCGCAAATTATGCTTGCCAACAGTGCCGACACGCTGTCTGCCAAAAAACAAAATTTCAGTATGGAATTGGACTTGCGCGGGATGCGAGCCGACGAAGCCCTGCAAGCCCTGATGTATTACCTCGACGACGCGATTCAATGCAATGTCGGGCGCGTCCGCATCCTGCACGGCACCGGCACCGGCGCATTGCGCCAAATCACCCGCGACTATCTCCACACCGCCTCCGGCATTGCCAATTATCAGGATGAGCACGTGCAGTTGGGCGGGGCAGGCGTGACGGTGGTGGAGTTGGCGTGATAAAAATAATGGGGTTAATGTATCATTTTTCTAACCACAATCCGCTATTTTCCCATATAAACATCCAGCACCCGCCGCTTCAGCAGAAACCCGTATTTGCTTCGGATGTAATCGTTCAGCGCGTTGATGTAGTTGTTTTGCTGTTGGAGGAGTTCTACTGCTGTTATTGCGCCTGCGTTGAATTTGGCTCGGTATGCTTCAAACGATTGTGAATAAGCGTTTTGCTTCACCCTGTCGGTTTCAAATTGCTTTTCGGCAATTGCTGTGTTGCTGTATTCGGTCAGGAGGGTCTGTTGCAGGTTTTGTGTCGTTTGCTTGTTTTCCAATTGCGTCTGCTGCAACGCTATTGCGCTGCGCCGCACATTCGATTTCGTTTTTGATTTGTCATAAATGGGGATGCTCACGGTCAGTCCCACTTGCTGGTTGAAGCGGTCTGAGAGTTGTGTGCCATAATTGGAAAAAGTGTCGTGCCTTGTGCCGATGCTCCCGCCAAGCGACAGCCTGGGATAGTATGCCGAGCGCGCGATTTTCAATCCCGTTTCAGCTATTTCCACCTCATAATCGCTTATCCTGAAATCCGGTAGCGTATTCACCGCCTGCTCCATGAAGGCATCAAGTGCAGGCATTACCGTCATTGCTTCGATGAGGGCGTCATCGGGATAAATCAGTGTGAGCGGCTGCAAAAGGTTGATAGCCAGCAGGTTTTTCATCTCCAGCAGGTTGTTGTCCTTGTTGATAATGGCGGTTGCCACTTCATTTCGGTCGCTCACCCATTGCGCCTCAAGCAACAGGAAGTCGCTCTCCAAAATCTCGCCCGCTTGTCGGCGCACCCGCCCCTGATTGAGTTGCTCCTCGCTTGCCGTGAGCAGGGCTTGGCGGTATTTCAGCAGTTCATCGTTACCGATTGCCGTCAGAAATGTTTGCAACACCCTAATAATCAATTCATTATCATACTGCTTGGTCTTGTGTGCCGATTGCTCAAGCGACAGTCGATTTTGTTTGATGGTCGCGCTGATTTGTCCCCCTTGAAACAGCACGACATTGGCACTAACATCGTAAGAGCCATTCCAAGCGGCATCCGTCCCGCTCGTATGCCCGACACCTTCATTGACCGTAGCCGAAACATCAGGCAGCCGTTCCATTTTGGACTGCTCAAAGGCAATCTTTTTGGCATCCTCGTTCAACTTCACCCCCGCGCGCCCATAATTGTTGCCGATGGCATATTCGATACAATCCGCCAAACTCATCCTCAGCGTGTCGGCAACCGCCTCTGCATTGGCAGTAGAAACAACCACCAACCCCGCAATAAAAAATAATCCAACTCTTTTCATCTTTTTTTAATTTTTAATTTTTAACTCATAACTCATAACTCATAACTCTTACGCGCTTCCCGCATAGTTTCTGTGTAAGCCACATAAACCGCAAACAGCATCAATACAACTCCTAAACTAATCATTTTCTCTAATTTTTAAAATTTAACTTCTACCTGTTTTTGAGAACTCTCTACTTGTGAAGACAGATGAGGGGGAAAAATATTTTACGGGGTGGCAAGTTCTATTAGTAACTGCAAAAAACTGCTATTACGAGCAACCTAACCGACTTTGAGAACTTGGGCGGCGCAACTCCCAAGCAAGTATCCGCCACCATCCTGAGCGGTGCTTCGCCCGACGACTACAATGATATTGGGGCTGAAAAAATTTAGGCAAAAAAAACTCATAACTCATAACTCAAAACTTTTTCGTACCTTTGCCGCGATTATTTAATCAAAGCGATTAAATATGCCTTGAAGTCAAACATTTGCCGCTTGAGCAGTTGGGATTTAAGCCCGAAGACCGAGACACGATTTATGATTTGCATTGCATGGACGAACTTGGCGAACGGTACATCGTGGAGATGCAAGTGGCTCGGCAAAAGTATTTTATGGAAAGGTGTTGGTTGTATGCGGCGGCAGCCATTCTGAAGCAAGCCAAGAAAGGCAAAAAATGGGATTATGGGATGAAGCCGTTGTATGTCATCGCCATTTTGAATTTCAATTTGACAGAGGATAACTCCGATTACATCAGCTGTTATTCATTGATGAATGAAAAAACGAAAGAAAAGGCAAGCGATAAAGTGCAAATTATCATAATAGAATTGTTGAAGTTCAACAAAACGTTAGCAGAATCGCAGACTGATTTCGACAGATGGTTGTATTGCATGAAGCATCTGGCAGAATTGCTGGAGCAACCGGCAGAACTAAAAGGCGAGATATTCGACGAATTGTTT
>BNTU01000079.1 GCA_025996835.1 Bacteroidia bacterium
GAAGCCCTGCATAATTGTGCAGGATTTTGCCTCTTGTTTTGAGGACACAGAGGCAAGCGAATTTCAGGCGACCACCGTGTTTAAGGATTTGGACGAGTGGGATTCGCTGACTACATTGGCTATTATTGGTATGTGCAACAAGAAATACAATACCAAAGTGACCGGAGTTGAGATACGAGAAGCCGCTACGATTGCGGATGTGTTTAATTTAGTTTCTTCCAAAAATGGCTGAACTGTCTAATCCGTTTTCGTTGACCGGCAAGACAATCTTAGTGACCGGTGCCTCTTCCGGTATTGGGAAAGCCATTGCTATCGAATGCGCCAAAATGGGCGGGGAACTGATTATTACAGGCAGAAATAAAGAACGGCTGCAGGAAACTTTTCTTGCTTTGCAGGGTACGCATCACACACAAATAGCGGCTGACCTTGCCAACGAGGCAGATTTGGAGGCATTGATTGATGCCTTGCCTCCATTGGATGGCTGCGTGAATAACGCCGGCATCAGTCGCCCGATGCTGACTCAATTTATTGAAAAAAAAGATATGCTGGAGGTTTTTGAAATCAATGCCTTCGCTCCTTTTTCATTGGTACAAAAATTAGTACAGAATAAACAATTGAAGAAACAATCTTCGATTGTTTTTACAAGTTCCATGTTAGGAGTTTTGTGTTCCGCCCCGGGCAGTAGTTTGTATTCTGCATCCAAAGGTGCCGTGAATGGCTATTTAAAAGGATTGGCACTTGATTTGGCCAATCGGGGCATTCGTGTCAATAGCGTGAATCCGGGTGTAATCAACACCAATCTTTTTTCGGAAGGTTCTATCACACAAGAACAGTTGGATGAGCAAATGCAGCGTTATCCGCTGAAACGGTTTGGCAAACCGGAAGAGGTTGCCTACGCTGTTATCTATCTCTTATCGGATGCTTCCGAATGGGTTACGGGGTCGAATTTAGTGATTGACGGCGGATTTACCTTACTTTAAAACAGGTTTCAAATGGCATACATCAAAGCAATATCTTATTACCTCCCTGAAACAGTCCTCACGAACGAGCAATTAGTGGAGGAATTTCCAGAATGGACAGTAAAAAAAGTGGCGGGGAAAGTCGGTGTGAACCGGCGTCACATCGCCGGCAATGATGAATGTGCATCGGATATGGCAATTAAGGCAGCACAGCAACTTTTTTCGGAGCATCAGGTGGATAAATCAACCATTGATTATGTCCTGTTTTGCACCCAAAGTCCCGATTATATTTTGCCGACTTCCGCTTGTATCATTCAGGACAAATTGGGATTAAGTACTTCTTGCGGAGCATTGGATTTTAATTTGGGCTGTTCGGGCTACGTTTATGGGCTCTCCTTAGCGAAAGGATTGATTGCCGGAGGTATTGCCAAAAATGTATTACTGCTTACCGCGGAAACCTATACCAAGCATATTCATCCCGCAGACAAAGGAAATCGGACGATATTTGGAGATGCCGCCACAGCCACACTGGTTTCAACCGAGGGTTTTGCAGCAATAGCGGATTTTAGTTTGGGAACGGATGGCAGTGGTTTTGATAAACTGATTGTCAAAACTCGGGGTTGCAGAAATCCCCTGATTGCCAATGATTTATCGGATTATCTGTATATGGACGGACCCGAGATTTTCAATTTTACTTTGGATAGAGTACCCTCTTTGGTTGAAAATATACTTGCTCGGAATAATATCGTTCAACAAGATGTTGATTTGTTCATTTTTCATCAGGCAAATCAATATATGCTTGATTTCCTGAAGGATACGCTAAAAATTGACGACGAAAAATTTTACGGCTATCTTTCGGAAGTAGGGAATACGGTTTCGTCCACTATTCCTTTGGCTATGTATTTTGCCGACAAAGAAAGAGTGCTTTCGGGCAATGTTGTGATTGCCGGGTTTGGTGTAGGATATTCTTGGGGGGGATGCCTGTTGAGAATTAAAAATTAAAAATTAAAAATTAAAAATTAAATTTTATTGATATGAGCTTTGTTTCTCTTGATTTTGCTTTGTTTATGCCGCTCGTTTTTGCTGTTTATTGGCTTTTGAACAAAAATGTGCGTGTTCAGAATGTCTTTTTGCTGGCTGCGAGTTATTTTTTCTATGGCTGGTGGAGTTGGAAGTATTTGTCAATTGTCTTGTTTTGCTCAATTGTCAATTATGTTGCCGGCTTATTGATGATGAAAGAAGACCGACACTTGGCACGAAAGGCGATTCTCATTGTCTGCTGTGTCTTGTCGCTGGGCGTGTTGGGCATCTTCAAGTATTACGACTTTTTTGTAACGTCTTTTGTGGAAGCATTTTCTTTCTTTGGTGTTCCTTTACATGCTGCCACTTTGAATTTGATTTTGCCGATTGGCATCAGCTTTTATACCTTTCATACGCTCAGTTACACGATTGAGGTCTATCGCCGAAAACTTGAGCCGACACGTGACGTGGTGTCGTTTTTCCTGTTTGTGAGCATCTTCCCGCTGGCGATGGCAGGTCCTATTGAAAGAGCCACTAATTTATTGCCGCAAATCTACAAACGCCGGACTTTTGATTATGCTTTGGCGGTGGATGGGATGCGGCAAATCTTGTGGGGCTTGTTTAAGAAAATGGTTATCGCCGATAATTGTGCTCCCATAGTGAACGAGATTTTTGGTAATGCCGCCGGTTATTCGGGAAGCTCATTGGTTTTGGGTGCGATATTTTTTGCGTTTCAACTTTATGGCGATTTTGCGGGTTATTCCGATATGGCATTGGGTGTAGGAAAATTGTTAGGATTCAAGTTTTTGCAGAATTTTCATTATCCTTATTTTGCCACTTCATACGCCGACTATTGGAAACGCGAGCATATTTCACTGACACAATGGTTTATGGATTACGTTTATTATCCGCTTGTCAACAAAAGCGATAAATTAATCTGGTGGAATCTTTGCATGATTATCACGTTTTTAATAAGTGGTTTGTGGCATGGAGCGGCATGGACATTTGTCTTATGGGGGCTGTATCAAGGTATATTTATTGTCATCTCCATGAATAGCGCAAAAAGCAGAAAGCGATTTGAAAAGAAATACCATCTGAAAGACCGTTTAGCATGGGATTTCGTGAAAATGGCATTTACTTTCGCTTTGGTCTGCTTAGGGCTGGTGTTTTTTAGGGCAGAAAGCGTTGCGCAGGCGGTTGATTATATTTCGGGGATATTTTCGGCTTCGTTGTTTGCAGTTCCCCAAATTTTTGCTGGAAGAAAAACGATTATTGTATTTTCCATCGTACTCCTCTTATTCGTAGAATGGTTGAATAGAGACAAACAGCATGGGCTACAAATAAATAACATAAAGTCACCCATTTTAAGAGGAAGTTTTTACTTCGCCCTTATTTTCATCATTTGGGCTCTAAGAGGACAACAAGAAACATTTATTTATTTTCAATTCTAACAGTTATGAAACAGTTTTTAATAAAATTGTCTATTTATGGAATATTATTGGTCATAGGGGCTTTTGTTTTAGAATTTATTTTAGAAAAAGGTCATAGGAATTATAGAACAGAGGGATTTTCAACATGGCATGATATTTTTGATTCAAAAATGAATACTGATGCAATTATCTTAGGAAATTCCAGAGCATGGTGTCACATTAATCCCGAAACTTTGGATAGTGTATTGCATATTAATTCTTATAATCTGGGGATGGACTGGACTCCTTTTGGCATGCAGTATGTGATGTTTAAAGTCTTTGAGAAGTACAACAGAAAGCCGAATTTGGTTATACAAAATGTGGATTTCGTGACACTTTATCGTCCTGTGGAAAATATAAATAAATCAATGTTTGCACCTTATATACACGAAGATTTAATCAAAAATGAATTAAGAAAAATGGGAATGTCTGAAGTTGAATTAAATATACCTTTATTTCAATATCCTGAATATCAACCAATAATGAGAGGATTAAAGGGGTTGATATCTCACAGTAGTGATGACAGATATAAAGGTTATCAAGGAAAAGAAGTAACATGGGATGGCTCTGCGTTGGAGAAAAAATTATCTCAAGATAGTCTTATTTCCATAATAGAACCTGAAATAGTTGAATTATTTGATTCATTTTTGAATGAGTGCAAAGAAAAAGAAATTCAAGTGATATTAGTATTTACACCCATGTATTATAAAGCAACGGAATTTACTAAGGATAAAGAGCAACTTTTCAATCTATGTCATTCATTTGCCGAAAAGTACAATATTCCCTTTCTCGACTACTCTCACGACCCTCTATGCTACGATACAGTCTATTTTTTTAATGCGCAGCACTTAAACAAAAAAGGAGCGGAATTATTTTCATTGAAATTAGCCAACGACATCAAGGAGCAAAATTTGTATAAATCGGGGGATTGCGGGTCAAGCCCGCCATGACAACCGCATCAAAATAGATACAATACTATTCATTTCACAGATTTTTACTACCTTTGCACCGTTATGAACAGGAGAAAAATCGTACAATCGTTAGGAAACACATTGCACAGGAATGTTCCCAATGCAACGGTTATCTTGTATGGCAGTGAAGCCAGAGGTGATGCTCATGCAGACAGTGATATTGATTTGCTGATTTTGGTGGATAAGGACACTATCTCGCCGCAGGAACGCAGGGATATAACCTATCCGTTGTATGATGTAGAATTGGAAACGGGAGTAATTATCAGCCCCAAAGTGTTTTCTAAACGACTTTGGAACGATAAATTTTCTATTACGCCATTTTATCACAACGTAATGAAGGAAGGGATTGTGTTATGATTGACCCGGAAACAAGAAAAGCAATTGTCGCTTATCGCTTAGAGAACGCACATAAGACATTGCAGGAAATCCCAATTCATATTGAAAACGAATTATGGAACACGGCAATAAATCGCTTGTACTACGCCTGCTTTTATGCAGTAACCGCTTTGCTAATCAGTGTGGAAATAGAAGCCCACACTCACGCCGGAGTTCGGCGAATGTTGGCTCTGCACTATACAAAAGATGGAAAATTGCCGCTTAAATGGAATAAATTTTATACAGACTTGTTCGAGAGTAGGCAGACGGGCGATTATGAAGATTTCATCTACTTTGACAGGGCAACCACAGAAGATTTTTATAAACAGGCTATTGACTTCATCGACATTATTGAAGCCTTGATAGATAAATCGCATAAATTGGAGGTGACCAACAACCCCATTTATCGCATCTCTACGGGATGCGGCTGATATAAAGACCTTGCGGTCTATTGATAATGCGTTGAGCCTTGTTGTTTTATCACCAAATTTTGCACTCTTGCAAAATGTTTTATATTCAGAGTTGACAACGGACAATTGTGCGCAATAGCGGTCGCCGCAATTAATAAATCCGGCAATGCTATCAATTTGTTTTTTACCTTTAAATTGTTGTAAATTTTAGCCGCTTGATACGAGCATTTTTCATCAAACGAAATGATAGTGAGCTGTTTAAAAAAGTCTAACCAGAAATCAATCTGGGGCGGACGAACACCGATGAACAATTCATAATGTGTCAACACAGAAACCGCAAACATATCTTCTTCTGCCGCTAACTGAAAGAAGAGCGTTTTGGATTTGTCTTTGGCTCGAAACAATTCTATCAATACGGACGTATCTAACAAAATCATCCTCTCCAGTGGTTAAAGTGTTGATTTCTTTCTAAATAGTCATTAAAATCTTCATCAGACCACGTTGGCACTTGCAACAACACTTTTTGCATAGAAGTTAATTTCTGCACTTGCGCTCCAATTTTCCCTCTCAACAGCACTTTCTCTGAGTCTAAAACCGGAGAATTAATATATGCTTGCATTTTCATATTGAATTTTTTATTGTTTTTTAGACCACAAAGGTAATACAAATTTTTTGAATTACCAAATTGTCTGAATCAGAATTTTCAGGATGAAAGGATTGGCAGGATTTTTTTTGTAATCATATTAACCATTCCGACGGAATGGGGTTTTTACCCCACACTCCCCTCCAAACTCACTTGCAGCAATTTCTGCGCTTCCACTGCAAATTCCATTGGGAGTTTGTTGAGCACCTCTTTGGCGTAGCCGTTGACGATTAAGCCTACGGCTTCTTCGGTGGGGATGCCGCGCTGGAGGCAGTAGAAGAGTTGGTCTTCGCTGATTTTGGAGGTGGTGGCTTCGTGCTCAATTACGGCGGTGTCGTTGCGCACGTCCATTGCGGGGAAGGTGTGGGCACCGCAGCGGTCGCCGAGCAGGAGGCTGTCGCATTGCGAGTGGTTGCGCGTGTTGGTGGCTTTGGAGTTGATGAGTACCAAGCCGCGGTAGCTGTTTTGGCTGTGTCCGGCGGAGATGCCTTTCGACACGATGAGGCTGTGGGTGTTGTTGCCCAAGTGAATCATTTTGGTGCCGGTGTCGGCTTGCTGGTGGTTGTTGGTGACGGCTACCGAATAAAATTCGCCGGTGGCATCGTCGCCCGCCAAAATGCAACTGGGGTATTTCCATGTGATGGCAGAGCCTGTTTCTACTTGTGTCCACGAGAGTTTGGCGGCTGTTTTGACGAGTCCGCGCTTCGTCACAAAATTGTAGATGCCCCCCCTACCCTCTTTGTCGCCCGGATACCAGTTTTGCACCGTTGAATATTTCACTTCGGCGCGGTCGTTCACTATGATTTCCACGATGGCGGCGTGCAGTTGGTTTTCGTCGCGCATGGGTGCGGTGCAGCCTTCCAGATAGCTGACGTAAGAGTCATCTTCAGCTACGATGAGGGTTCGTTCAAACTGCCCCGTGTTGCGCGCGTTGATGCGAAAATAGGTCGAAAGTTCCATCGGGCAGCGCACGCCTTTGGGGATAAACGCGAACGAGCCGTCGCTGAACACGGCAGAGTTGAGTGCGGCAAAAAAATTGTCGCGGTACGACACCACCTTGCCCAAGTATTTTTTTACCAATTCGGGATGCTCCTTCACTGCTTCGCTGAACGAGGAAAAGATGATGCCTTTTTCTTCCAATTGGGCTTTGTAGGTCGTTTTCACAGAGCTACTGTCCATCACCGCATCTACTGCCGTGCCCGAAAGAAAAGCGCGTTCGTGTAGAGGAATGCCCAATTTGTCGAAAGTTTTCAGCAGTTCGGGGTCCACTTCGTCCGCTGTTTTTGCCTTTCTGGGGACAGGGGCGGCATAGTAGATAATATTTTGGTAATCAATCGGTTGAATATTGAGGTGCGCCCAATTGGGCATTTTCATTGTCAGCCAGTGTCGGTAGGCTTTCAGGCGAAATTCCAGTAACCACTCCGGTTCGCCCTTTTTGGATGAAATCAGGCGCACAACGTCTTCGCTCAGTCCTTTTGGAATCAACTCGGTGTTGATGTCGCTTGAAAAACCGTATTCATATTCCTTGTTTGCCAAGTTGTCTAATATGTCATTCGTATTATTTGCCATTTATTTGTGTATTAAAATAGCCGCGTACTTGCGGATATACTGTTGTAACGATGTTTTTTGTCTTGTCGAACAGTTGCGATTGCTGCTGTGTCTGTTCCGAAATAAGTACCGATTGGGAGTCGAAAGCAGCCAGCACATTGACTGCCAAACTCAACGAAAGCACCGCCACACACAACCCAAACGCACCTCCGAACAGCACATTAAACGGTCTGGCAGGTGTCATCTTAATGGCAAAATCCACAAACCGCCCCAACAAACCAATCACAAACGTGATAATTCCAAACGCCAATGTGTAGCAAATGCCCGTCAAAAGATGCGGCGGAATAATCTGCAGCCCCAGCAACCCGAAAATAGCCGCCCGTAAAGCCTCAGCCACCTCGCCCGCAAAATAAATCGCCACCACCAGCCCCACAAAAAGCGCAAGCTGCCGCACAAAGCCATCCATCAGCCCCTTAATCAACCCGGCAGCAACAATTATAATGATTGCATAGTCTAACCAATTCATTTTCTTCAATTCGAGGGCAAAGATACGAAATAGTTATGAGTTATGAGTTATGAGTTATGAAAAGCCTGTCATTGCGGACTTTTTAGTTACTTTGCCTCATCGTAAAACCGCAAAAAAAGATGACCAAGACAAAAATCATCTTGCTCATCTTCTTAATCTAATGAACTCAAAGCGGAAGCACCAGGCGGAAGCCTGTAAAGCTGATGCGGCCGCCCGGTGGGAAGTAGTAGCGGTCCGACACGCGGCAGTATGTAGCATTGTCGTACCAGCTACCGCCGCGAAACACGCGGAACGAACCTGCTGTCGCAGCACCTGTAGGGTCTTCTGTCCCTGATGGATACTCGGGGCCGTACCAGTCGTTGCACCACTCCCAAACATTGCCGGTCATATCGTAAATGCCTAACGCGTTGGGCAGTTTCATGCCTACAGGTTGCGTTCCATGACCTGCCTGTTGTGGATCTTGACTCGGTATATTACCCCAATACCACGCCACATCGTCAATCGCATCACTGCCGCTATAAATGTGACCTTCGGCTCTCCGGCCACCCTTTGCCGCATACTCCCACTCCACCTCAGTGGGCAGGCGATAATTCTTGCCCGTCAGTGTATTCAGCTTAGCTAAAAATAGCTGTATGTCAGTATAACTGACATTATACATCGGGTAATTGTCGCCCGCACCATAAGTCGGAGACGGTGCGTCGCCAAGCCATTTGTCCATCACAGACCACCAGAGTTTTTGCGTCACCTCGTATTTTCCAATCTGGAAACTGCTAAGAGTTACTTCTGTGACCCCGAGTATGATGGAACCACCCGCTACGGGCACCATTTCTATTAATGGCGGAGGGACGGGGTCGTCATCGGCGCAAGAGGTGAACACTGCGCTTGCCGCGCCCATTGCGAGCGGCAAGCAAAAAGATGAAATGAAATTTTTTGTTTTCATACTGAATTTATTTTATTAAAATTATACATTACATAATATGCGCCAAACCTAACAGGCTTTGAAAACCTGTCAGGTTTCAACCAACAAAAGCCGCCTTTTTTTGAAGACAGCATTTGCTTTTTTGTTTGAAAAAATTTATTTATATTACGCGCGCGAAGTACCTGTAAGGCATTTATACAGCATTTATACGCCAGGCACTGTGTGTGTGTGTGTGTGTGTGTGTGTGTGTGTGTGTGTGTGTGTGTGTGTGTGTGTGTGTGTGTTTAACAAAAATATGGACATACACAAATTTAAAGTGTTAAATTTGCATAAATCAGTGTTATTTTTTGTTACAAAACTCGTCATTTTTTCTTTTTTTGAATTTCGGCGACAAAGGTAAATGTTTTTTTTGAAATAACAAAATTTTCTTAAAAAAAAACTCATAACTCATAACTCATAACTCATAACTATTTACTACCTTTGCGCGAAAAGTAGTCAATCGGTCTGTCGCTCCGCGAGGGGAGGAAAGTCCGGACAACGCAGAGCACCCCACCACCTAACGGATGGCTGTTTGCGAGGGCAGAGTAAGGTAGAAGAAAATAACCGCCTGTTTTTTTTCATTTCAGGTAAGGGTGAGAAGGTGAGGTAAGAGCTTACCGGTCAGCTTGGTAACGAGCAGAGCCGTACCTCTTGGGGGTTGCAAGGTCATGTACACCGGCGCATGTAGGGCTGCTCGTCCGATGCCGGGGGGTAGATCGCTGGAGCTTGTCGGCAACGGCAAGTCGAGATAAATGACAGACACCTGAACTTCAGGTACAGAATCCGGCTTACAGATTGACTGCTTTTTTTTTATTGTCAATTGCGGATGAGCCGTCAAAATGGGTAGCCAATCGCAAAATAAATCGCAGAGTTTTTCCACCAGTTTTCTTTGCCCAACACGAGGCGGTCGTCGGCAGGACGGGCGGGGTCGTGTATTTTTGTGGCGACATCCAGGCGGACTACGAGTAAGGTGAGGTCGATGCGCAAGCCAATGCCTGTGCCGAGAGCTATTTCGTGCCAGAAAGTGTCCCATTTGAACTGTCCGCCCGGCTGGTCGGCGTAATCGTGGATTGTCCAGATGTTGCCGGCGTCTATGAACCACGCCGGTTCGAGCCAGGGGAGGGCTTTGAAGCGGTATTCGGCGTTGGCGAGCAGGCTGATGTCGCCTACGTGGGTGGTGGGGTCGTTGAGTGTGCCGCCGTTGAAAGCACCGGGACCAAGGTAGCGCGTGTTCCAGCCGCGCACGCTGTTGGGACCTCCGGCATAGTAGCGTTTTTCAAACGGCAGGATGTCCGAATTGCCGTAAGGATAGGCTATGGCGGCTCCCAAGTGGAATGCCACGCTGGCTGTGGAGGTGAGGCGGATGGTTTCTGCCAAATCGACATTGGCTTTGGCATATTGTGCGAAAGCGTTGCCAAAAATCATGTATTGTCCGTCTGCCGTGCGTGCAGCGTTGGTTTTTGCGCTAATCCAGTTGAGTATGTTGCCCGACAGTTCGGCGTTGAAGCGCACGGTGTAGAGGTTTTGTCGCAGGCGTCCGATGTTGGCGTTGGTGTAAATCAGGCTGTAATTGGTGCCTGCGGTGAAAATATTGTCGTAACTGGTCTTCGTGAGCGGGTCAATGATCGTGTTCAGGTATTCCAAAAACTGGTTGGATTTGTAGGGCATTTCCACGTAATTGATGTCCACGAGGCTCAGGCTTTGCGACAGCGGGCTGTTTTGCGCCGCCCAATTGAACTTCCAATTGAGATTGAAAAAGTTGCGCGTGTATTCCGGTCGCTGCTGCATATTCAAGCCAAAACTGTATTGTGTCTGTGCATTGTAGCGTTCTGCCACATAGTTTTGAATCAGAGGGAGTTGCAGCGTTGGGAAAGTCAAAGCAGGCGACACGCCCAATTCGTAATAATTGCTTCCCAGCCCGCTGACGGAGGTTGCGCTGACAAATTCGTAGGCACCGCGCAGGTTGATGCTGAAAATTTCGGAGCCGTTGAAGAGGTTCAGGTTGCCATAAGTGCCGTCTAAGGCGATACCGAAATCGCCCGCCTTGTTGGTGCCGCCAAAATTAGCCTGCAACGAGTGAAAATTGCCCGGCGTGAGGTAGATATTGCAGTCCAAAAGTGTTGAATCAGGGTAATTATTCATCACATATTGCACATCCGCACGAGCCACGCAGCTCATATCTTGAAACAGGCTGACGGTGCGTTCGCCGCTGCGTTCGCGGTACAGCCGGTTGGGTTGCACCAGCACCTTTTCGCGGATAATTCGCCGCCGCAAAAACTTGGGCGAATTGTAATAAATATGCACACTGTCCAGTTCCAGCGAGTCGCGTATTGTGTAATCTTCCATCGGGTCGTAGCCGCTAAAGACATTCACCCGCCGCACGGTATAGGGAACCATGGCGGTAGAATCGCGCAACACCAACTTCAAATCCACCTGATTAGTCTGCAAAGCCGTGTCCGCCAAAAACTGCAAATTAGTTCCCGAAAACTGATAATAACCACGGTTTCGCAGTTGAGCGGTCACCCGTTGGCGTTCTTCTTCCAACACATTGAAGTCAAAAACGGAGCCTTCTTTGATGCGTGCCGTATTTTGTGCGGTGAAGGCAGCGAGGGCTGACGTGCGGAGGCGACGCAGGCGATTTGCCTGTTGGGTGGACTGTTGAGCGGACTGCCGATTGCTGCGGGTGGAATCGCGCCGTTGCAACTGCGAAATTTCCTGCGTATAGTTGCGCACGCGGTAGGGTTCGCCGTTGTGAATGGCGTAAATGACAGTTGCTTTTTTGTTGGCGGTATCCACCTGAGCGGCTACAGAGGCATTCAGATAGCCCAAATTTTTCATCGCCTCCGTGATTTCATCCACCGACTGCGACACCCGCGTCGGGTTGTAAATCACAGCCTCCTCCCCGATTTTGCGGATAAACCGTTTGATAAAATTCCCATCATTCGGCACCATATTATAGACCCGCACGCCAAATTTAGAGGCATTAGGCTTTTGCTGAATATACAAATCCACCACACCCGCATCCACCCCCTTGTCGTCCATCTTCACAACCACTTTCTCCAACAAATACTGCCCCTCAGGCACATATTTAGTCGGACTACAGCCAACAAACAGCAGCAATAACACTATGGAAGCACACTTTTTCGCCATTCATCAAATTTTGATAGAAAGTGACAAAGGTAATGAAAAAATGCCTAACTTTGTTATGGATTCACGTATGCGAATATTGGAATGCCGCTGAGCGCATATATTCTTTGTCATACCATTTTATGAATAATGTAATATCTTCTTTAAGGAAGGGGTCTAACGTGATTCCCATTTCGTTTATATTCATAAATATTTTATTCCAATATGAATCTGGCTAAATCTTTTTCCAGTTACTTGCCATTTTTTTGACAGGATTTTTGATTGTCTGCTATTGCCCGAAAGATAATGTTCGCCCAATCGTGTATGTTTTTATATTGTTTGACTAATTGTCCATCGTTTGCACGAAAGAGCAGTTCGGGAAATGCGTTGTCGGTTGAATTGTCGTAAATATATAGCCTGTCCACAAGGGGCGCAAGCAGGGCACAGTTGACAATGGATTTGTGATAACGGCTGATAATTTTATGTATGGGAACATCGTGTCCGCCTGTCATTACACGGTGCGCAACCCGCGCTGCATTTATTTGTGGATTATCCGTTCCTATAAAAAACAGGCGGATGAAATAACCTTCCTGTTTTGCTTTTTGGATGAATGCTATTTTGTCGAGCGCGGACAAGACTGTTTCAAAAATCAAACCGTGTCCGTTTGCAATACAATTTTCGCGTATGTCGGCAGCATATCGGGCTGCTTTCAATACTGAATCGGCTGAGTTCCAGTCTCCAAACACATCGCGGGCTATATTGTCGGGGTTGATGTATTCGCAGCCTTCCATCCATTTGTGCTTTAATATTTTGCCTGTTACGGACGTTTTCCCCGAACCGTTGGGACCTGCTACAATCAGAAGTTTAGGCTTTTCCATAGTCGTCTATATTTCAACTTGCTGAACAGAACGGATACGTAAATATTCATTCTCCAGCGTTTCAATCAACTGTTTGGCGACCGCTTCATGTCCGCGCCGCGCTTCTTCCGCCACTTCCTGCATAATAACCTGAAGTTGCTCTTCTGTAGGTTCATCGTTCCGGGTAAAACGATAGTCCATGTTCACTTTTGTATCCATATTTCCATCCCTTTATAAATTGCAAAGGTAATATTTATTTTTGAATTTTGGTAGAAACAGCCCATCGCCCCCAGGGCAAACGCATCTTAATTTATGTAAAAAAAATAGTTGTCTAAATGCGCAGGCGATGCTCACTGCATTTGAAATTGCTGGCGACAGATGTGGCGATGGCTACTGAACATGATTATCGAGCCCGCGAGTCGTAAAAGTTTGTGGAATTGGCAGA
>BNTU01000080.1 GCA_025996835.1 Bacteroidia bacterium
CATCTCTTTGATTGCCCGCACAATATTAGGAGCAACCCCTAATTCTTCAAATGTTTTCAAACTAAATATGTTCTATGTAAATCGCGGGCAATCAAAGAGATGGGGTATGAAAGCCCAATGCCGGTGCAGGAAGAGGTGATTCCGTATCTGCTCGGCAACGACAATGAGTTACGAAAGCACACTCCTCTCCGATAGAGCAAAAACCCTACCGACAGAAGAATCGCGAATATCAATGAAGCAAGTTGCATTTTCTTTTTTTTTAATTTTCGGGCGCAAAGGTAAGCAAAAATTTTGAAAATTTGGAATTTTGATTCAGACAATTTGATTCCTGCCAATCCTTAAATCCTGTAAATCCTGATTCAGACAATTTGAACAACCCCTTCCGGCATGAGTTTTTTTTCGTACCTTTGCCCGCGATTTACATATAACATATTTAGTTTGAAAACATTTGAAGAATTAGGGGTTGCTCCTAATATTGTGCGGGCAATCAAAGAGATGGGGTATGAAAGCCCAATGCCGGTGCAGGAAGAGGTGATTCCGTATCTGCTCGGCAACGACAATGAAGTTATCGCCTTAGCGCAGACAGGGACAGGCAAAACGGCGGCATTCGGACTGCCAATTCTCCAACAGATTGATGTACAAAACATTCAGACACAGGCAGTTGTCTTGTGCCCGACACGCGAGTTGTGCCTCCAAATTGCGGACGACCTCAACGATTATTCCAAATATATCGCTCAACTGAAAGTGCTGCCCGTGTATGGCGGCTCAAGCATCGAGAGCCAGATTCGCGCACTGAAACGGGGCGTACACATCATTGTAGCGACTCCCGGACGGCTCCTTGACCTCATCAAGCGGCGCACCGTCCATTTGGAGCAGGTGCACAACGTGATTTTGGACGAGGCGGACGAGATGCTCAATATGGGCTTTTCGGAGCCTCTCGACGAGATTTTGTCGCACGTGCCCACCAATCGCAATATGCTACTGTTCTCCGCCACGATGCCGGCGGGCATTTCGCGCATCACAAAAAAATATATGCGCGACCCGAAGGAAATCATTATAGGCAAGAAAAACGAGGGCGCAAAAAATGTGAAGCACCTCTATTATATGGTCAATGCACGCGATAAGTACTTGGTGCTGAAGCGCATCGCCGATTTTAACCCAAGCATCTACGGCATCGTGTTTTGTCGCACGAAAAAGGAGACGCAGGAAATCGCCGATTTGCTGATTAAGGACGGCTACAATGCCGATTCTTTGCACGGCGATTTGTCGCAGATACAGCGCGATTCGGTGATGCAGAAATTTCGCCTGCGCAACATCCAACTGCTGATTGCCACCGACGTGGCAGCACGCGGATTGGACGTGGACGACCTCACGCACATCATCAACTACGGTTTGCCCACCGACACAGAATCTTACACCCACCGCAGTGGGCGCACGGGGCGCGCGGGCAAAACAGGCATCTCCATCTCCATCATCAACCTGAAAGAAAAGGGCAAGGTGAAGCAGATTGAAAAAGTTATCAACAAGCAATTTGAGCAGGGCGAAATCCCCACAGGCAAGCAAATCTGCGAAAAACAACTGTTCAGTTTCATCGACAAATTGGAAAAAGTGAAGGTGAACGAGGAAGAAATCGCCGAAATACTGCCCTCCATCTACCGCAAATTGGACTGGTTAGAAAAAGAAGACCTCATCAAACGCCTCGTATCCAACGAATTTAATCAGATGATTGAATACTATCAGGATGCCCGCGAGATAGAAGCACCCTCCGAAGGCAAGGGCGGCGGTCGTGAACGCGGCGAATGGGGCGACAGAGCAGGTAGAGGAGGCAAAGACCGCAACCGCGCTGGCGGTCGTGAGGGAGGTCGTGACCGCGGCGGTGCTTTCTCAGAAAAAGGCTATGCCCGCCTGTTTATCAACCTCGGAAAAATGGACGGTTTCGCGCCGCAAAACATCATAGGACTGCTCAACGACAATATGCAGGGCGCGAAAGTGGCGGTCGGGCGCATCGACCTGATGAAAAATTTCTCCTTCTTTGAAGTGAAAGAAGCCGACAAAGAGCGCGTCATCCAAAGCCTCGACGGCACCAAATTCGCCGGTCGCCGCGTAGCAGTAGAGCAAGCCGTAGAAGAGCGGGGTGGGGGATATGCCGGCCGCAACGGCGGCAACAGAGATGGCGGCGGTCACGACCGCAAAAAGCCCGAAAGGAGTAATTACAAAGGCAAGAGCAAAGGCGACAGCTACAAGTCGAAAGAGAAGAAGAAGGGTTATCCCAAGAAAGGGCGATGAATTGCAGTTTGCAAAATTTACCCTAAACAAAAAAAATCATCAATCGTAGTATGGCTTTCTTACTACTTTTTCCCCTTTGCTAAATTTTTGTATGTATTTCTATATCAATGGATTAAAACAACAAGACATTGCTTTTTGTTCTTTTTCTTACTACATTTTTTTTTTTCTTACTACATTTCATTCTGTGTCTTGACTATCCGACAAGTACCCACACAGATGCCTTTGTTGATGCAGATATGTTCTTTATTTTACCATCAGAAGCCAATTTTGCAGTGATATTCGAGATTTTTCTTTGCTGTTTTTCTTTGGGTAAATCAAAAGGCAAAGTTGGCATAATCAGTGCTTCTATCTCCTCCCTTGTGGCTACGCCTTTTATCTTTATCAAATTTAATATCATCCTTTTGTACTCATTATATGATATTTTCAAATAAACATCTAATATCTGTAAATCCGGTATTTCGCCGATTATCAATTTCAATTCGTGCAACCGAATGGCTTCTTCTTCGGTTATCTCTATTTTCTTTTGCACCTTATCTAATGCTATCACATCTTCCAAACTTAGTTCGGGGCGTGTTTTCAGTTGATGCGCATAATTATAATTGATAATTTCGCCAAGAATTGTGACCCGTGTATGGTTTTCATCCGAAATGTCATAAATGGGCATCGGAAAATAGCGGTCTTTTTGTTTGGTAAACATCTTCTTTATGCCGCTTCCAATGGTATCAATCATATTCAGGTTGACCATTGCGCCCACCAAAAAGGGATTCCGGTAATAATGCTGCGGACCATCGTGCCTGATAGTTTCCTCAACCGAATCGGGAATAAAACCACCTGCATTTTCAAAAATAAGCTTGTTTTTGTATTCCAATACGTGAATACGACCACTTTTCCCATAATCCTGATGAGCCACACAATTATGCAGGGCTTCACGCATCACCCAATTATCGTATTGATAAACTTCGTCAGGAAACAGTGACGTAAACCCCATGTGCCGGTATCGCAAGTTTCTAATGCGCGAAAGTGCCTCTTCGACAGTCAAAATAAACGGTGTATAAAAATGTTCATAATCGCCGGGGTCTTCTTTCAATATCCACGTTATTTGCCCAATGGCGGGGGATAACAGCGAACTTGCCTCAGATTTTCCGAGCAGTAAAATGGCAGTATTCGTTATTTTGCCGTCAAGTGTGACCCGCGCCTTATTCAGAAAAGTAATATCGTCCCAAGTATCTACATCGCTAATCAATGCCGGATGTTTCTGTTTGTATTGCTCTCTTGCTTTCAAAATCGCAGCTTTATCCAGATGTTCAAAAGTTGTATCCGGCACAATGTTTTTCGACCGATCTATGCTGTGTGCTTGGTTGCGTATTCGTTCAAACTTTTCTACGTTCAGAGCAACGAGGCTTTCATTTGAGCGACCGTAAAAAAAGCCTTCAAACGCAATGGGGATGCCTTTCGGGGCTGCCGGAATCTGAAACATGACAACCCTGCCTTCGGGCTTGTTGAGTTCGTAAATCTCTATGAAAGACAGGTTTTGGGTTGTTTTGTCGGCGATTTCCTTTTTCAATTTGTCCAAATACATCCGTTCTGCACGGTAGCGGCTGCCAACAATTTGATGCTTCTCGTTTTCCACGCCAAAAATCAACCATGCACACGGCTTGCCTTTCAGATTGGCTTCGTTGCTCATTGCAGAGAAGTATTTTCCAATCTTTTCAAAATCATACCCGTCTTTGGCTTCTTTGAACTCAATGATTTCAGTTTCAGCCCTGAGTGCAATTGCCTCTGACAATATTTTTTCTAATTCTTGTTCCGACATGGTGGCAAAGATACGGTTTTATTACCAATGAACATTCACGCCCGATTATTCCTCGAAGCATCCAACCTCAAAAAAATAAACAGCAGTATCGTAAACGCCCACAGCGAGGAGCCTCCGTAGCTGAAAAAGGGCAAGGGAATGCCTATTACGGGCATGATGCCGATGACCATGCCTATATTGACCGCTACGTGGAAGAAGAGAATGCTTGCCACGGAGTAGCCATAGATGCGGTAGAAGGTTGTTTTTTGACGGTTTGCCAGATAAATTATTCGGTAGAGCAGCAGCAGGAAGGCTCCCAGCACGAATATTGACCCTATAAAGCCTTTTTCTTCGCCAATGGTGCAGAAGATGAAGTCGGTGTCTTGCTCCGGCACGTATTTCAATTTGGTTTGTGTGCCGTTGAGAAAGCCTTTGCCGACAAAGCCGCCGGAGCCAATGGCGATTTTCGACTGATTAACGTTGTAGCCCGCCCCGCTGGGGTCTTCTATCATGCCAAAAGCCACTTGCAGACGCGTCTTTTGGTGCGATTGCATCACATTATCAAAAACATAATCCACCGAATAGAGGAAGCCCACAGCGCAGACTACGAACAGCACAATCCATGTGTAGCACTTTTTTCGCTCTTTGAAATACATCACCAACATATATACCAGATTGGCACCCAGTGCTGCCCATGCCGCCCAGCAGAGATTGAACGGATAAAAACGATTGACGATTGCCGCCGGAATGCCCACACTCAGCACTATCCAAGCGAATGTGCTGAGGCTGTTGTCTTTTTTGGAGTAAATCTGTAGCAGCACCGCAATAAGCAGGATAATGATGCCAAGCACCATAAATTCGCCCAAAGGCGTTGCTGCATTGAGCATGACCTCCCCATAGCGAATTTCCAAAATGAAAAACAGGATAGCCGCACTGCCCGTGAAAAGGATGGCGCCCGGCATCCCTTCGCGGTAAAAAACAAGAAAAAATGCCAGAAAAACCAATGCCGAACCGGTTTCCTGTTGCAAAAAAATGAGTGCCATCGGCAGCAGGACTATCATGGCAACGGTGAACATATTTTTGCCTTGTGACAAATTAAATTGGTAGGTGCTCATGATTTTTGCTAAGGCTAAGGCAGTTGCAAATTTGGCAAACTCGGCCGGTTGAACGCGCATCGGACCCATCACCAACCACGAATGCGACCCTTTGATGTTGGGCGCAAGAAAAATGGTGGCTATGAGCAGCAACATGACCAATATATATATCCAAAGCGCAAAAAACTCGTACCAAGTGTTCTCAATCATCAAAATAGAAAAACCGATGATTATGGAGGTGATAATCCATATCAATTGCATCCCCGACCGTTGAGAGAAGTCAAAAATGACGGTGCGGTCAAAATCGTAAGTGGCGGCATAGATAATCATCCACCCCGCAATCACAAACAGCAGGTACAGACCGATAGAGAACCAGTCCACTTCTTCCCAAACGTTAGACTTTCGCATTTTTTAATATTTTAGTGTTTTTCATTTTATCTTCCAGCCACTTATCCTGTTCAGAAATTTCTCGTTTGAGATATTTCTCTATCATCAGCCTTCCCATTGGCACCGCATAATAGGCACCAAAACCGCCATTTTCCACAAACACCATGACTGCCACTTTCGGGTCGTCTTTCGGCGCAAAACCCACAAAAATGGAGTGGTCTTCGCCTTTGTTTTGTGCCGTTCCGGTTTTGCCGCACACCTCAATGTCAGGCAAATTAGCCCCGTAACAAGTGCCGCCGGTAACAGCCTGCCGCATCCCTTCCACCACCGTTTCGTAATGCTTACGGTCAATTTTCGTATAACGCGGGTGCGAGTAAAGGGTGTCTAATTGGTGGTCTTGAATCTTTTTTACCACGTGGGGGGCATAATAATAGCCCCGATTGGCGATGGTTGTTGCCAAATTGCAAATTTGAAGGGGCGACAGCAACACTTCCCCTTGCCCAATCGCAATTGAGATAACGGTGAACGGGTTCCAACGCTCCTTATACATCTTGTCGTAGTAGTTGCTGTTGGGTATCAGCCCGCGCTTTTCGTCCGGCATATCCACGCCCAGCGGATAGCCAAAACCCTGCCCTACCATGTGGTCGCGCCATTTATTCATCGCCTCTTTGATGTTTGTGTACTTTTTGTTGTTCAACATGCTCATCAGCCCCCACGCAAAATAGGAGTTGCAACTGGTTGCTATTGCCGGCACGAGCGGCAAGGGTGCATAGTGGCCATGGCAACCGGGGTGTCCGTCACCCGGCGGAAAGCCCATATTGCAGGAAAAACTCGTTGGCGGCTCAATGATGCCTTCCTGCAAATAAGTCAGTGCTTGTGCCGGTTTGAAGGTGGAGCCGGGAGGATAAGTTCCGTTCATAGCCCTGTTAAGCAGCGGTTTATAGGGGTCGTTTTCGAGTGCGGAGTAGGCTGTGCTAAATTGTCGACCTATCAAACTGTTGGGGTCATAACTCGGCGAGGACACCATGCAGAGAATTTCGCCCGTTTTAGGCTCTATCATGATAATCGTGCCCAATTTGTTGCTCATCAATTCTTCGCCATAAATCTGCACGTCCATATCAATCGACAAGGTCAAATCTTTTCCGGAAATGGACAAAATATCATTTTCCCCATCATTATATGGACCTATGATGCGCCCCCGCGAATCTCGGAGAAGAATTTCGACCCCTTTTTCGCCCCGTAAATACGGCTCATAATAGCGTTCAAGCCCTGTTTTTCCGATGTAATCGCCTTGAGAGTAGAATTTGTCTTTCTCGATATTTTTTTTGTCGGCTTCGGCTACGTAACCGAAGACATGGCCCGCATGGGGATATGTATATTCGCGAACGGTACGTTTTTGGATGAGAAATCCGGGAAATTTGTAGATGGATTCCTGCAACACGCCATATTCCTTGTTGCCCACCTGCGACAATAGTATTTGAGGCGTGTAAGGTGAATAACCGGGGTTCAATTTCTTGTTTTGAATGTCCGTCAAGCGTTTGCGAAATTGCAGCACATCCATGTTGAGTGCTCTACAAAACGCCAATGTGTCGAATTTCTGCGTGTTGTGCATCACTATCATCACATCATAAGCCGGTTGGTTGTAAACCAGCAATTTATCGTTGCGGTCGCGCATCAAGCCACGCGAAGGATAGCGAACCTGCCGGAGAAACGCATTGCTGTCTGCCTGCCCACTATAATCAGAGTTAATGACCTGTAAATTAAACAGTTGAATGGCGTATATGAACAACACAGCCCCGATGAGCAGTTTTATCACCGTATTGCGCGAATTGGAATCAAAGTCATTGCGGTTGTAGTTCATCGGCGTTGTTGTTTTCCTGTGTTATTGATATTCTCAAACGCAAAAATCAGCAGAAAAGTAAGCAAAAAACTACCTGCAATCCGACAGAAGAGTGTCCAAGGGTCAAAAAGCGACATGGCTTCCGTGATAAACAAAACGGAAATGAACAGAAATATCATCATGCCCGCATAGCGTAAAAACAACCCATAGCCCAAGGCATTAAATGACGGGACGTAATTGTCAAAAATGTCGCGCGGCGTAAACACTTTCAGCAGATAATAGCGAAAAAAACTGATGATGACACAGGCTAACATATTGATACCCGGCGTGTATTCAAACATATCAATGGTTATCCCAATAAATGCGGAGAGCAACAACACCGCGTTGCGATTCATATTGCCCGGCAATTTGATGATGAAATAGATATACGGCAACGGCGTGGCGAAGCCAAAAAGATGTATCTTATTGAACAGCCCCACCTGCAAAAAAACAAGTAAGATAAACAGCAGCAATTGCTTAAGTCCCGAAATTGTCATTGTAGAATCTCTATTTTAAAATGATTTTTGACTTTCGGGCGCAAAAGTACAAAATATTTTTCACATTTTGATAAGTTGTTGATAACTTTTGAAAAAAAACGCCTCCCGTCATTGCGGGTCAAGCCCGCAATGACAAAATACTTTGGAGCCAGCCCCTAAAACTTATCAACAAAATATCAACCAAAAAGAAGAGGAAAGACCGGATTTTAACATTTTTTATGTGTTTGATGAAAAATATTTTCCATTTTCCTTGCGAGTTAAAAAAAAAGTCCGTTACTTTGCAGCCCGTTTCGCTAATTTTTTTTCGAAATATGAAAAAAGAAGTGGACGGAACATAATAATGAACATAAAAAAAATAAAGTTATGAAAGCAAGAAAAAAAGCAATACAGAGCATTTTGGGAACACTCCTAATGACCCTTTGTATTTCAAACGCACAAGCGCAAGGAGCAGTGCGCCGCGAAGCGGAACCGATGGAACCGGTTAATTCCAATTCATCGGAAGGTACTTTACTCGCCGACCACCAGCAAACCGGCATGGAGGCAGCCTTGGTGGATTCCATCCTGTCGAGCCTCGACGACGAAGAGGAAAATCCCGCCGACGAACTCTACGACAGCTGGAACACGGAATACCTGAAGGCATACGAAGGTATCGACATCCCCGAAACGTACGACATTGATGTATCGCAATTTGTGATGCCCATCAAGGGGCGGGTTACTTCCGGTTATGGTATGCGCCGTTTGCGGAGGTCGCGCCGGATGCACAAGGGCACGGACATCGCGTTGCACAAGGGCGACACCATTTGCGCCGCTTTTGACGGCAAAGTGCGCATCCGCAATTTTGACAAACGCGGCTATGGCTACTTTCTGGTGCTGCGCCACGACAATGGCTTGGAAACAGTTTACGGTCACCTGTCGGGCTTCATCGCCACCCAAAACGAAACAGTCAAAGCCGGTCAGCCGATAGGTTTGGGTGGCAGTACGGGGCGTTCAACAGGTCCGCACCTCCACTTTGAATTTCGCTTCCTGGGGCAACCCATCAACCCCGCCGAAATCATAGACTTCAAAGAATTGTGCGTCAAAGACGACCATTACCTCTTTTCCAAAAAAGAAGCAGAAGCAGCAGAGAAAAAATACACCGCAAGTGCATCAAAATCAAAATCCAAAGGAAAAGTCAAATATCACCGCGTTCGCAAAGGCGAAACCCTGTTCTCCATCTCAAGAAAAACAGGCGTAAGCGTAGATAAACTGCGCAAACTGAACAAACTAAACAAAGGCTCCGTTTTGCCCGTAGGCAAAACACTAAGAACCTCATAATTAGAGTTTAGTTATTAGAGTTTAGAGTTTAGTTATTAACGTGTAGTTATTAGCGTTTAGCGTTTAGTCGCCTCCCGCCCCCCCCCCCCCGAATCCCCCTGACGAGGGCTGATGCGACTAAACTCTAAACTCTAATAACTAAACTCTAAACTCTAAACTCTAATAACTAAACTCTAACTATAGTGCGGCGAATATTTCATTTATTCGCCGCAAATATTCGGAGAATAATCCGTATCTTTGCCGCCTAATTGGAACGAATGATGGCAAAATATATTTATCAACACGCGAATTGGACGGATTTTACTTGGGACGACAAGGAAATTTCCTTTCTGCTTGGGCAAGAGTGCACCAAATGATTTCATACCTTGACATATAATTCTTGTGCTTTTCTTGCTAATTCAAAAAAATGTTGTAACTTTGCATCCACAAAACGGTTGTTGTTGACGTTGCCGATGGAATAATCTTCGGTGGTTACGGACAAACTGTTTTCAACAATATTGCCATCCGGTGCTCTTGTTAGAGGATTCGAGATGGCGATATTTTCTTTTTCGTATAATTCCACATCTGAAATAGCCGTACTGTGCAATTGTAATTTACCCTCTGTTTCTCCTTTTTTTATTGACGGCGTCAGCTCTTGAACTGTAAATCGCACATAATATTCTATACCATTAATTTGTATCTTGCCCAAATAGTTATGATAGCCAATGAAATTACTATGCACTTTGTGCCCTGCTTTTAAAATTTCACTTTCACTATAAATGGGGACAGATTTTTCAAATATTTCTCTTAGTTGTGGAATAATCTTTTTAGTGTCAATTCCCTTATGTCTTACTATTTTTTCAAACGTTACATTTACAAAAAACACATTGCGGTTGTCATTGGCGTTCTTTGCCTTGCCTATCTTTTTGTAAATTTCGAGTAACTGTTCATTGATTAAGTTGTGAGGTAAAATAGCAATAGCAGCCAACTCCTCAATCAGTTGAAGTTTTGCCGACAATTCTGCTTCGGTTTTTATACGCTGCATCTTTTTATATTTTCGGCAAAGTTACTGCTATTTTTTGAAAATCCAAAACTTTACTTTCCTGAATTTTGCGCCCATACGGGTGATTGCAGACCTATGGTCTTCCTTGTCATCATAAATTTTTAAGGGTTGGGTCCTGTCCATCCGCGTTATATTTTGGAAATTTGCCGCAAGTATATTACCTTTGCGCTCTACAATGATGAAAAATGAGGAAGCAAATTACTTGTTTTGTGCCACAGAGCGCGGCTGAAGACCTTGCAGAGGCGGTTGCTGCGTTGCGGGCTTGCGATGAAATTGCGGAGGTGATTGCTGTGAAAGAGCCGCTTCAACAAACGGCTACCTTGCGGGCTATTGCAGGGCAAGTTTCAACGCCCTACACCTTATTATATATCCGGTCGGTGCCGCTGCAATTGGGTGCCTACGCCATTGAGCGTATGCTGAAAGTCATTGGCGACACTGCTGCCGGGATGCTCTACGCCGACTGCCATAAAGTCAGGGACGGTGTGCTGCACGCCCATCCGTTGATTGATTATCAGGAAGGTAGCCTGCGCGATGATTTTGATTTTGGCTCGCTGTTGCTGTATCGTTCGGATGCCTTCAAAGTAGCTGTGGCTGAGATGGATACGGATTATCAGGCGGCGGCTTTGTACGATTTGCGGCTGAAAGTTTCCAAAAAAGCGCAACTGTTTCATTTGCAGGAATTTCTATATACGGAGTTGGAAACAGACCGCCGAAAGTCGGGCGAAAAGTTGTTCGATTACGTTGACCCCAAAAACCGTGCCTCGCAACTCGAAATGGAACAAGCCTGCACCCGGCATCTGAAAGACATTGGTGCGTGGCTGAAACCGGATTTTTCCCCTGTGGATTTTTCTACCGGCATCTTCCCTGTGGAAGTCAGCGTGATTATTCCGGTGCGCAACCGCGAGCGCACCATTGAAGAAGCCGTGCGGTCGGTGCTGATGCAGGAAACCGATTTCCTGTTCAACCTGATTGTGGTGGACAACCATTCGACCGATAAAACGACCGAAATTTTATCACAAATCGCCGCAACGGACAAGCGTTTGATTCACATCATCCCCGAACGCAACGATTTAGGCATCGGCGGCTGCTGGAACGTTGCTGTGATGCGCCCTCAATGCGGAAAATTTGCAGTACAACTCGATAGCGACGACCTGTATATCGACAAAAATGTGCTCAAAATAATTGTCAACGCATTTTACGAACAAAATTGCGCCATGGTAGTCGGCTCTTACAAGATGGTGAACGTGAATTTGGAAGAAATCCCCCCCGGCATCATCGACCACAACGAGTGGACACCCGAAAACGGCAGAAACAACGCACTGCGAATCAACGGTTTAGGTGCTCCACGCGCTTTCTACACACCGATATTGCGCGAAATCAAACTGCCCAACACAAATTACGGCGAAGATTATGCGCTCGGCTTAGCCATTTCGCGGAATTACCAAATAGGGCGCATCTACACCCCGCTCTACCTCTGCCGCCGTTGGGACGACAATTCCGATGCCGCGTTGGACATCCACAAACTGAACACACACAATTATTATAAAGATAAAATCCGCACGATTGAACTTCGGGCACGAAAAAAATGAAAAACACCCCTAAAAAAACATCGCCATGGGCTTGGATTCCTTCGCTGTATCTGGCAGAAGGGCTGCCCAACGTAGCTGTGATGACGATTTCGGTCATCATGTACAAACGGATGGGCATTTCCAATACCGACATCGCTTTTTACACGAGTTGGCTCTATCTGCCGTGGGTCATCAAGGCGTTTTGGGGTCCGTTCATCGACATTTTGAAAACCAAACGCTGGTGGATAGTGCTCATGCAACTCTTTATCGGTGCCGGTTTTGCGGGCATCGCTTTCACGATACCGCTGCCGTTCTTTTTTCAGGCATCGCTGGCGTTCTTTTGGCTCTTGGCGTTCAGTTCGGCAACGCACGACATTGCCGCCGATGGTTTTTATATGCTGGAACTGGACACCGGCCAGCAGGCGATGTTTGTGGGCATCCGAAGCACTTTTTACCGCATTGCAACCATTGTGGGGCAGGGTGCGCTGGTGATGTTGGCGGGTTTTCTCGAAACGCATACCGGCAATATCCCTTTTGCGTGGTCTGTCACCTTCTTTGTGCCGGCGGGGCTGTTTGTCGCGTTTGGTTTCTACCACAAAGCCTTGTTGCCCAAGCCCGAAGCGGAGACGCGCGCGGTTTTGACCCCAAAGGAAATTTTCACAGAGTTCACTTCCACCTTTGTATCGTTTTTCAAAAAGCCCCAAGCGGCGGCGGCGGTGTTTTTTATGCTGACGTTTCGTTTTGCCGAGGCGCAGTTGCTGAAACTCATCAATCCGTTTCTGCTCGACCCCAAAGACGTTGGCGGATTGGGACTTACAACCGGCGAAGTAGGCTTTGTGTATGGCACCATCGGCATCACCGGCTTGGTCACAGGCGGCATCATCGGCGGACTGGTAGCCGCCAAAGGGGGGCTGAAAAAGTGGATATGGCCCATGACGTTCAGCATGTTGCTCACCGCCGTCACGTTTGTCTATCTGGGTTTCACCCAGACCGACAGCCTGCTCCTTATTAATATATGTGTGCTCATCGAACAGTTCGGCTACGGATTCGGCTTCACAGCCTACACGCTCTACCTGATGCACTATTCCGAAGGCGAACACAAAACAGCGCATTACGCCATCTGCACCGGCTTCATGGCACTGGGACTGATGCTACCGGGCATGTTCGCCGGAAGAATACAAGAACAAATAGGCTACAACAATTTCTTCATCTGGGTAATGCTATGCAGCATAATCCCAATAATAGCAGTATCGCTACTAAAAATAAATCCAAAAACGAATAACTCATAACTCATAACTCAAAACTTTTTCGTACCTTTGCGGCGATTATTTAATCAAAGTGATTAAATAGCTGAAACATTATATTCATATTTCTATGAAAAAAGTAGAGGTTGGGCGTTATTTAGACTTAAAAAATGATTTTGC
>BNTU01000081.1 GCA_025996835.1 Bacteroidia bacterium
ACAGTGTGGGGCAGGTGGAAAATCGTCCGGTCAATGAAAATCGTTGGAATTACGAATTTAAGCATAAGTTTTTCCCGGATTATTTTCAATCATACGGGCTGGGCTTTTTTGAGTATTTTCAGTTTGCGGAAGATTTTGGTGCAGAGCCGCTTCCCGTCATCAGTTGCGGCTTTTCATGCCAATTTCAAAAAGGACGCGAGCAAGTTGTTCCCTTGGATTCGCTGCAACCGTATATTGACGATGCTTTGGATTTAATTGAGTTTGCCAATGGCTCGGCTACAAGCACTTGGGGCAAAGTTCGCGCGGATATGGGACATCCCGCGCCCTTCAATATGAAGTATTTAGCCATAGGCAACGAGCAATGGGGCGAGCAATATCATCTGTATTTAGAGGCATTTATGAAGCAAATCCGCCCGAAATATCCCCATATCAAAATTGTGGGAACGGCAGGACCTTCGGCATCGGGAACAGAATTTGACCGCTTGTGGCCCCAAATGAAAGCCTTGAAAGTCGATTTAGTGGATGAGCATTATTATATGTCGCCGGAATGGTTTTTGGAAAATGCGAAACGCTACGATAACTACGACCGAAAGGGTCCGAAAGTTTTTGCCGGAGAATATGCCGCACACACGCGCCCGGTAAAAAAGAACAGTTTTGAAGCTGCTTTAGCCGAAGCTGCTTTTCTCACCGGTGTTGAACGCAATGCCGATGTGGTGCATTTGGCAACGTATGCCCCGCTATTGGCGCATGTGGATGCCTGGCAATGGAATCCCGATTTGATTTGGTTCGACAACTTGGCAATGGTTAAAACGCCGAATTACTACGTTCAGCAACTCTATTCCCATCACAAAGGAACAAATGTGTTGCCGCTGACATGGAACGGACAACCGCTGACCGGACAAAACGGCTTGTATGCCTCCGCAGTGTACGATAAAGTGCAGAACAGATATATTATCAAAGTTGCCAATGTTGAAAAAGAAGCGAAAGAAATAACCGTCACCCTATCCGGTCTGAAGAAAAATGCTCAGTTGACACTTGGAGAAAGTATCCGGCTGAAAGCGGAAAACAAAACAATGGAGAATACCTTAGAATCGCCTTTTGCCATTATTCCGGAAAGCGCTACGGCAACATTAACGGACAATCAATTGAAGATTACGGCAGAAAAAGAATCATTTACCGTTTATAAAATAAATTTGAAGCAATGAAAAAGAAACTGTTTTATTCCTTAGTGTTACTACTTGCAACTACAAATGTATTTGCACAGTACAAGTTCGACAACATCCTGTATGGCGCTGCCTATTATCACGAATATATGCCTTCGGAACGGCTCGACGAAGACATAAAAATGATGAAAGCCGCCAATGTGTCGGTGGTGCGTATAGGCGAATCAAGCTGGGGGCTTTTCGAGCCGCAGGAAGGTGTGTTTGAGTTTGCCTGGATGGACCGTATCCTCGATAAAATGCAGGCAGCCGGCATAAAAGTTATGTTCGGAACGCCGACGTATTCTATTCCTGCGTGGATGGCGCACCGCTACCCCGAAGTGCTTGCCGAACATACAAAAGGCGGCAAAGCGTATTACGGCATCCGGCAAAACATGGATTTCACCAACCCAACTTATCTCTTTTTCTGCGAACGGATTATCCGCAAACTGATGGAACATTATGCGCAACATCCGGCAATTATCGGCTATCAGGTGGATAATGAAGTAGAAGCGCGCGGAGTGAACAACCACGATTATTTTGTCGGATTTCGCAATCACGTGAAAGGGAAATTTCATGGCGACCTCAAATTGCTTACCAAAGAATGGGGAATGAATTACTGGGGAATGAATATTCATACCTGGGAAGAATTTTATCCGCTTGACGGAGTAACCAACCCTTCGTATAAACTCGAATGGGAACGCTATAACCGCTTTCGATTGGCTGAATTTTTGAATTGGCAATGCGATATTGTGAATCAATACAAACGTCCTGACCAATTCGTAACCCATTGTTTTATGCCCTCTTTTCATAATATCGACCATGTGGAAAGTTTTCGGCAAATGCAATATCCTGCCGGAAACGTATATCATAACGTCCAAGATGGTCAGGATGGACGGTCGATTGCGTATGTGGGCGATTATATGCGAACCGTGGCAAAAGGCAATTACCTGATTACCGAAACCAACGCGCAGGCAACAGGTTGGGATTCCAGAAGCCAAAAACCGCCCTATGATGGACAATTGCGGCAAAATGCGTATGCGCATTTGGCTTCGGGTGCCAATATGGTGGGATATTGGCATTGGCACACGCTCCACTACGGACAGGAAACCTATTGGCGCGGCATTTTGGGACAGGATTTGCAGCCCAACCGCATCTACAACGAATTTACAACAACGGCAAAAGAGTTTAAACGTATCGGAAAAAATCTTGTCAACCTGAAAAAAGAGAACAAGGTTGCCATACTTTACAGCCACGACTCGTATCACGCCCTCAATTTTATGCCTTACACCAATTGGGAGAGATATCCTGCACAAATGATACACAGTGCTTTATACAATCAAAATATCGAAACAGACATTATTCCCTGCGACAAATGGACGGATTTCAGTAAGTATAAAATGCTTGTTATTCCGCCTTTGTATGTGGCTGACAACAATTTGCTTGAAAAAATAGAGGCTTTTGTAAAAAACGGTGGAATTGTGGTGATGATGTTCAAAAGCGGTTATACCAACGAATACAACGCCGTCAGAGCCGAATTGCCGCCGTCCTCCATTTTGCGCAAAGCCGCAGGATTTTACTATCAGGAATATGCCAATATTCCCAATACACCCTTGCGTCTGACCGAAAATGCCCGCTTTTCTGCCACCGGAAAATTAACAGCGAGTGAATGGTACGAGTTCCTGATTCCGGAAACTGCCAAGCCGCTTGCCTACGCCGAACATAAATTTTACGGAAAATGGGCTTGCATCACCGAAAACACTTACGGCAAAGGCAAATTGATTTATATAGGTACTTATCCGTCGCAAGATTTGTTGGAAAATATCATTCGTCAGGCAGCCACTGAGGCAACTGTTTTAACACCGCAAAGCGATTTCAAATTTCCGATAATCATTCGTTCCGGTAAAAATGATGCCGGAAAATCGCTGCATTACATTTTCAATTTCAGCGACGAAGAAAAGACGCTCAACAACCCATTTTCAAAAGGGAAAGAGTTGATTTCGGGCGAAAAAGCAACAGACAAGCTCACACTTGGCGCGTGGGATGTAAAAATAATTGAGGAATGAAAAAGATTTTAGCAATATTAATTGTTTTATTTTCAGCGACTGGCGTATTTGCACAGAATCAAGCAGACTACGGCTACCTCTACTGCCACATGAGCGGAAGAGGCGAATTTACGGCATTTGCTTTAAGTCGCGATGGGGTGCATTTTCACGACCTTATCAACGGCGATGCGGTTTATGACACACAGAAACTTTCGGAAATCGAAGGGGGTGCGCGTGATGCTTATATTTGTCGCGCTGCCGGCGGAAAAGGTTTTGTAATGACGACTACCGATATGTGCAACGCAAAAAGTAAAGTTTGGTTTAACTATGGAATTAACTTATTGAAAAGCGACGATTTGATTCATTGGACAGCGGTAACTTTCGATTTCCGCAAAGGTGCGTCTATTTTTTGCGACCCGAAATCGCCCGATTTTTACACCGATTATAGCGCAATACAGCGTGTTTGGGCGCCACAAATTATTTGGGACGAAAATTATGTTTGGGCTGACGGTGCGAAAGGCGGTTATATGATTTATTATTCCTTGCTCAACAGCAAAGAGGACAAATACGACCGTGTTTTTTATTCATACACCGATAGAACTTTTACCAAACTTACCAAACCGCGTTTGCTGCTCGATTGGGGTTATGCAACGATTGATGCGGATATTAACTATGTTGCCGCAGACGGACGTTATCATTTGTTGATAAAAAAGGAAGGTGGCACAAGAGGAATTTTTACGGCTTCGTCCGAAAAACTTACAGGTGTTTATCCCCAACCTGATGAAAGCGATTATGTCAGTTTTGAAGGTAATAAACAATGCGAAGGTGCATCTGCTTTTCAACTGATAGGCGATTCTACTTGGCGAGTGGCTTATGTGGAATACTCGTCTCGACCTGCCAAATACCGCATTTGCAAAGCCGACAAATATTTGCGCAATTTTCATTCGCCCGAAGACATTCAAGGAGTAGCCAATCCGCAACACGGCTCGTTTGTAAGGCTAACGAAAGCGGAATATCAACGCTTGCAAGATTGGTCGGACGAAAAAGGGGAAAAAAGCAAGAATAGAGTAGTAATTTCTACATAATCAGTAATATATGCAAAAAATAATTATTGTATTAAATGTAGTATTATCAATGCTGTTTCAACCACTGTTTGCAAACGAGCCTGATTCGGCTTATGTATTTGCTTACGAGGTAAATAACGGTTTGAGTTTTGCGTGGAGCATCGACCAAGAAGATTGGCATTCCATTGGTCCGGAACACAAGTTTCTTAGTTGCGATTACGGACGATGGGGCAGTGAAAAGAAGATGCACACGCCTTTTTTGTCTCTTGCTGCCGATGGCTTGTGGCATTGCATCTGGAGTGTCAATGACCGCGATGGCGTATTGGCTCATACTGCATCCAAAGACCTGATTACTTGGCAAAGTCAGTCCTATAAGATAGCGCCTGTAACTTATCTCAACCAACTGCAAACAGCCCTTATTCTCAATCAACCGAGAAAAGGAACGGCTCATAAAGTGGCGTGGACAACGATTGATAATTTGATAAATGAACACAAACGGGTCGCATATAATAACTTGTTGTGGGCGGAAACCACCAAAGGCGACCCCGAACGCTTTGCTTCCCTCAAACCGGTAGATGCCGTTATAACCGTAGATAACGCCAAAAGTAAAAAAATAAGCGATAAATTGATTGGTGTTTTCTTTGAAGATATTAATTACGCTGCCGATGGCGGTTTGTATGCCGAACTCATCCAAAATCGCGATTTTGAATATGCTACGCCGATTCCATATTTAAGTTCATTGAACTATCTAACAGGATGGAAACTTCCTCAAAACACATACGTATCTATAGATTCAATTTCACCTGTTCATCCCAATAATAAACATTATATTTCATTTCTATTTAATAAGGATAAAGAACTAATGAATGAAGGCTTTGATGGTATTCCGTTAGTAGCAGGAGAAAAGTACAATTTTTCATTATTCGCCCGCTTAGTGGAAGGTAAAGAAGTAAATTTATTGGTTAAATTAGTTGATAAGGGGAGAATTGTTGGAAAGGCTGAAATAAAAAAACAATTCACGAATGAATGGAAAAAATACAAAGTCGTGATAGAAGCAAAAGAAACCATACCGGATGCAAGATTAATTATCGCCTTTCAAGAAGATTATAGTGGATATATTGATTTGGATATGATTTCCCTGTTTCCGCAAAAGACGTTCAAAAACCGCAAAAACGGATTGCGTGCCGATTTGGCGCAAGTCATTGCCGATATGCAACCCAAATTTGTGCGATTTCCGGGTGGCTGTGTGGCGCATGGCGATGGCATCGAAAATATCTACCGTTGGGAAAATACCATCGGTGCGTTGGAAGCGCGTGTTCCGCAACGTAACATTTGGGGCTATCATCAAACAGCCGGTTTGGGTTATTTTGAATATTTTCAGTTTTGCGAAGATATAGGTGCCGAACCGCTTCCGGTGGTTGCGGCTGGAGTTCCTTGCCAAAACTCCGCGCATCACGGTCATCCGATGGGTGGGCAACAAGGCGGTATTCCGATGGAGGAAATGGGTGCATACATTCAATCGGTGCTGGATTTGATTGAGTGGGCGAATGGCGATGCAAAAACGACTTGGGGAAAGAAAAGAGCCGAGGCAGGACATCCGAAACCATTTAATCTAAAATACTTGGGAATAGGAAACGAAGACCTTATCTCGGATGTTTTTGAAGAACGGTTTACGATGATTTACAACGCCATCAAAGAAAAACACCCGGAAATCATTGTTGTTGGTACGGCGGGTCCTTTTCACAGAGGGAGTACGGATTACACAGCCGGTTGGAATCTGGTAAATAAATTAGACGTTCCGATGGTTGATGAACATTACTACGAATCGCCCGGATGGTTTATCCACAATCAGGATTATTACGATTCGTACAACCGCTCCACCGCCAAAGTTTATCTGGGAGAATATGCCGCGCACTTGCCCGGACGCCCATCCAATATAGAAACGGCTCTCGCCGAAGCACTTCATTTGACCACTTTGGAACGGAACGGCGATGTGGTAAGTATGGCTTCGTATGCCCCGTTGCTTGCCAAAGAAGGTCATACGCAATGGAATCCCGATTTGATTTATTTCAACAATACCGAAATAAAACCGACTGTGGGTTATTTTGTGCAAAAACTTTATGGAGAAAATGCCGGCGATGAATATTTACCCGGCAATATTCAGCTCAACAATAATCAAGAATCCGTAAAAAAACGAATCGCCTACTCGGTAGTTCGCGACAGCAAAACCAATGATGTCATTATTAAACTGGTGAACCTGTTGCCTGTGGAAGTGAAAACCAAGTTGGATATTCATTCGCTCAACATCACCGGCAACAAGTTTATAAAAACCGTTTTGACAGGTACGCCGGATGACAAAAAGGCAAGACCGCTACAAAGTACGGTAAGTTTATCGGATATTTCCGAATTTAAAATTCCGGCATATTCATTTACCGTTATCAGGATAAAAACAACAGTTAAAAAATAAGACATTGCGAATTAATTATTTATTCGTACTTTTGCAGAAAAATAAAGATGAAGATGAAGAAACAGATATTTATAATGAGTATGCTATTGTGTCCTTTTGTCCTGTTTTCGCAGGTGAAAGTTATTCGGGATGCAAAGAAGCAAACAGTAACGGTGCAAATAGAGCCGTTGAAACCTCACATAGAGCACTTTGAGGCTTTCGTATGGCAATCGGAAACGCCTTCCGATTGTCCGTTCCCACAGTCAAAAGCCTACAGTCAAATAAAGTTTCTGGGTGTAACAAGCGGGTTTCATAAGGGAGACAGCAGGTATCCGGGTGCTTGGTTTGCGGACACATGGTATCCGACATGGGGAGAAGATGATATTTTGTATTCACCTTATACAGATGGAATTGTATGGAGATTGGACGGAGGTTTTAACAATAGCCTCAGTTGGCCGGGAGACAAGGCTATTACAGGACAGGCAGTGATGGAAGGCAACGACCCGCTGAGAGTGGTGGTTTACAGTCTGGGCACACAACCGGCTTCCGCCCTCCCGTATCAAGGACGGTATCCCTGTGGCAGCCTGATGTATAATGGCGTGTGGTATTACGGCACTTATTGCCTCGGTCCCTCACCTGACTCCAAATATGGCAATATGACCTATAACTGGCCCTGGTTAGGTCCCTTCGTGGGCTTCCGCACCTCAACCGATAAGGGAATGTGGTGGAATGACTGCCCGCATACACCGGAAAAGCCTATTTTCGGTGAAACAGGTATCAATGGCTACCCTGTAAAAATCGGCTCACCGCACTTTGTGGATTTCGGTAAAAATATGGAACACTCACCCGACGGGAAAGCCTATATGGTAGCTCACGGTGCCGACATCAACGACCCGAAACCTCGCTTCTGGAACGCCAGTTGGATAACCGGCGATAATGTCTATTTATTGCGCGTGACCCCTTCACCTGAAAACATCAACGACGCTTCCCAATGGGAGTTTTACGGCGGAAGGGATGCAAGCGGACAGGCGATATGGAGCAGTGATTTCTCGCAAATCAAGCCCCTGTTGGAATGGAACAACAACATGGGATGCGTTACGGTGACCTACAACGCGCCGCTGAAAAAGTACCTGATGTGTGTTACCGACGGCGGAAATACCTGTTCGAAAATGAACACCTACCTATTGGAATCCAATTCATTGACAGGCGAATGGAAATTAGTCACCTACATGAAAAGTTTTGGTGAACAGGCTTATTTTGTCAATATTCCATCCAAATTTATCAGCAAAGACGGACAAACGATGTGGATGATGTATTCGGGTAATTTTGCGACCAATTGGAATGGCGAAAATATAAAGGCTAATCCGGTTGGCAGTCACTATGGATTGGTCATGCAAAAAATTCAACTCAGTGTTAGCGATAAAAAATAATTTAAATAGTATCATTATGAAGTATGTAATTGGATTAGACTACGGCACAGACTCCTGTCGCGCCGTAATCGTGGAAACGGAGACGGGGAAAGAAATCGCTTCTGCGGTGAAATACTACCCGCGCTGGAAGGAGGGCAAATACTGCGTTCCGGCAAAAAATCAATACCGGCAGCATCCCTTGGATTATGTGGAATCATTGGAAGAATCCGTGAAAGAAGCATTGAGCAAATCGCCTGCCGGAACAGCCGAAAAAGTAGTGGGCATATCGTTCGACACCACCGGCTCTACGCCGGTGCTGATTGACAAAGACGGCTTGCCGTTGGCTTTGCTGCCGCAATATGCAGAAAATCCCAACGCCATGTTTGTGTTGTGGAAAGACCACACCGCCATTGCGGAAGCTGCGAAAATCAACGAGTTGGCGAAGAAAAGCGCGATTGACTACACAGCTTATGAGGGCGGCATCTATTCGAGCGAATGGGTCTGGGCAAAAATGAGCCATGTGTTGAGCGTGGACGAAAGCATCCGTAAAGAGGCTTACAGTTGGGTGGAACATTGCGACTGGATGACGGCATTGATTACCGGAAAAACAAAACCCGAAGAAATTGTCCGCAGTCGTTGCGCCGCCGGACACAAAGCCCTGTGGCATGCACAATGGGGCGGACTGCCTCCCGAAGAATTTCTGACGGCTATCAATCCGCTGCTGAAAGGATTCAGAAGCCGATTGTTTGAAAAGACTTACACGAGCGATACCCAAGTAGGCAATTTGAGTGCCGAATGGGCAAAAAAATTGGGCTTGACCACCAACGTTGTGGTTGGCGTGGGTGCTTTCGATTGCCACTTTGGAGCCGTAGGCGCCGAAATCAAGCCGAAAACATTTGTGCGTGTCATCGGTACTTCCACTTGCGACATCATGGTTGCCACTCCCGCAGAAATGCAAGACAAACTCATTCCGGGCATTTGCGGACAGGTCGATGGCTCGGTGATTCCGGGTTTGATTGGTTTGGAAGCCGGACAGTCGGGTTTCGGGGATGTTTATGCGTGGTTCTCAAAATTTGTGAACAAATCCATTCCCGAATTAACCGAAGAAGCCGAAAAATTGCCTGTTTCCGAGACGCTGATTGCCACCGACTGGCTCAACGGGCGGCGCACACCCGATGCCAATCAATTAGTAAAAGGCACGATTGCCGGATTGACGCTGGGCAGTACGCCTGCAATGGTTTTCCGCGCATTGGTGGAAGCAACCGCCTACGGCTCGAAAGCCATTATCGACCGTTTCCTCGAAAACGGCATCGAAATAAAGGAAGTTATCGGCATCGGAGGCATCTCGTTGAAATCGCCGTTTGTGATGCAAACATTGGCGGATGTCTTAGGAATGCCCATCAAAGTAGCACGCTCCGAACAAGCCTGCGCATTCGGCGCAGCCATGTTTGCAGCAGTAGCAGCCGGAGTGTACGCGAAGGTTGAAGATGCCCAAAAGTCAATGGGACAGGGATTTGCATTTGAATACGTTCCAAATGCAGAAAACCATCAACTCTATCTGGAATTGTATAAAAAGTACCAAGCAATTGGTAAATTCACAGAAACAGAATTATTCTCTAAACTCTAAACTCTAATCTCTAAACTCTATTAATATGAATTGGAATTCAAATGAATTTTTATGGCTCGACTGGGTGATTATCGCAGTTGGGATTTTAGCAGTGACGTGGGCTGTGTGGCGTTCGATACAGAAGGACAAACGCTTGCAGCAGGGTGCCAACAGCGAAGACTACCTCTTCGGTAAAGGCGAACCGTGGTACATCATTGGGGCGGCTATTTTTGCCGCCAACATCGGTTCCGAACACCTTGTGGGGCTTGCCGGAACAGGCGCAAAAGCCGGTGTGGGTATGGCACACTGGGAAATGCAGGGTTGGATGATACTCATCCTGGGATGGCTCTTTGTGCCGTTCTACCAACTCCTGAACAACAAAATGGGGAAAATCATCACAATGCCCGATTTTCTCAAATATCGCTACACGCCTGCCACAGGTTCGTGGCTGTCCATCGTCACACTTATTTCATACGTGCTGACAAAAGTGAGCGTAACGGCATTCACCGGCGGCATTTTTATGGAAAGCCTGCTGGGCATCCCTTTCTGGTACGGAGCCATCGGCTTGATACTTTTAACGGGTATTTTTACCGTTTTGGGCGGTATGAAGGGCGTGATGACACTGTCCGCCATTCAAACGCCTATCCTTATCCTTGGCTCATTCCTTGTGCTTTTCTTGGGATTGGCTGCACTCGGCGGCGGCAGTATCGCAGACGGTTGGACGGCGATGATTGACTATTCAAAAACGCTAAGTGTGGGCGCAGACGGCGTGGCGCACGGCACGAACCACATGTTCCATTTCAATACCGGCGACCCGCTGTATGACGACTACCCCGGCTTTTGGGTGTTTATCGGAGCGTCCATTATCGGCTTTTGGTATTGGTGTACCGACCAGCATATCGTTCAACGTGTGCTCGGACAACGCAAAGGCGAATCTAACGACGAGGTGATGAAACGCGCCCGCAGAGGCAGTATCGCAGCAGGCTATTTCAAATTGTTGCCTGTGTTTATGTTCCTGATACCGGGGATGGTAGCTGCAGCATTGGCGGCGCGCCCCGACAGCGGATTCACGTTAGACAACCCCGATACCGCCTTTGGTTCAATGGTCAAGTTTGTATTGCCTGCCGGTGTGAAAGGCATTGTTACTGTGGGCTTTATATCGGCATTGGTGGCTTCTTTGGCGGCATTCTTCAACTCTTGCGCGACGCTGTTCACGGAAGATTTTTACAAACCGATGTTTAAACAAAAGAGCGAGGCAACCTACGTCTTGGTAGGTCGCGTTGCCACAGTCGCGGTTGTGATATTGGGCATCGTCTGGATACCGGTTATGATGAGTTTGGGCAGCCTTTACGACTACCTGCAAGGCATCCAATCGCTACTCGCACCGGCAATGGTAGCCGTATTTGCTTTGGGCATATTCTCCAAACGCATTACGCCAAAGGCAGGCGAGGCAGGCATGATAGTAGGCTTTGCTGTTGGTATGCTGCGCTTGCTGACCAACATATTTACAGAAACAGGAGCCAAAGCAATGACCGGCTGGTGCTGGGAAAGTACCGCATGGTTTTGGCAAACCAACTGGCTTATCTTTGAAATCTGGTTGCTTGTCTTCATCATGTTGCTGATGGTGGCAGTGTCATTTTTCACCCCCAAGCCAACCGCTCAGCAAATAGAGGCTATCACTTTCACCGACGACTACAAAACGCTTGTCAGGAAGAGTTGGAACAAGTGGGATGTGATTGCATCGCTGGGTGTAGTAGTGCTGTGTGCGCTGTTTTATGCTTATTTTTGGTAAAAAGCAATTTATTTTAAATTAATATATATATATATGTATGAAAACAATTTATTTTGTTCTTTTGTCGGCATTTATGTTGCTTATTTCATGTAGCGAAGAAAAAACGGTTTATCTTTTTTCTTATTTCAAAAATAACGGAGAAGACGGGCTTCATTTGGCTTACAGTAGCGACGGTTACAATTGGGAGGCATTAAATAACGACCAATCCCTTTTGAAACCGGAGTTAAGTAAAGACAAGTTGATGCGCGACCCTTGTATAATACAAGGCGGGGACGGACTTTATCATCTGGTATGGACGATTAGTTGGACGGAGAACGGAATCGGATATGCCTCTTCGAAAGACCTGATTTCGTGGTCGGAACAAAAACTTATTCCGGTAATGGCGCATGAAAAGGGAGTAAAGAATTGCTGGGCACCGGAAATTACCTACGATAAAGTGAATAGGGAATACATGATTTATTGGGCGACTACCATTGAAGGACGTTTTACAGATGATGGTGAAGACGAATGGAATAATCGCATGTATTATGTAACAACAAAAGATTTTGAACATTTTTCAGAAACAAAATTGTTATATGATAAAGGGTTTGATGTGATTGATGCAACGATTGTTCCGATAGAAGGCAAATTTGTGATGTTCCTGAAAGGTCCTCAAAAAAATATCTTTATCGCCACCTCTGAAAAGCTTACCGGACCTTATTCCGAACCTTCCGAGCCCATTACCGGAAATTATTGGGCTGAAGGTCCTACTGTAACCAGGGTCGGGGAAAATTGGGTGGTGTATTTTGATAAATACAACGACGGAAAATTTGGCGCGGTAAGTTCTTCGGATTTAAAGAAATGGGAAGATATTTCCGCTCAGATATCCCTGCCGACAGGCATCCGGCACGGTTCTATATTGAAAGTTCCGGCACGGATAGTAAAAAAGGAAAAATCGTGAAAGAACGTTAATTTGCAATGGTTTGAGCCTTGGCGAGTCAGTGAAAATTTAGCACTGCTTTTATCCATGCTTGCGACATCAACTGCGCTCCCGCCAAAGACGGATGTACGCCGTCGGGGCCCCAATATTCCGAATTGGCTTGTGTCAGTGCCTCGTTATAGACCGCTTGGAGTGGGACGAATGTTAAATCGAACTCGCGTGCCAATTTGCGTGCTACATGGCGATAGGGTGCAAATCCGCTTTCCCATGTGTTGTCCAACGCTGAGCCTCCATGCACTATGAAAGGCTCACAGATGACTATTTTTACCTCCGGCAAGGCTTTTTTGGTGCGACTCAAAAGTGCGCGGTAATCGGTTTCATACGTTTCAACGGTGCCTGTATATTGACCGAGTGAATGCCAAAAATCGTTTACTCCAATAAGAATACTCAACAGGTTGGGTTTCAACTCAATACAATCTTTGTCCCAACGGTCGGCTAATTGGAAAACCTTGTTGCCGGAAATGCCGCGATTGTAGATTTTCAATCCTTTTTCGGCATTATTTGCTAAAATGTTGGCTGCGGTAAAAAGCGGATAGCCACCTCCCAATTGAGCAGGCGTGTTCACCTCCGCTTCTTTGTTCCTGTCGCGCCCCCAATCCGTGATAGAATCGCCTTGAAACAGAATTGTGTCCCCTTTGGACAAATGATACCAATCGGCGTTATCCACCGCAGGAGCATCCGGCATCGCCGCTTTCACAATCTCCGGAATCGA
>BNTU01000082.1 GCA_025996835.1 Bacteroidia bacterium
AATGAAACGCAACACCCTGATTTTTATTGTTTAAATCCACCCGACAACGATTATTTGAGAGGCAACCGCTTTAACGCAATTTTATCAAATTATTTAAATCATGTTAAATTAAGATGCGTTTGCCCTGACTTCTGCCCCTGAAGTATTCTAACCGTCTCATTTATTGTTTTTTCAATAAAATCATCTGTGACCTTAGCAATTGTGGCTAAGACAATTTTGTTGTCGGCGGTGAAAATTTCGCCTACTGAAGGTATGCCCATGCTGCCTCCTCCTCCTCGTTAAGCCAATCCGATAATGCATTTTCCGAAACAGTTAGCCATCCGGCTTTTTCTTCTTTGTCGGAAACTCCGTGAAATTTGGGTTCAAATAAGATGCGAACTCTATAATCAGGAAACTGCGCACGAAAATCAATTCCCGATGCCAATTCGTCAACATCAGAATAAACTTCATACACTTTTTTAAGTACTGTTGCACTCATTTTTACACATCTTTTATCATTATTGCAACCGCAAAGGTACGCAATTATTTTGAAATGCAATTCAGGGCGCACACAATCATTCATTATCATTTCCCAACGCGATGCGTTGGGCTGGGATATGGGGTGGGCTTTCAGTCCGCAGCATGGGGTGTCAAATTGGTGAATGTTTTGTAAAGGTGCGTTTTTTTGTCTTGAACCATGATTTTCATAAGATTTTCAAGATTGCCAAGATAAACTTCGCATAATCCTGTTAATCTTGAAAATCTTATGAAAATCATGGTTCAGACAACAACCTCTGCACTTTGTTGCGTTTCACAAGACATTTTGTCGTTAAATTCGCGACATTTTGTGCTGTTATTAGGTACAAAACTGGGGTGCCTGATTGGTATTTATGCAGTAATTTTGCAGCCGAAAATTAAAAGGCGAAGGTGAAGCCGCTGCAACACTCAAAAATAGCGCGGGGAGAGCAGCAACTCCCAAAAAACGGGCAGATATTATTTCCTACGAAAAGCCATACGAGTAGAAGGAACACAAAATAATATTTTATTAGAAAATGAAAAAGAAATAAATAATTTAAATAATATTAGTTTATGAAAAAGATTTTTTACAAAGTCGCCCAAACGGGCGCATTTACGAGAGTTTTAGCTGTGGCACTTTTGATTGGAATAGCCGCAGGATGTGGAGATGATGATGACCCCGCTAAGAGAGGCAAATCTTCCAATGAAGGAGGTACCACAGCCCTTATTGGAACGTGGTACACTACTCTGGTGAGTTCCAATGACTATAGCGTTGAATTTTTGTCAGATAATTCACTCAGGGCGGGCGGTGTCAATCCAAATGTGACGTGGTCTGCAAGCGGGGGGAAAATTAAATTTCAAATAACAAGCGGGGGAACATCTCTTGAAATTGGTACTGCAGACTATGTAATAGAGGATGGCTCACTAACTATACTTGATATTACAGGCACGCAAGCAGGAGGAAGTACTGTTGTTTCCGGTATATTACTTGCTGCAAATAATCTGTCTCTTCCGGTAACTTATATCAAAGGAGGAGATTAGGAAACTTTTTTAATACATAAAATAGAAAACATAATTTATAATGAAAAAAACAGTAGTATCAGCAATTTTATGCTTGGGCTTGGGTGTATTGCCCGTTGCTGCACAAAAGGCAGCACAAAAATCAACACAAGATGTTGCACGAGAGGCGGCACGAGAGACGGCACGAGAGGTTGCCGAAAAAGTGGCGCAAGAGGCGGCTGAAAAGGCGGCACAGGCGGTGGCAGAAAAAGTGGCGCAAGAGGTGGCAGAACGAGTGGCGCAAGAAATCGCAAAAAAGTCTGCACAAGAGTCTGCACAACGGGTTGAACAAGCGGCACCGGCGCAAACACACACACCACCTTCGTATCTGCCCAAGGCGGGTGATTTTGCGTTTGGTATTGATGCAACTCCGGTTTTGCAGTTTTTGGGTAATTTATTTACCGATGCCGCGAACACAGCACCCACTTTTGGCAATGGTGTGGGTATCTATGGCAAGTATTTCCTCGAAGATAACCGCGCCGTTCGTGCCAAATTGCATTTAAATGTAACGAACGAAACATTCAAACAAACAGTGTCTGACGTTGCCGAACTGGAGGAAAATCCCGACAACACAATGGCCACGGTATTTGACATTAAGAGCGTATCCGAAACCGGATTGTACCTCAATGCGGGCTACGAATGGCGCGTAGGCACCGGTCGGATGCAAGGGTTTTATGGTGCGGAACTGCTGCTGGGCTATGGCGGAGGCAAAACCATCACTTATGAGTATGGTAACCCCCTCACAGACACAAGTCCATCGCCTCCGTCAACGACTTTTGGTGGTGACAATAATATTCAGGGTGGCTCTCGCTTGATTGAAAACAAGATAGGCAATACGTTTGGCATAGGATTAGGAGGTTTCTGCGGTGTAGAATATTTCATAACCACGCGACTTTCCATCGGCGGCGAAGTGGGTATAGGCTTTGGATATTCGTCTAAAGGGCAAAACGAATTCACATTCGAATCTTACGCAAACAATCAGGTGGAGCATACCTCTGCACGCGAGATGTCGCAAGATGAGGTTGCCTCCAAGGTAGGTATTGAAACAAAGCCGACCGGCAATTTTTTTGTGATATTCCATTTTTAACTGCGAAAAACACCCTGCTTTCATTGGCATAATTCGGCATCTTGCCATAAAACGCAATAAGTAAAGAAAATACGCATCATTGGGGCGAGGTTTGAGCCTTGCCCTCTTTGTTATCTAAAAAATGTGTACCTTTGCAATCGCAAAAGATAATCACGATATGGAAACAGCAGTATTGAGCAAAGAAGTACAAAATAAAAAAATAGTGAACAACAATTTAAAATATAAATTTATGACATAAACAAAAATGTGCGTATTAGCACATCAACATGTTGGAAAAAAGCGTTAGCTTTTGTTTTGGTATATGAAAATTCGACACTTTCAAGTACGCCAATAATGAGTAGTTGATGCCACGCTGCGGTGTGGGTAACTTATTTGGCGTACAGGTAGTCGAAGCCTCATATACAGATAAAAATATTGCCCCACGCTTTTTTGTTACAAAAAACAACAGGCGTGACACATGGAAAATGAAAAGATACATATTGGAAAATTGATACGCGACAGATTGAAAGTGGACAGGCGTTCTGCCGCATGGCTGGCAGATGAATTGCATTGCAATCGCTCAAATATCTACCGCATCATTCAAACATATCATATTGATACCGAACAACTTGCCAGCATATCAAAGATATTGGACTATGATTTTTTTGCGCATTACTCGGCTTCGTTTCAAAGCAATAAGGAGAGCACTGCTTTGTAGCATTGATTTTGGTTGCCCTGATTTATTTTTCGTTAAAAACCAATTGCAAATTTTGCTTGCGGTAATGTCTAAATTTGCCATCGCTGCTTATGAGCGGAATTTTTTCACAAATGGCTTGGGCTATAATCAATCGGTCGCTTGGGTCGTTATGCTTTTCCACACGGGCAAGAGTGGAAAAAGTGATGAGATGCTCCCTTTGGACGTATTTGATTGTTATATTCCACTCGTTTTCAATTGTATCTACAATATCCTGCGCCACCTTCCATTTTGTATTTTTAATTTTATTGGCCTGAAAAAGATGTATCAGTTCTTTTACACTTTCAGAACTAATATAATGCAGATTAGAACTATCTTCTAAAATATAAATGACATTATTGGACAGCATTTGTCTATCCCCATTCATTCGTATAAATATGTTTGTGTCAATTAGATAGCGCATAATTATTATTTTTCTACGGCTCGCCAATCTAATACAGTCAGAGTTCCATTGGGATATTTTTCCCAAAATTCAGTAAATTTAGATTTCTTTACTGTCGCCTGAGCCGATTGGCTGTACTCTGCTGTCGCTGCTTTCACTGCTGTTGTTACCATAATTTTATATTATTATATTATTAATATTTGCGCAAAGGTACGAAACTTTTTTATATTTGCAATTATCTTGATAAGTTTCCCTAAATCTTTTTTTCAGGTGCTATTTAAAGTCCGACCTTTCAGCCCGCAATGACTGCCTTTTTGAAACTACTCCAAATAAGTATAGCCATACAGCCCAGAACGGTAGTTCGACAGAAATTCACGCCCCTCTTCGACGGTGATTTTGCCCGCTTTCATCGATTCCGTGACCCACGCTTCCACGGTGCGCACAAGTTTTTTCGGGCTGTATTCCACGTATTCCAAAACATCTGCAATCGTTTCACCGTCAATGATTTGCTCTATTTGGTAGGTGTCTTTGTTGACGGAGATATGTACCGCGTTGGTGTCGCCAAACAGGTTGTGGAGGTCGCCGAGGATTTCCTGATAGGCACCCACCAAAAATACACCCATATAATATGGTTCCTTTTTGTTCAGCGAATGCACGGGCAGGTGGTAGGCGTGGTTTTGCATATTGATGAAATTGTCGATTTTGCCGTCCGAATCGCACGTGATGTCCTGTATGGTGGCTGTGCGGTTGGGTTTTTCGTCCAAACGTGCCAAGGGGACTATTGGGAATACCTGGTCGATTGCCCACGAGTCGGGCAGCGATTGGAACAGCGAAAAGTTGCAGAAATACTTGTCGGGCAGCATCTTAGAAATTTTGCGGAGTTCCTCCGGCGCGTGCTTCATCGTGGAAGCCATCTGATAGACTTCGCGGGCAATCGACCAGTAGAGTTTTTCCACCTGAGCGCGTGTTACGAGGTCGATAAGCCCCAGACTGAACCTGTCTAACGATTCTTCGCGGATTTGCTGGGCATCGTGCCACGTCTCAATCAGGCGCGGACCGTTCATATCGTCCCACAATTTGTAGAGTTCTTTCACCAACTCGTCGGCATCTTCGGGCAATTCCTCATTTTCCTCCCATTCGGGCAAAGTCGTGGTTTCAAGCACCTGAAACACCAATACGGAATGATGCGCCGTGAGCGACCGCCCCGATTCGGTGATGATGTTGGGCTGCTTAATATCGTTTTTGACGCAGGCATCCACGAGCGTCGAAATCGAGTCGTTGACATACTCCTGAATGGAATAGTTCATACTGCTTTCGCTGCCCGACGACCGCGTGCCGTCGTAATCGACACCCAAACCGCCGCCAATATCCACAAATTCGACGTTGAAACCCATCGTGTGGAGTTGCACATAGAACTGTGAGGCTTCACGCAACGCATTTTTGATGCGCCGAATTTTCGTTACCTGACTGCCAATGTGGAAATGAATCAGTTTGAGGCTATCCTCCAACTTGTTTTTCTTCAAAATATCGAGGGCTTCGAGCAGTTCGCTCGACGACAAGCCAAACTTGCTGACATCGCCGCCCGATTCTTCCCATTTGCCGCTGCCGCTGCTCGCCAGTTTGATGCGAATGCCGATATTGGGCACGATGCGTAGCTTTTTCGACAGCTCGGCAATGAGTTTCAGCTCGTTGAGTTTTTCGACCACAATAAAAATGCGTTTGCCCATCTTTTGTGCCAGCAGAGCCAACTGAATATAGTCCTCGTCCTTGTAGCCATTGCAAATAATCAGCGAATCGGGGCTGGTGTTGATAGCCAGCACCGCGTGCAATTCGGGCTTGGAACCGGCTTCAAGACCGATGTTGAACTTTTTGCCGTGGCTCACGATTTCTTCCACCACCTGCCGCATCTGATTAACTTTTATCGGATAGATGATAAAATTTTGCGCATCGTAATTGTACTCCTGCGCCGCGATTTTGAAGCAGTTGGAAATTTTCTCAATCCGATTATCCAGAATATCGGAAAAGCGCAACAGCACCGGAGCCGCCACATCGCGCAACGTCAGTTCGTCCATCAACTCCTTCAAATCCACCTGCGCCCCGTTTTTCTTCGGACTCACCGTGATATGCCCCTTGTCGTTGATGGAAAAATAATCCAACCCCCAGCCATAAATGTTATACAACTCAGCCGAATCCTCAACACGCCATTTTCTCATTGCATTTCAATTTCATTATTCAAAATCGCTGCAAAAGTACAAAATAGTTATGAATTATGAGTTAAAAATCAACCTGCATCTTCCCTCACCCAACGGCTCAAAGTCCGTTCTGCGCGGCTAAACTCCGCGCCGATTTTCACTACTTTCTGCTTTCCGGCACTGTATGGGATGAGGTAGCCTTTGTCGTCAATTTGCTTGAGTGCTTCTTCGGCTGTGGCATTTTCGGAGAGTTTAAATTCAAAGACATAGATGGTGTCTTTCAACCAAACCACTAAATCGGCGCGTCCAACGGCACTTTTGACCTCCGTTTTTACAAAATGCCCCATCACTTTGAAGAGCAAATAAAACGTTTTTTGGAAATCTTTTTCCGTTTTGTTGTTCAAATCATAAGCAATGTCGGCAAAAAAGGCGCGAATACGGGTCATAAAGCCATCCACATCGGTTGCCTCAAGTTCTCTTACAAATTTCGAGATACTAAACTCGGATTTGAACAGTGCATGTGGCGAATATTGGCGTTGCAATTCTCTTAAAAAGCCATATTTCACTTCCTCGTTTGGAAAGCCCAAGCGATATTCATTAAATTGCTTCTCGAAGGCTTTGATAGTGAGATATCCCGTTTGATAGAGCAAAGGAAGCGGATTTTCATCTCCAACATGATAATCGGCAATGGTTGGAGCCTCAATCATCGCATCGTTTTCAAGACTGGGAATATCAAAATCAGCATCTTTGAGCATTTTAGCAAGAAAAGTGGGCGTGCCGGTCGAAAACCAATAATAACGCAAAGCACCACTTGAAAATGTATTCAGCAGGCTGAAAGGATTATATATTCCCTCCGTATTTTCACAAAAATGGTAACCATCGTACAGTTTTTTGAGTTCTGCAAGCATTTCATCATAACCCATTTTTTGTTTTTCGGCTAATCTTCGTATTTCCGGCTCAAAATTAGCGAGCAATTCTGTTTCTGAAATGCCACAAACACCGGCATATCGCTCATCCATACTAATATCTTGCAACTGATTCAATTGACTGAAAATGCTTACTTTGGAAAACTTGGTGATTCCGGTGAGCATCAGAAACCGCAAATAGGGGTCGGCGGTTTTGAGCACGCCGTAGAAACCACCCAATGCCTCTCTGATTTTTTCGTGCAGTTCGGGATTGCCTAAGGTGGCGGTGAGCGGCTTGTCGTATTCATCAATAAGCACCACCACCCGTTTTTTTTTCTTTTCATAAGCACGGCATATCAAACCGGACAAGCGCGTTGAAAATGTTTTATCTGCTTTGTCTTCTCCCCACAAAGCTTCCAATTTGCGCAAGTTTGCGTCAAGTGCTGACTCAAGGTCTGAAAATTGGTTATAATTTTCAACATTCAAGTCGATATGAAACACCGGATATTTCACCCAATCCTTCTCCAACTCGGCAATGGCAAGCCCCTCAAACAATTCTTTTTTGCCCTGAAAATAGGCTTTCAGCGTGGAGAGAAAAAGGCTTTTCCCAAACCTGCGCGGGCGACCTAAAAAATAGGGACGTCCCTCATTGACAATGCGATAAAGATAGGCGGTCTTGTCCACATACAAGAAACCATCCTGACGCAAACTCTCAAAATCCTGAATGCCAATCGGCAATTTTCTGCTGAAATCCATATCTTTCATTTTTTCTATTGTAAACCGCAAAGGTAGCCATAATTAACTAACTTACCAAATAGTTGCAGGGGCTGCCAGGGCAACGCATTAAAAAAGTATGACAACAAAAGTAAATGTGCTTATTTTTTCACTATTGCTTGAAATTCTTTTAAATAAAATGGTTCGAAATAGGCTACATCTGCAAAATTTTTGTTGGCAAATGCGGATTCTGCCAGCGGAATCATTGCTTGAGCCGTTGGATAGATGTTGGGCACGAAATGTGCGTTGGGTGATGAGATAACTTTTTGACATTTGTCTGAACCATTGCCGAAAAACACAACCGGCTGTTTGTCTAAATAGTCGCGATAACTGTTTTCGTCAATTATATCTGCCTGCACGGGGCGAATTTCCTGTAAATTTTCATCATAAATTGCAGCATACACTTCCATCCGGCGTGCATCTATCATGGGGCAAAGCAATGGAGTGGCATTGCAGGTGCAAGCACTGTCATTGCAGGCGCAATGACAGTTAGAAGCCAAAATCTTCAGCGTAGGGAGCGCAATAAGCGGGATGTCCAGCCCGTAGCACAGCCCTTTGGCGAGTGACACCCCGATGCGCAAACCGGTGTACGAACCCGGACCGGCACTGACCGCAATCGCATCCATTTTCAGGTTGTGAGCGCGAGCATAATCCACCCCCTCGGCAACAAACACCCCCAGCAGAGCGGCATGCGAAGCCCCCGTGTGGTCTTCGCGTGCCAACAGCACCTTGCCATCGACCGCCAAAGCTGCCGAGCAAACCGTTGTTGAAGTCTCTATTGCTAATAATGTTGCCATATAAAATCATTTAGTCAGCCGCAATAAAATATCTGCCGCTACCTCTCTTTTGGATTTGAGGGGGAATGTTTCGGACGTGCCGTCGGCGGCAAGGATGCTGACTTTGTTGGTATCTGCCTGAAAGCCGGCACCTTCATCGTTGAGGGAATTGAGGACGATGAAATCGAGGTTTTTTCGCTTCAATTTTTCGCGGGCATTTGTCCATTCCTTGTCCGTTTCGAGGGCGAAACCGATTAGGGTTTGTTGTTTTGTTTTCATTTGTCCGAGTGCCGCGGCGATGTCGGGGTTGGGTTTGAGTTCCAATATCAATGGCTGGTTGGGCTGGCGTTTGAGCTTGCTGTCAGTGTAATGGGCAGGTTGATAGTCGGCAACTGCGGCACAGAGTATTGCTGCATCCATTGTTGGGAAATGCTGCACTGCTGCGTGATACATTTCTTCGGCACAAGTTACGTCAATGCGCCGGATGTTGGGATGCACGGTTTGCAAATGCACAGGACCGGCAATGAGCACGACCTCCGCACCCTGTTCCGCACTCTGTTCCGCCAAAGCAAATCCCATTTTGCCGGACGAAAAATTGCCAATAAAACGCACAGGGTCAATTTTTTCATAAGTCGGACCCGCTGTAATCAGAATTTTTTTTTTAGCAAGAGCACCACCATTGCAGGCTTGCCCATCGTCATTGCGGGCAAGAGCTCCGCCATTGCAGGCTTGCCCATCGTCATTGCCGACTTGCCCGTCGTCATTGCGGGCTTGACCCGCAACCCCCTGCAAAAACGCCTCAATTTGATTTACAATCACATCCGGCTCCTCCATCCGCCCCTTGCCCTCAAGATTGCTGGCAAGATACCCCGTAGCAGGCTCAATAATATGATTCCCATAAGCACGCAGCAAGTCCAAATTATGCTGAGTGGCAGGATGCGCCAACATATCCAAATCCATCGCCGGTGCTGCAAAAACGGGTGCTTTCATCGACAAATAGGTGGTAATCAGCATATTATCGGCAATGCCGTTTGCCATTTTCCCAATCGTAGCAGCGGTTGCCGGCGCAATGAGCATCAAGTCTGCCCACAGCCCCAAGTCCACATGACTGTGCCATGTGCCGTCATTTGCCGTAAAAAATTCGCTCACAACCGGCTTTTGGGTCAGTGCCGAGAGGGTAACGGGCGTGATAAACTCCTTCGCCGCAGGGGTCATCACCACCTGCACCTCCGCCCCCCGCTTGAGCAACGCGCGACACAGATACGCCGCCTTGTACGCCGCAATACTCCCCGTAATTCCCAAAACAATTTTCTTTCCGTTCAGCATGTTTCTATTTTTCGGCAAAGTTAATCATTTTGTTTGAAATGCCGGCTTTTCCTTGGCAGGGCGAGGGCGGAGGGCGGCTCAATCTTTTTTTCAGGTGCTATTTTTTGCTTACTTTTGTGCTTTCAAACGAAATTGATAAGATGAAACTACCCATTCAAAAAACTGCACAAATCATTGGTGCACAAGCAAATACACTGAATGATGCAGAAATTTCCGTCTTGCTGACAGACAGCCGCTCAGTGTCGGAGGCAGACGGTGTTTTGTTTTTCGCCTTGCAAACAGCGCATAATGACGGGCATCGCTACATTAAGGCATTGTATGACAAAGGCGTGCGCAATTTTGTGGTGCAGCACACCTTTGACGGCATGGATACGATGCCGAATGCCAATATCCTGCTCGTGCCGGACACATTGGCGGCTTTGCAAGCCATCGCCACGCACCACCGTCGGCAATTTAACATCCCCATCATCGGCATCACGGGCAGCAACGGCAAAACGATTGTCAAGGAATGGCTCTATCAACTGCTTCACGACCAATTCACAATCGTCCGCTCGCCCCGCAGCTACAATTCGCAAACGGGCGTACCCCTCTCGGTGTGGCAACTCAACGCTCAAACGCAACTCGGCATCTTTGAAGCCGGCATCTCCCTCCCCGGCGAAATGGAACGTCTCGAAGCCATCATCAACCCCACCATCGGCATCTTCACCGGCATAGGCGAAGCCCATCAGGAAAATTTCATCTCACAGGAAGAGAAATGCCTCGAAAAATTGCGCTTGTTTCAGAATAATAGCCGTCATTGCGGGCTTGACCCGCAATCCCCTGCGATACAAACAATTATCTATAACGAAGACCAACCTTTAGTCAAGTATTGCATGGAAAAGCAGGGGCTTTTGCCAAAAACATTTGCGTGGTCAATGAAAAATGAAAATGCTGCGCTCTACATTTCTAAAATTGAAAAGCATATTGATAATACAGAAATTTCGTATATTTGTCAGGGGATTGCGGGTCAAGCCCGCAATGACAATGGTGGTCAAACCATCAAGATTCCTTTTACTGATGATGCCTCCATTGAGGATGCTATTCATTGTTTGGCAACGGTGCAATATCTGGCATCAGAAGTGGGGGAGGCTGCTTGGGAGGCTTTAGACCCTGTGGCAATGCGCCTGGATGTCAGCAAAGGCGTGAATGGCAACATTTTGATTAACGATACTTACAATTCGGACATCAATTCGCTGTCTATTGCGCTGGATTTTATGGCGCGGCGGTCGGGCGACAATCAGCTCAAACGCACGCTCATCTTGTCCGACATCCTGCAATCGGGTATGGTGCCCGCCGCTTTTTATCGCAAAGTGGCGGAATTGGTGCAGCAGAAACAGGTGCAACACATCATCGGCATCGGTCCCAACCTCATGTCGCACTCCAACCTCTTCGCGATGGCGAAGGATTTTTACCCCACCACCGAGAGTTTTTTTGAGTCGGGCACGTGGCGGCACCTGAAAAATTCGCTGATTCTAATAAAAGGTGCGCGGCAGTCGCGCTTTGAACGAATTGTGGAACAATTGGAAGAAAAAGCCCACCAGACTGTGCTGGAAGTCGATTTGGATGCCGTCATTCACAATCTCAAATATTTTCGCTCGAAACTCAAACCCACCACGAAGGTGATATGTATGGTCAAGGCGTTTGGCTACGGCATCGGGTCGTATGAATTGGCAAAAACCCTGCAAGAGCGCGGTGCCGACTATTTGGCGGTTGCCTTAGCCGACGAGGGAGCCGAACTCCGCCGCGAGGGAATTTCCATGCCCATCATGGTGATGAATCCCGAAAAACACGCCTTCAACACCCTCTTTGAGCACCACCTGGAACCCGAAATATACAACCTCAGTATGCTGGAAGCCATCATCCGCGAAACCGAACGGCGAGGCATCGTCCGCTACCCCATCCACCTCAAATTGGACACGGGCATGACGCGGCTGGGCTTCGATGCGGCAGACTTGCCAACCGTGGCAGCCAAATTGAAAGCGCAAAGCGGCGTGGAGGTGAAATCGGTATTTTCCCATCTGGCAGGCAGCGATTCGCCGCTGCTGGACGATTACACACATACGCAAATTCAGCGGTTTACGGAGGAATCCGACCTGTTGACCCGTCATTGCGGGCTTGACCCGCAACCCCCTGTGTTGCGCCACATCCTCAATTCCGCAGGCATCGAACGCTTCCCCGAATTTCAATTCGATGCCGTGCGGCTCGGCATCGGTTTGTACGGCATCTCGGCGGTGGATTCGAGTGCTCTGAAGCCGGTGGCTTCGCTCAAAACATGTGTTCTGAATATTCGGGAAGTAGAAAAAGACACAACGGTGGGCTACAACCGCAACGGCAAACTCACGCGCCATTCGCGCATCGCCTGCCTGCCCATCGGCTATGCCGACGGACTCGACCGCCGCTTGGGCAACGGACACGGCAAAGTGCTCATCAACAGACATTTATGCCCGTTAGTTGGGAATATCTGCATGGATATTTGCATGGTGGACGTCACGGATGCACCCGCACAAGAGGGCGATGTAGCACTCATTTTCGGCGAACAAATCACCATCACCGAGTTGGCAGAGCAATTGCAAACCATCCCCTACGAAATCCTGACCTCCATCTCGCCACGCGTGAAAAGGGTATATTTTAAAGAATAATTGGAAAAAACACAGAAAAATCCGCGTTTTATCGTTTGTGCAGCACATAAGCAATGCCCACACCCACGGCGATAAATACACCAAGGAAGATGCCGGTGTATATGTCAAACTTGCCAAAAATAGCATCCCAAACAGATACTTTGTAAGGTTCTTCGTCGCTGCCGAGTTCTCCAACTGCTGCGTATGCACGTATGCCCGCCATAAATAATGCTGTGAGGCTCAAAAATAGTTTCATCATTTCATCTTTTTTTATTAACAAAATAGTTACCTTTGCGGGGTAATATTAAAACTCATAACTATACTTCATTCCACCAGCACTTTTAGCGTTACCTCACCCACTTTGACGAAATAAATGCCTCTTCCTGACGGCATCGGTATTTGTTGAAGCGGGGCGTGCTCTGCTTGTAGGGGGTGCTTGCTGAGCAACCGACCTACAAAATCGTGGACTGCGATGCTGTTTACTGCTTCCGGGATGCCTTCGATGGTGATGGAAGTGCCGCCGGATACCGGATTGGGGTAGGCTTTCACTGTCGGTGCGGGGGAGGAAAGTGCCGCCGCAGGTGGGTAAATCAGTATTATGCGGCGCGGACAGGTGTGCAATGTGCGCCCGTCATCGGTATGGAGGGTGGCTTTATACTCGTAGATGGTGTCCAAAATGTCGCTGCGGGCACCACCGACTGAATAAAACACGCCGTCAGGTTTGACTTTTTCCCAACCGTGGTCGGTGTTGTGAAACCATTCGCAACTCACAAACTTGTTCC
>BNTU01000083.1 GCA_025996835.1 Bacteroidia bacterium
TGCTGCCAATATACAATATAGTTCGATAGATGGCATACTTTATAACAAAAATAAGACCACTTTAATACAGTATCCTGCCGGGAAGCAAGGTGCTTTTAGCATTCCTAACAGCGTGACAAGCATTGGACAGTCTGCTTTTTCCGGTTGCAGCGGTCTTACCTCCGTTAGCATTCCTAACACCGTGACAAGCATTGGAACTGGGGCTTTTTCCGGTTGCAGCGGTCTTACCTCCGTCACCATTCCTAACAGCGTGACAAGCATTGGGTATGAGGCTTTTTACTATTGCAGCGGTCTTACCTCCGTTACCATTCCTAACAGCGTGACAAGCATTGGAAATTTTGCTTTTTACGGTTGCAGCGGTCTTACCTCCGTTACCATTCCTAACAGCGTGACAAGCATTGGATATGGGGCTTTTCACGATTGCCGCGGTCTTACCGGTGCGTTGGACATTCCAAACAGCGTGACAAGCATTGGAGATTATGCTTTTTACAATTGCAGTGCTCTTACCGGTGCGTTGACCATCGGAAACAGCGTGGCAAGCATTGGATATCGGGCTTTTGCCAATTGCAGCGGTCTTACCTCCGTTACCATTCCTAACAGCGTGACAAGCATCGGCAGTCGTGCTTTTGACAACTGCGACTTAGATACGGTTAGTGTGTCGTGGATTACGCCGCCCAGTATTTCACCCGATGTATTTTACCTTAATTTTGTCAATGTTATGCAACTCATTGTACCCGAAGGCACTGCAGATGATTATGCAGTTGCTGAAGTGTGGAAAGACTTTCATATTGCAAGTGACCCTATCATTGCAAGTGGAACCTGTGGCGACAGTCTCACATGGGCACTCACGCTTCCCCGCCGTGCTCTCACCATTAGTGGGACGGGGGAAATGGCGGATTATAGTGCAGGTAATGCACCTTGGTATTCTTTTAGAGCTATGATTAAGACGGTGGTCATCAACGAAAATGCTACAAGCATTGGAGAAGATGCTTTTAGGGGTTGCAGCCGTCTTACCTCCGTTACCATTCCTAACAGCGTGACAAGCATTGGACAGTCTGCTTTTTCCGGTTGCAGCGGTCTTACCTCCGTTACCATTCCTAACAGCGTGACAAGCATTGGACAGTCTGCTTTTTCCTATTGCAGCGGTCTTACTGCTATCAATGTAGATGCTGCCAATATGCAATATAGTTCGATAGATGGCGTACTTTACAACAAAAATCAGACCACTTTAATACAGTATCCTGCCGGGAAGCAAGGTGCTTTTAGCATTCCTAACAGCGTGACAAGCATTGGAGCTTGGGCTTTTGGTTACAGCGGTCTTACCTCCGTCACCATTCCTAACAGCGTGACAAGCATTGGAGAATATGCTTTTTACGGTTGCAGCGGTCTTACCTCCGTTACCATTCCTACCAGCGTGACAAGCATTGGAGATGGGGCTTTTTCCGGTTGCAGCGGTCTTACCTCCGTTACCATTCCTAACAGCGTGACAAGCATTGGGGGTTCTGCTTTTTTCCGTTGCAGCGGTCTTACCTCCGTTACCATTCCTAACACCGTGACAAGCATTGGAAGTTCTGCTTTTTCCGATTGCAGCGGTCTTACTGCTATCAATGTAGATGCTGCCAATATGCAATATACTTCGATAGATGGCGTACTTTACAACAAAAATCAGACCACTTTAATACAGTATCCTGCCGGGAAGCAAGGTGCTTTTACCATTCCTAACAGCGTGACAAGCATTGGAGGTGTGGCTTTTTACTATTGCCGCGGTCTTACCTCCGTCACCATTCCTCACAGCGTGACAAGCATTGTTGGACAGAATCCTTTTTACGGTTGCAGCGGTCTTACCTCCATCACCAATTTGAATACAACGCCGCAAAGCTTTGTATTCAATGTTGCATGGAGTGGAATAACGCTAACAGTGCCAAGTTGTGCATTATCAGCCTATCAAAGTGATGCAGAGTGGAGCCAATTTGGCACTATTGTTGATGATGCATCGCTTCCGTGCCACATAGCCGTAACGAGTGTAAATTTGAACAAATCAACAACCTCGTTGCTTGCTGGTCAAACAGAAAAATTGACGGCAACCGTTTTGCCTGAAAATGCTACTAATCCGCAAGTTGTGTGGTCGAGTAGCTATGATTATATTGCAACAGTGGATAATACCGGCTTAGTTACGGGAATTTCCGTCGGCACAGTAAGAATAACAGCAAAAACCGTTGACAGAGGTGAAACGGCAACTTGCACAGTAACTATAACACCAGTGAACATAACACCAGTGAACGCCGCCACGCCAACCATTACCACGCAACCCACAGGCGGCGAAGTAACAGAAGGCGAAGCAAAAACGCTCACAGTAGTAGCCACTGCATCCGATGGAGGTAGTCTAAGTTATCAATGGTATGAAAACACCATCGAAAGCAACGAAGGTGGCTCACTAAAGGGCAACGGTTCCCCCTACAACACACCCACCAATCTTACCGTAGGCACATACTATTACTATGTGGTGGTGACAAACCAGAACTTCGCTGTGACCGGAATACAAACGGCAAAGGACACAAGCAATGTAGTGACAGTAACAGTAAATGCTGCGCTCCCCACCTACTCTGTAACGTTTAATTCTCGCGGCGGCAGCCCGGTAGCCTCAACGACAGTCAATAGCGGTGCAGCGGCAAGCACCCCTACAGCCCCAACGCTTGCAGGTTACACTTTCGGAGGCTGGTTCTACGATATAACTTGCCAGGTAGAGTGGTTCAGCAGCGACCCGATTACGTCCAACATCACGCTGTATGCCAAGTGGACAGCAAAAGTCACCGCCATAGAAACGGTTACCAATAAATTGCAAGTCTATCCCAACCCAACGTCAGATGTGATATACATCAAAAACGCCAACGGCGCAGAGGTGCAAGTATATACCCCAACCGGTGAATGGCTGCAAACGACCCGCGAAAGCCGCATAGATTTGTCAGGCGAACCGAATGGTGTTTATTTGCTGCGGATAGGTGGGCAGACTTTGAAAGTGGTGAAAAAATAGTCTGAACCACGATTTTCACAAGATTTTCAAGATTAACAGGATTAAAATCGTGTAAATCTTGAAAATCATACGAAAATCCCGGTTCAGACAAAATTGCAGTAGAGACGTGGCGCGCCACGTCTGTACCATGATGTTCGTATGCACTGTGATTTTCGTCTGAACCACGATTTTCATAAGATTTTCAAGATTAACAGGATTAAAATCGTGTAAATCTTGAAAATCTTATGAAAATCCCGGTTCAGACAAAATTGCAGTAGAGACGTGGCGCGCCACGTCTGTACAGACACAAGGATTGGCAGGATTATCAAAAATCCTGCCAATCCTTTCATCCTGAAAATCCTGATTCAGACAAAAAAATGAACCCAATTGCATGAGATATGAAAAATATTCCGTAAATTTGCACCCGAATTTTCAAAAAAAATTAAAAGATATATATGAAAAGGACTTTTTTACTCCCATTGGTATGTTTGTTGCTTGCGGTAAATGGCTTTGCACAAACGACTTGGAACATTGGTGCTTCTGACGACGGTACTAATCGCGATGCTATGAAGTATTTTGTTACAGCTACGCTTAGTGCAGACCACACGCAACTTACCATTAGATCCAAGGACACCCTTGACCATCATGGTCCTGCGGCGATGAGAAAATGGGGTGAAGCCAAAGTTGTGCCATGGCATAGCCACAGAGCAACTATTAGAAATCTACAAATCAATGGTGTTACATCAATTAGTGACTTTGCGTTTCAAGGATTCACCGCTTTGGAGCAGGTCTTCATTCCAAATAGTGTAAAAACTATCGGCGATTGGGCTTTTGCAGATAGTGACACTCTCGGCATAGTTATGTTTCTGGGGGAGACGTCTATAACAAATGTTGGTCGTGAGGCGTTCAGTGGCACGAAGTGGTATCGAGATGCACCGGGTGACATTTATATTGGCTCACTATTGTATAAATACAAACACAATCCGTCCCCCCCGGGACCGGCTCAGCTGCGCGAAGGAGGCGCAACAGCAATACTGCGAGAGGCTTTTGCCAATTGCGATAGTATTACCGGAATTAATCTTAATCCTATTCCTTCTAATCCAACGCTGCACAGTATTGGAGTGGCTGCTTTTCGGGGCTGTAGTATGCTGGACACCATTTTTATTCCAAGATCCGTGACGAGTATTGGTGCGGGTGCTTTTGAAGGTTGTCACAGTCTTCGTAAAATTGACGTTGACCCCGATAATCCGGTCTTTAAGTCTGTGGATGGGGTGCTTTACAAACGGCAAGACGATGCACTCATATTGCTTACCTATCCTGTTAAAAAGGCTGAGACCTCACTTTACGTTCCGAATGAGGTGACAAGTATTGGATATGCCGCTTTTGCCGGTTGCGACAGTCTTGTTTCCGTTATATTTACAGGAAGCAGTAGATTGGAAAGCATTGCCGACCGTGCCTTTCATAGTTGTGATGCCTTAACTGCACTTACTATTCCTGACGGTGTGGGATATATTGGAGATGCTGCGTTTTGGGCTTGCTCCGGACTTACAACTGTCACCATTCCCGAAAGCGTAACAACTATTGGAAGTTTTGCTTTTTCCAATTGCGACAAATTGGAAAGTCTAACTGTCAAGTGGGATAACCCGATAACGGTGCCAAGTAATGTGTTTGGCACGGCTACGCTCAATTCGTGTACGCTAAACGTGCCGCTGGGTAAAGAATCTCTCTACAAATTGGCTCCGGTCTGGAAAGATTTCTATCCATCATCAATGGCTATTGAACCCGGTGGACGCAATACGCCCTTACCGGTTTATCCCAACCCCACGACGGGTGTGGTTTATATCGGCAATGGCGTAGAGACACACTATGCCACTTCTCTACATACTTTGAACGGCGAATTGCTCCTCCGCACAAATGAAAACCGCATAGACCTTTCGGGCTATCCCAGAGGCATTTATCTGTTGCAGTCAGGCGGGAAAACAGTCAAAATCGTGAAAAAATAACAATAACAATAAATAATGCAGGTTACACAAACAAATAGCGACCCGGTGAACGCAAAGCTGACCGTCACCATTGAGAGGGCGGATTATCAATCGAAAGTTGATAAAGCACTGAAGAGTTATCAGCAAAAAGTCCTGATTCCCGGCTTCCGTAAGGGGATGGCACCTCCGGTGCGTATTAAAGCAATGTATGGCAAAGCAGTGCTGATGGAAGAACTCAATACGTTGATTTCCAAAGGTATAAACGATTACATCAACGACAACAATTTGCCGCTCATAGGAGAGCCGTTGCCCGTAAAGGAAGAAAGCCCAACATTGGATTTAGACAAACAGGACGATTACTCGTTCTCGTTTGACATCGGTTTGGCACCGGAAATCAATGTGCGACTGACAAAAAAGGATAAGTTGCCTTATTATACGCTTCAAGTGCCCGATGAGATGCTTGAACCGCACATCAACAATTACAAAGCCAATTACGGCACCCACGCAGAAGTGGATGAGGTGCAGGACAAGGATATGATCAAAGGCACACTGACGGAATTAGACGGGTTAGTGGTAGAAAACGCTGTGTTGATGCCCTCATTCATCAAAGATGCGGCAGAAAAAGCCAAATTTGACGGTGCAAAAAAGGGCGACACCATCGCATTCAACCCCTACAAGGCTTTTGAAGGGCACGAAGCCGAACTCGCTTCACTGTTGAAAATCACAAAGGAAGAGGTGAAAAATCATACGGGCGAGGTAACCATTAAAATCGAAGGAATCACGCGCTACACCGAAGGCGAACTCAATCAGGAACTGTTCGACAAAATCTGTGAGCCGGGCACCGTGACTTCCGAAGCCCAATTGCGCGACAAAATCAGGGAAACAATCGCCGTCCAATTCGTCCCCGAAAGCGATTACCGCTTCCTGCTCGATGCCCAAAAAGCATTGGAAGAAAAGGCAGCAGACGTGCAACTCCCCGATGAGTTCCTGAAACGTCGTCTGTTCGAAAACAACCCAGACCGTACGCCGGAAGCCATCGACACGGATTACGCTCAAATTCGCTCCAACTTGATATTTCAACTGATAAAAAGTGAAATCATCAAGGAAAACAAGGTCAAAGTCACTGAGGAAGAAGTAGTAAATGCTGCACAAAATGCTGTACGGGCACAATTTGCCCAATATGGCATGAGTAACGTCCCCGACACTCTGCTCGAAAACTACGTCCAGGATATGCTAAAAAAACAGGAAGCAGTGCGCGAGCTTGCCGATAAAATCTACGAAAGCAAGCTAATCAACATTTTGAAAGAGCAAGCCACCCTGCAGCCCCAAGATATTTCAATGGAGGATTTTAAAAAATTATATACAGAGTTATGAGTTATGAGTTATGAGTTATGATTTGCTTGACGATTTATAACTCATAACTCATAACTCATAACTCATAACTCAAAAGACATGACAAACGATTTCAGAAATTACGCAACAAAGCACCTTGGCATCAATTCCAACGTGCTCGACAAGTACGCGACCGTCACCGCGAGCATGACCCCCTATATATTGGAGGAACGCCAGTTGAACGTGTCGCAAATGGACGTGTTTTCACGATTGATGATGGACAGAATCATCTTTCTGGGCACGCAGATTGATGAATACACCGCCAATGTGATTCAGGCGCAACTCCTGTATCTCGAATCTGCCGAGGCGGGTAAAGACATCATGCTGTACATCAATTCGCCGGGCGGCTCGGTCTATGCCTGCTATGGTATGTACGACACAATGCAGTACATAAGCAGCAAAGTATCAACGATTTGCACGGGGATGGCGGCTTCTGCTGCGGCTGTGCTGTTGGTTGCCGGCGAAAAGGGGCTGCGCTATGTGCTCCCCCACTCCCGCGTGTTGATTCATCAGCCGCTTGGAGGCACTCAGGGACAGGCTTCGGATATCGAAATTCAAGCACGCGAAATCATCAAAATCAAAAAGGAAATTTACACCATCATAGCCGAACATTCGGGACAACCCTACGAAAAAGTGGAGCACGACGGCGACCGCGATTTCTGGATGAACGCACAAGAAGCCCTCGAATATGGCATGGTGGACGAAATTTTGAGGAGTAAAATTAAACAATGAAAAAACCCATTCAACATTGCAGTTTTTGCGGACGCTCCGAGCGCGAGGTAAGTTACTTGCTGACAGGACTTACCGGCTTGATTTGTGGCGATTGTGTGGCGGCGGCTAATAAAATTGTTTCGGAGGCGCAAAAAGAGGTGGAAGGCGCAAAGGCGGAGCAGAGTGCTTCGGCACAGGGGATGGCGGGTCAAGCCCGCAATGACGGTGGCAGCAATATTCGTGTCGGCGAAAATGCCGGTGGAAATGCCGGAGATAATGAAAAATTGCCCGCTCCACGCGATATAAAGGCGTTTTTAGACCAATACGTGATTGGTCAGGACGATGCCAAACGCTTTTTGGCGGTGGCGGTTTACAACCACTACAAGCGTCTGAAACAGGCGCAGACGAACGACGATGTGGAAATCGAAAAATCCAACATCATCATGGTGGGTGCCACCGGCACGGGCAAAACGCTGATGGCAAAAACCATCGCCCGGATGCTGAAAGTGCCCTTTGCCATCGTTGATGCCACCGTTTTGACGGAAGCCGGCTACGTGGGTGAAGATGTGGAAAGCATCCTCACCCGACTGTTGCAAGTGGCTGATTACAAGGTAAAAGAAGCCGAGCGCGGCATCCTCTTCATCGACGAAATAGACAAAATCGCCCGCAAATCGGACAACCCCTCCATCACGCGCGACGTGAGCGGCGAAGGCGTGCAACAGGGACTTCTGAAACTACTCGAAGGCTCCATCGTGAACGTGCCGCCCCAAGGAGGTCGCAAGCACCCCGACCAAAAAATGATTCCAATCGACACTAAAAACATCCTCTTCGTGTGCGGCGGTGCTTTCGACGGCATTGAGCGGAAAATATCGCAACGACTTAACACTCAGGTAGTTGGCTACACATCGCCCGCCCACAACACACGCTTGGACAAAAACAACATGCTGCAATACATCGCCCCGCAAGACCTGAAAGCCTTCGGCTTAATCCCCGAAATAATAGGTCGCCTGCCGGTGCTGACCTATCTGCAACCCTTAGACAGAGCCACGTTGCGAGCCATCCTCACCGAACCCAAAAACTCCATCATCAAGCAATACGTCAAAATGTTTGAAATGGACGGCGTGAAACTGACTTTCGACGAGGACGTGCTGGAATATGTGGTGGACAAAGCGATTGAGTTTAAGTTGGGAGCACGCGGACTGCGCTCCATCACCGAAAATATGATGATTGACGCGATGTTTGAAATCCCCTCCACTGACCAAAAAGAGTTGCACGTGACGCTGGATTATGCGAAATGCCACGTTGAGAGAAGTGCGCTGCAGTATGCGGTGGCTGTCTGATTCTGACTACTTCTTCCCCAGCAGCGCAAACATATTCTTCTTGTAAGCCTCCACGCCCGGTTGGTCGAATGGATTGACGCCCAGCAGGTAGCCGCTGATGCCACAGGCTCGCTCGAAGAAGTAGAGCAATTGTCCTAAATAATACTCATTCAGTTCGGGCAGTGTGATTTTTAGGTTGGGTACGCCGCCGTCCACGTGTGCCATTTGTGTGCCGAGTTCGGCTTGCTTGTTCACATAGTCTACGCGCTTGCCTGCGAGGTAGTTTAGACCGTCCAAATCATCGGCATCGGTGGGCACTGCCACATTGTATTTGACTTGTTCCACCGACAGCACTGTTTCAAAAATGCTGCGTTCACCGTCCTGAATCCATTGTCCCATCGAGTGAAGGTCGGTTGTGAAATCTACTGAGGCTGTGAAAATGCCTTTGTGTTCTTTGCCTTCGCTTTCGCCGTAAAGTTGTTTCCACCATTCGGACACGTAGTGCAATTTGGGGGTGAAATTGGCTAAAATCTCCACTTTTTTGCCACTCTTGTAGATTTCGTTGCGGGTGGCTGCGTAAATTTCTGCGATATTCTCTTCAAAAGGCACGGTGGAAGCCGTTGCACATTCCATATCTGCGGCTCCTGCCACTAATTGTTGGATGTTGATGCCGGCTATCGCGATGGGCAACAACCCAACGGGGGTCAGCACGGAAAACCGTCCGCCCACATTGTCGGGGATGATGTATGTTTTGTAGCCTTCTTTTGCTGCCAACGTGCGCAGTGCACCGCGGGCTTTGTCGGTAACAGCCACGATGCGTTCGCCGGCTGTTTCTTTGCCCACAGTGTCTTCCAATTGCTTTTTCAGGATGCGGAACGCCAACGCCGGTTCGGTGGTTGTGCCCGATTTGGAGATGTTGATAATGCCAAACGATTTGCCTTTCAAATAGGCTTGCAGTTCGTGCAGATAGTCTTCGCTGATGTTGTGTCCGGCAAATAAAACTACCGGTTGCTTTTTGGCAGTGGATTGCGGGGCAAGCCCGTCATGACGGTAATTGTCGAATGTGCCGCTAATGGCTTCCAGCACGGCTTTTGCGCCGAGGTAGCTACCACCGATACCAACCACTACGATAACATCGCATGCGGCGCGAAATTTATACGCCGTTTCCTGAATATCAGCCAATTCTGTTTCTGTGATTGATGTGGGTAAATGCAACCAGCCCAAGAAATCGTTGCCCTTGCCGGTGCCGTTTTCGAGTGCCTGATTGGCTTGTTTTGCCTTTGCTGCTTGCGCGTAAACTTGCGCCTTTGTGACTGCACCTAATGCCTTGTCAATGTCTAATGCTATTTTTTTCATTGTCTTTATTTTTTTTTCGCTACAAAGTTACGCATTTTTTTTTAGATTTCTATTTCTTCTGCTCTAAAATCTCCGTAGATATGCTTGTCCGCCCTCAACTGTTTTCAACAAAAATCTGTTGAAAACCAACTAATAACTTTCGTGCTTTTTTTGGTGTTGCAACGGCAAAATCCATTACTTTTGTACCCACTTATGGCAAAGCAACAGACAACAACAGCGCGTGGAAACGCGACTACAAAGAAGACTACAGCACCTCCTACGGAACTTTCCGGACGTATTCCGCCACAGGCTCGCGAATTGGAAGAGGCTATTTTGGGCGCATTGATGCTCGAGAAGGATGCATACGCCTTGATTGGCGAAATGCTGAAACCCGAAAGTTTTTACGACCCCACGCACGAACTGATTTTTACGGCAATCACCGAGCTGGCGATGAAGCAGGAGCCTATCGACATGCTGACGGTGGTGGAGCAACTTCGCAAAACGGGCACTTTGGAAACGGTGGGCGGCGTGCCTTACATCGCCCAACTGTCGCAAAAAGTGGTGTCCAGTGCCCACTTGGAATATCACGCGCGCATTGTGGCTCAAAAGTCATTGGCACGCGAACTCATCGCGTTTTCGTCCGACATCTCCGGCAAAGCCTTTGAGGACGTGGAAGATGTGGACGATTTGATGCAAGATGCTGAGGCACAACTTTTTGAGATTTCGCAACGCAACCTCAAAAAGGATGTTACGCCCATTTCTCCGATTATTGGGGACGCTATCCGCATCATGGAGGAGGCTTCGCACCGCACCGATGGACTGAGCGGCATCGCCTCCGGATTTCACAAATTGGACAAGGAGACTTCGGGATGGCAAAAATCCGACCTTATTATTATAGCAGCCCGTCCGGCGATGGGGAAAACGGCTTTTGTGCTGTCGATGGCTAAGAATATGGCGATGAATTACAAAACACCGGTGGCTGTGTTCTCGTTGGAAATGTCTAATGTGCAGTTAGTCAACCGTTTAATAGTCAATACAACCGAGATTCCGAGCGAAAAAATCAAACGGGGCAACCTCAATCAAGCCGAATGGCAGCAGTTCAACCAAAAAATTGCACCGCTCTACGATGCCCCTATCTTCGTGGACGACACGCCGAGTTTGTCGATTTTTGAACTGCGAACCAAGGCGCGCCGTCTCGTGAAAGAGCACAAAATTCAGTGCATTGTCATCGACTATCTGCAACTGATGAACGCCAGCGGCATGAAAACGGGCAATCGCCAGGAAGAAGTCGCCGTCATTTCGCGCGGCTTAAAAGGTCTGGCTAAAGAGCTGAATATCCCCATCATAGCGTTGTCGCAGTTGAACCGTGCGGTGGAAACGCGCTCGACCGACAAGAGTGCGCAAAGTGGCGGCAGTCGTCCGCAACTCTCCGACCTTCGCGAATCGGGTTCTATTGAGCAGGATGCCGACATCGTCTGCTTCATCCATCGCCCCGAATATTACAAAATATTGGAAGACAATCAGGGCAATTCGCTGAAAGGCAAAGCCGAAATCATCATCGCCAAACACCGAAACGGTGCCACAGGCGAGGTATTGCTAAGTTTCAAACAAGAACTCGTCCGCTTCCAAAATCTGGAGGACGACCAGGTAATCAGCGAATTTCATTCAAAAGTCAACGGCGGCAACCACAGCAACGGCGGCAACGGGCAGTCAGCAGTCAGCAATTATCCGCCACCAACAGCAGCAGAAGAGACGGATTATCCGTTTTAATCCGCTTTGACGAAAAAGATGCTCAGTTCATAAAGTCCGTAGAGGGGCAAAAAGACGAGCGAAAGGGTGAATGGGTCGCCTGTGGGGGTGATAATCGCGGCTACAATCAGCAGGACGACGATGGCAATGCGGCGATATTGGCGAAAAAAGGATTTTTTCAGGATGCCGATTTGCGACAGGAGCCACGACAGGAGCGGCATTTCAAAAATCAGTCCCATCGCCAAAATGAGCATCAGGAAGTTGTCCATATACGAATCCAGCGATATCTCGTTGTGAATCACATCGCTCAAGGAATAGGTATAGAGAAATTGCAACGTCATCGGAAAAATCACCACATAACCCACCGCGCAACCGATGAAAAACATGATTGACCCCAACAGGAATACCCAGCGCACGTTTTTTCGCTCGTGCTCGTAGAGCGCAGGGCTGACGTAGTGCCACGCTTCAAACAGGATATAGGGACAGATAAGCACAAACGCCACCCACCCCGAAGTGCTCAAATGCCTGAAAAACTGCGATGTGAGGTCGATGTTAATCATGCTAATCGTGTGACCGGTGTCACAAAAATCGGGCAAAAAAGCTACCTGCCGACTCCATTCGCACATATAGTGATATACGAAAAAATCCGCCCGCGCCGGTCCCAAAATGAGACTGTCGAATATCCAAGGCATCGCCACAAAAGCCCCTATTGCAAAGAAAAGCAATGCAATAACGATACGGAACAACGTCCAACGGAGTTCTTCCAAATGGTCCCAAAAAGACATCTCATGGATACTCATGCCCACTTTTCAGACAAGTTCTTCTTGCCCTATTTCCTTTTCAATGTCTTTTAACCCCTCTTTGAAGCCTTTTACGCCTTTACCGACGCCACGCATCAATTCGGGAATCTTTTTGCCGCCAAAAAGCAGCAACACAACCACCAAAATAATAATCCACTCCCAGCCCGAAGGCATCGCTAACAATAAATGTGTCATTTGTTTATTTTTTTTTAATTTTCGGTGCAAAGGTACGAAATAGTTATGAATTATCAATTTTTTTTGGAAAACACTTGCAAATAAAAAGAATTTTACTACTTTTGCGCGAAATTTGAAACGATATGTATTGGACTTTAGAATTAGCTTCAAAATTAGAGGATGCGCCTTGGCCTGCCACCAAAGACGAATTGGTTGACTATGCCATACGCTCCGGCGCACCCCAGGAGGCGGTGGAAAATTTGCAGGAAATAGAAGACGAGGGAGAAATCTACGAGTGCATCGAAGACATCTGGCCCGATTATCCCAGCAAAGAGGATTTTTTCTTCAACGAAGAAGAATACTGATGCGCAGGGTCGGTGCGTGTGTTGCTTTCACCCCCACACACGGGGGCTGGCTGAAAAGGCTTTGTCATTGCAGGTCAAGCCCGCAGAAATCGCATTTGCCAAACCTGTTAGGTCTTAAAGACCTAACAGGTTTTTTTTCTGCCCCCCCCCCAAAAAAACTCAAAACTTTTTCGTACCTTTGCGGCGATTATTTAATCAAAGTGATTAAATAGCTGAAACATTATATTCATATTTCTATGAAAAAAGTAGAGGTTGGGCGTTATTTAGACTTAAAAAATGATTT
>BNTU01000084.1 GCA_025996835.1 Bacteroidia bacterium
AATACAATCCAATCTCCAAGCCTAACGACAAGCTAAAATTGGGATGAAAAAAGAAAGCATAATCAACACCCAAATTGCCACTCAAGCCCATTTTAGCATCATTCATGACAGCCGCAAATACCGCCTGCCGCACAAAAATTGCCCGAGCAGCTCACTTCAGCCGCATTGGAACAATAAATAACAGTAGAGTGCCCTGCAGCATAAGCACAAACACCTCCGGCAAAACTTGCATCGTTGGCATTAACCGTTCCGCTCACATTCAGATTTTGAATAGTAGCATTTTTAATATAGCCAAACACGCCGAACTCATTGTTAACTTCGATAGTATAGCCGCCGCCATCAAATACACCGGCAAAAGCGAACTGCTGTCTCTTGGCATACCATTCATCCCCACCTCCGCTGATAAAACCGACAGACGTGGTCACTGTATTGGTGTCGGTAAGATTGTTCATTAGTTTAAAAAACTTACCCTCAAAATCGTTTCCTTCAGCCACCGCCTCAGCCAGATATTCCATATCCGCCTTAGAAGAAATCTGATAGGGGACATCCATTGAGCCATTGCCGCTCAATGCCCCATGCTTGGAAAAAAACACTTCAATTGTATGCATAGCGGATACATTTCTAAACGTATAAGACGAAGATGTGTCAGAAAAACTTTTGCCGTCCACCTTTATTTTATAGACATCATAACCGACTGCAGGTGAAAAATTTAGAGTAAGGCTATCCCCCTGCTCCAGAGTCACAATACTATCCGTTGGCAAGCCACCCGATGGGCTAATAGAGCCATGGACAGGACGGGATATAAGAATGCTATATTTAACCTTCGGATTGGGTTTCAAAATTGGTCCCTGCACCGACATATCCCAAACGTCATCGAAATCCCAGCCTAATGATTCTTTAAGCCAGTTCCCATTCTGAAAATCGGTAGCAGTTGCTAATGGACCATCCAAGCCCAGTTCACTCCAGACGAATGGTTCACCGAATTTTGTCCAGGCGTATGTTGCAGAATCAGATAAACCGGTCATGCCGGCTAAAAAATAATTAGGGTAAATGTCAAGCGGCAAGACCATTTCGCTGCTCCCTTTACCATCCTCAATATAATTTGCAGGGTTCGTTATTCCTGTACCAAACGTATAAGATGCAGACAGCCACTCATTGGAGGCAAAGCAGCCGAATGCCCAACTATCGCCACTGTCGATAGACCCGACAATGCCGCCTGCCCACCCCCATCCATCCATTGGGGCACTGAGATTAGCTGTATTATAGCAATTTTGGAGCATGCACGCTTTTTCTACGGAACCTGCAATACCTCCGACAAAAGCACCGTTTTCACCGGATACCGTCAGCATGATAGCACCTGTATTGTAGCAATTGACAATCTGGGAGAGCGCATAATTCGCGCCACAAATACCACCAAACGCAACGTAAAGCAGCTTCACTTCCTGTTCAACCATTGAGTCAATGCTGTCTGCAACAGTTGCCGAATTAGAGCAAAAAGAGATTTTAGACATATATGCCACACCGCAAATGGCACCAGCCGCAAACACTTCTTCGCCATCCGCCACAACCGCCTTAATACTTCCTGACACTTTCAGTCTTTTTATATCCGCGTTAGCGACATAAGCAAACACGCCGTTAGGAGCATTTTTGAGTTCAATAGTGAAACCGCCGCCATCGAAAGTTCCACTGAAAGGGAAATTTTTTGAAGGCTCGTCAATACTTTTATGAAATTTGCCGATAGACGTAGTCACAGCATTTTTGCCGGTAAGGTTGTTGATAAGCACAAAATGCTTACCGGCATACGAATTACCACTCTCCACAGCCTTCTTCAAAGTACGCATATCCGCCTTAGAAGAAATCTTGTAAGGGTCGGCTTTAGAACCGTCCCCGCCACTGTACACTTGCGCCTCCACCGCTCCGGCGGCGACACACAGACATAATAAAATTGCTAACTTTCTCATATTCTTTAAATTACTGTTGATAACTCGTCATTTTCCCGTTAATAACTCATCATTTTCAGTTCATAAACCGTTGATAATTCAAACGGGCTGCAAAGGTACGAACTATTTTTTAAACAACAAGCGTTTTTAAATAAAAAACAGCGTTTAAATGTTAAATAAAATTAAAAATGAGATTTTTTTGTCAGAATCTTAATTTGACATCGGCTAAACATAACTATGCACCCCGCCCAGAAAATAGCTCACGCCAAAGAATGTCATCAACACGGCGAGAAATGCCAGCGCGCAATAGCAATTGAAAACCTGCGGGTTGCGCAGGAACTTGATGTTGCGATGTAGCGGCACGGCATAGACTAATGCCGTGATGAGTGCCCATGTTTCCTTCGGGTCCCAGCCCCAATAGCGTCCCCACGAGATGTTTGCCCACACGGCACCGATGATTATTCCCAATGCCAGAAAGGTGACGGCGGGGCGGAGGAGGTATAGAGCGATTTGGTCAAGCCCACGTCGGCTTTTTTTTGAACAAATGCCGATGATGCCCAGAATGGCAATCGCCAAAAATAGCAGATATGCCACCATAATCACCGACACGTGGGCAGCCAGCAATGGCGAACGCAGCACGGGAGTCATCGGGTTGAGTTGCGAAATATAGACCCACAAGGCTGCTACAAGGATTATGGCATAGAGCAAATGTTTCCACCTCATGCGCTTCCGGAGCCACCAAAACAGAGAAATCAGCAATAGCAGATAGCCTGTGTAGGTGATGGCGATGCCCCACGGGTCGTGGCTGACCATGAGCACCGTCCCCATCTCGTCGCGGTCGTAGTCCATTTGATAGAAGCGGTAGCCGGATTGCTTGTGAATTTTGTTCATCGACACGCGGCTCACTTGGTCGTTGAACTTCAAAAAACTGATATAATCAGCCGGCTCATCGCTGTCCGGATGATATTCGATGTCGAACAGCAGCAATTTCACCTCAAAAGGAAGAGCCTGCTTCTCAGCACGCCCTTCCGAAATATAAAAATCGGCTATTTCTCCCTGTCGCAAGTGCATAGTGCCCCGCTCCCCCACAAAAAAGGTAACAAAAGCCCCAATCACAATAACCAGCAACCCCAAATGCACCCATTTATTAAACAATGTCGTTCTCATCATAATAACTCATAACTCATAACTCATAACTCTGAATCAAATTGCTTCCAAAAACGCAACCAAAGCCTCCCTGTCTTCCTTCGACATTGCACGGAATTTTTCCTTCGACTGTTTGCCTTCGCCATCGTGCCAGATAATGGCTTCTTCGTAGTTGCGGGCGCGCAGGTCGTGCAATTTGTCGGAATGTCCGGACACTGCGGGCATCAGTCCCCTACCCCACAGTGGCGTTGTGCGACATACTCTCACTCTTCCCGGCTCCTTCATATCCAAATCGTGGCGCAGAAGGTCGGTGTAGGGATAGATTGTTTGATTCGACAGTTGTGGCATCGGCTCGTAATTGCTGCGAGTTTTCCACGATGGGCGATGACACGCGGCACAGCCTGCCTCCGTGAAGAGTGTTTTACCTTGTTGCACTTTGGGAGTGTCTAAATTCCGTGCTGCCGGGACTGCCAATCCACGATGCCAGACCATAAAAGCCTCGAAATCCTCTCGTGACATTTCCGGTTTTTGCTTTTTCGACAGCAAAGAATCCCGTATCTCCTGCGGTGTTAATCCGGGATATAGTAGTTGCACATCTGCATCCTGCGACATTGCACGGGCATATTCGGGCGTGATATAGAGTTCGCTGCGTCCGGCACGCTCCGGCAAATCGGTAACCACATTGGTAATATTCCAAATCGCATTGGAACCGGGTCCATCGTCAATTGTCGCGCGTGTACACAAATAAGTAAACCGTCCCGGATGTATGCCCGGATAGTGCGGTGTCCTGAGTGTCAGGTCAATGTCGGCACCAATAACTCCCTGACAATAAGGGCGAAGCTGTTGAGCGGCATGTTCGGCACGCAAGTCTTCGTCAGAAATGGCATCTAATAGTGCCACACCATAGATGCCGATTGTTGCCTCAATGCTCGCCGCATGCCGGCTCATGTCAAAATCAGGAAACAAAATTGCCTCTTGAGCGACTGTCACAACAGGGTAAATCAAGGTGCCTTCGTAGGACGTACCTGCACTGTAAAGCGTTCCATCATCGTATCTATTGCCGTGTTCATCCATATAATTTTTCCATTCGAGGTGGATGCCCGCCTCGTTAATCGGGGCTTTGAATGGTGCTACGGCGCGTGTTTGTGTCATCCCCGTAAAATATTGGGATGCCAATGCCAAATTGGGTGTGTTGGGGTCGTAAATCATCAGCAGATAGCCGTTGCGACTGTCGTTGGTGTCAAATTCGTCCACCCGCTTGCTTCGTCCGCCATAACTGGGATGGCAGGCGATGCACGATTTGCGGATATACGTTGGACCCAAGCCCGAATAGGCAGTGCCCGCTTCGGCTACAAAACTCTTTTCAAACAACCGCTCGCCACGCATAAACTGCTTATACAGAGTGGCATCGTCATCTATAAATGGCATCGGCTGCCGATACGACTTGGAATTGGCGATAAACAACGTTCCTTTTTCGCCTCCCGGAAACCATTCGGCATTGGCTTCGCTGTATTCCTTCTTCGGTGTAGTATTTTCGGGCAGCGGCTCCTTGTCGTCTGCGCACGAAAATCCCAATAACACACTTCCTAAAATAATAACTTTCTTTTTCATATTATATCATTTAATGAACTGAATAAATCTTCTAATTCGGCACAGGCTTCAACGGCTGCCTCTACTTGCGCTTCGTTGCTGTGGTCGCGTACCACCTCGTAAAAGGATTTTCCGCCTGTGCCAATCGCTGCAATTTTGGCGATGCACTCCTCTATTTTTGCTTTGATATTAGCATCTAACGTGGAATTTTGCCTTGCAACGTAGGTACTGAGCGAAATTGTTGTACGTGTGTTGTCATCCACACCACCCAGATAGGCATTTTTGATGCTTTGGATGTTGTTTTGATAGTCATCGAGCGAGTGCCAGCTGTACCACGATTCCACGTCTTCCGTCTTGTGGCTACTGTACGGTGCCTCAATTTTTGTTTCGCCCACCTCGCCCGCAATATCTGCACAACCGGAGGAAATTTCGCTCAAGGCGGCACTGAAAGAGGGATAGCCGGTGGCTGTTTTCAACCGATTAGCAAATTTTTTGTAGTTCGGGTTGTTGTTCAAATGTGCCACAACGTCCGGATTTTCATTGAAAACCGTTTGCATTTCCGCCGACACATTTTCCAAACCCACCCAAGCCACATAAGCGAGAACGCAATCCCAAACCAACGCATCGGTGGCTGCTATGAGGTAGTTCAACTCTGCCGTAGTCAAATCGGCTACAGGGCGTGTCTGACCATCCCGATAAAGCAAATATTCCGTCACGTGAAAACCAATCACTTCGGGGTCTAACTTCCACGCATCGCGCCCCGTGATACTTCCGGCACCGGCGGCAATGGACTGTTGAATTTCCGACAATTCGAGGGGCCAAGAGTCAATGTGCCCGTCAATGTCCAAAGCATCTTCGCCCACAGGACCGAACAAAAATGCCTCGTTCTTTTCCCACAACACGCGGGCTCTCATCCACGCAGCCGAAGCCAACTGCATGTGCGTGTTCGAAGCATAAGCCTTCAGAGCCAGATTTGCGGTACGCATCTCTAACGCAGCCTCCGCCAACGACTTGTAAGTGGGTACAATCGTTTTATCGACATACTCCGTCAAAATGGATTGATACAATTCATCATTGCTTGCGATGCGATTTTTGTCGTCATCATCGCAAGATGTGAATGTGAGCACCGCCAAAAAAGCGGTCAAAAGTAAATTTTTTTTTGTATTCATATTATTATATAATTTTTAATTCGTAATTCGTAATTCGTAATTCTTAATTAAACCACCCCGCATAAGCAACCCCCAGCGACAATGTCGGCTCGCTGTTATACGGCTTGTCTAATTTGCGAAATGCGTATTCTGCTTTTATTACAACTTCTTTCAGGGGGTAGTAATTGATGCCTCCGCTGAAAATTGTTTTTTTGCTCCAGCCTTTGGCGGGAATATCTCTGTCCGTTTTGTACATTGAATCGTAAAAGCCGTAATGACCGTATATGTATAGCCTTTCGTTCCTGTTTTTCGTTTTCTCACACAAACCAAACACATCATAACCTGCTTCTATGTAATAACTTAGCACGTCCGATGCGATGTTTGTTCGCGGGGACGGACTTGCTGAGGGCAGATTTTTATTGATGGTGGAAATGGTGTAGAAATCGTTGAGATGCCCGTAGAGCAGATTGGCACGTGCCCAAATGTTGTGAGCCTTGTAAGTGGCGTCAAACGTGCCGAGCATGAGTTCGCCATCGGCACCTGCGTTTTTGTAGCGTTCCCATTTCAGGCTGTTGGGGGCAGAATAGCCGAAATAGCCGCTCACGCCGAGCCTCAAATCGGGTATTGTCGTGTTGTCGAGCCGAAAAGCACCGGCGTAGGAGTTGGCAATTTCAAACTCGTATGGCGAAGTCGCGCCGCCCTGTATCCAGTTGGCATTGTTGAACCGCTCGGCATCCAAACCGGCGATAAGTATAGCGTTGTAGTGCCAATTTGCGGCACTTCCCCAAAAACTGATGCCGCTTTGGTGCCACGTACAAGGGATGAGCGCGGTTTCCTCTTCGGGGCGGAGGACGGAAAAGAACTCGTTGGGCAAATGGTGGCGATTAGTCAGTCCAATGGGTATCACCAAATGTCCCATACGCAGGTGCGCCTGTTGAGAGAATGTTTTTTCGAGCCAAAACTGTTCGAGCGATACCTCGCCGCCTTTTTCGATTTCCTTTTCATATTCGCCCGTTTCTTCGCGTTCAATCTCGTAGGTTGCACCCGTGCCGCCGTGTTCGTATTCCAATTCGGATGCCATTTTCCAGCCTTTTCCAAAATCGTAAGCCACCTGAATATTCACATGAGGCAGGTCGAATCGCCCGTGTGAAGCCTCCTTATTGCTTTCGGGGTATTCATAGCGTTGCACATTGTCGCTGTAAAACATCCGTTGAGCCACAGCCTCGCCATAACCCCCAATCGTGAATTTGAATTTTTGCGCCTGCCCACTCCCGCAGGAAAGCAGCACCAACACCATAATAAGAAAACTATTTTTACGCATCATCTTTTATCTTTAAATTTGACGCTGCAAAGGTATCGGCTTCCGGTAACGCGCACAATCCCTATTTTGCGGGAAATTCTCGAGGCGCACTCACTATATTTAGGGAAAAACTATTGATAAATGGCAAAAATGCAGGGTGTTTTTTCCAATTTAGGGGTGTTTTTTCGCCATTCGGCGATGGTTTTTGTAAAAATCCGTTCATTTTTGGTGGTGATGTCGGCGGCGATGCAGAGTTTGGTGGTGGGTTTGCAGGTTTTCAGAATGTCGTCAATCATTTTATTGTTGCGGTAGGGTGTTTCGATGAACAGTTGGGTCTGATGTTCGGCGTAAATGCGCTGTTCCAACTGTTTGAGCGTCTTCAGCCGCTCCTCGCCGTCGATGGGCAGATAGCCGTTGAACGCGAAACTCTGCCCGTTAAATCCCGATGCCATAAGTGCCAAAAGTATGGACGAAGGACCCACTAACGGCACCACAGGGATGTTTTTGTGCTGCGCCATCGCCACCACATCCGCTCCCGGGTCGGCAATCGCGGGGCAGCCCGCCTCCGAAATAATGCCCATCGAATAGCCGTCTGCAATCGGTTTCAAAAACTCCGACAATTCCCCGCGCGAAGTATGTTTGTTAAGCGTAAAAAAAGTGCAGTCATCAATCGGAAAATCGGGGTCGGTCTGCTTGAGAAATCGCCGAGCCGTCCGCACATTTTCAACAATGAAGTGGCGGATTTTAGCGATGATTTCCGTGTTGTAGGGGGGCAAAACACGTTCGATAGGTGTTTCGCCGAGTGTGACGGGGATTAAATACAGCGCAGGTTTTTCTTCCATGCCTAAAATTTCACCTCCAATAATTCGTGTCTAATTTTTATCGTTCTCATATTTTATTTAATTTTTCTTTATTAATCTTATATTCGGCGAATTTAATGTCTTGATATTCAGAAAATCGGTGTAGTCCTTTTTGTTGTTGGTAACAAAGAAAAAGCACTTTAATTTGCGACTTAGCACATATTGAATATTATCTTCCATATCTGCTTTGTCTATATCTTCTGTTTTCCGGCATAAGCACCTATTAGGACATTGGTATCTACAAAAATGTTGTTTTGATTTAATTTCATAGGATGACACTTTGATATTTTTTCAGTTCCGCTGAAGTGAACAAATCTAAATTGTCGTTTGCCCAACTTTTAATTGCGTAGTCCACAAGTTCTTTTTTTGATACGCCGGAACGTTTCAAAAGCAAATTAATTGCCTCATCCACTAAATTAGTTTCCTTTTTTTTGACTGCTGTTGCCATAAAATAATTTTTACTATTACGGCTGCAAAGGTACGAAAAAATTTAATAACGTTTGCAAATACAAAATCGCCGCATGCAATTCCAAAAGGAAAATTTGTGCACCTGTTTTTTTTCAAAATTATTTGTAACTTTGCCCCTGATTAAAAAATAGGTTCTACCGTTATTTGTGTGGAAAGATGTCTTGTGTGTATCACTTCCACAGCCAAGAAACCTCTTGTCGTTCTGCTCGCATCCCGTAGGGATGCGAGCAGAACAGCACAAGGTTTCTTGGCTGTGGAAATGATACACACAAAATATCTTTCCACACAATTCCCAGTAGAACCAATTTTAAAGTATTTAAACACAGCGTGATACCGGAAGAAGTTAAAGGAGTTTTTATCTCCGACCATTCAATTGTAACAGCACAAATAGAATTGCCGTGAAAAAGGGATGAATTAGAGTTTAGTTATTAGAGTTTAGAGTTTAGTTATGAAATGGGGGAGGCATTTGGAGAAAACAAAAACCCCTGATTGCCAACAAGATGCAATCAGGGGTTTTACCGGAATTGTTGTGAAATCGATTATGGGTTATATTCTTTGAAAACCCATCCCGGATCCGTTGTCGTAGGTTTCATTGTTGTTCTATCAATGAATATCCTATTCCATCCTTTTTTCAGAGAAATTCCGAAGAGTGCTTCACCTTCAGTTTTTAAATAAATATACAATGCACCAGCGTCAGCATTGCTATGACGAAACTCGTTGCCTGTCCACCCGCCATAATTTGCGTCAATGCCACTGTGTAGCCAAGTACCTTGGACATTGGGAGCATTGGGAGCATCGGGATCAAAACCGGACAGCAACTCCAAATATGAATCCGGTACAGGATCTAATAACTCAATAGTAAGCGTATCATTTTCATATTTTGCAGTCGTCGACAGGTTCCGATTACCGGTGCCTCCTGTGGGTAATACTTCGTCAACCGGTACGCCTCCTGTGCTCACAACCGCCACAATTTTACCATCCCAATCATCAGGGTCATCACCACCATCAGGGTCGCCACCATCAGGGTCATCACCACCGGCAGGGTCATCACCACCAGAGGTTACAGTGTAACCACCACCGGTAAATGTACCATCATTTGATTTTGTCAATGTGATAGTCTTCCCATCGAATGTCAGAGTGAGAGTTGACCCCACAAACGTGTAGCTCCCATTCTGAGATGCTCCTCCGGCAACTACCGCTGTAAGCTCAGTCGCAGATGTAAAACTAACCGTTGTTGTGACACCATCTTTTGTCAATGTCAAGGTAGTACCTTGCAGACTTTCTTCCTTATCTTCTTTGTCGCAAGCAACAAACACCGCTGAAACAGCCATTGCTGCCAGCAAAAATACATTTTTAAACTTTGTCATTTTTTTTAATTTTAAATTTGACATTATTACTTAACATTTTCCCTACTCAAATCGACAATGTAGGGCTTGCCCCAAATTTGATAGCAGTTGTTTGGACAACTGTTGCCCTTTCTCAGATACGCAGCATAAAAAAAACGCGGACAAAAAACTTTATTCGCACCTGAGGTCTTAGACTACCATTGCCACAAACAAGAGTCCACGCCGAGCGGCTGAACGCTTCTTGTTTTTGTGGCTTTGAAAGTGTCTAAGTTTTCAGGTGCCAAAATCAAGCAAAACGCTTTTTCCTATCTAAAATGTGCGTATTCCGCATTCATTTACGTTTTCATAATCTAATCTCCTTATTTTTAATCTGTTAATCACTCGTATTCGCTCTTTCACTTCGAGCAAACATCCGTCCGTATTCACTCATTACATTTAGCGAGCGAATATCGGGTGCAAAGGTAGATGTTATTTTTCAATTAACAAAATGTTTTCAATGTTTTTTTGCCTTGCCGGAGGCTATCCCAAAAGCCCGCAATGACAAAGCACACTTTCGCGTCTAATTCATCTTGGTAATCTTCTTAATCTTATGAAAATCAAGGTTCAGACTAAAGCAGCGACTTTGCCTTCGCCAGCGCGATACTGATATGGCTGCAGATATTATCATGCCCGATTTTGTCTGCGAAGCCTGATTTTTCGAGCATTGCGCGGATGTTGTCGTTGACGCCGGAGAGCACCATTTGGATTTTGTTTTGTTCGGATAGGCGGTAGAGGCTTTCCAGGTTGTGCAGCCCTGTGGAGTCCATGAACGGCACTTTTCGCATTCGGATGATGCGCACTTTGGGCTTTTCGGCGTTGAGGCTACGCATGCTTTCGTCAAATTTGTTAGCGATGCCGAAGAAAAATGGTCCGTCTATTTCGTAGATTTCTACGCCTTTTGGAATCGTAAGTGTTTCGTGTTCAGCGGTTTTCTCTTCGTCGAGTTCCATATTCAGTTCGTCTTTGATGACGGCGATGCTGGATGTTTCCGACACGCGCTTCACGAGCAGCACCAATGCCAGCAGCAGACCCACCTCGATGGCAATCGTGAGGTCGAAGAGCACGGTCAGGAAGAACGTCAGCAGCAGCACGAGCACGTCTGACAGCGAATTTTTGCACAGCGACCGAAACACGCGCCATTCGCTCATATTGTAGGCAACCACAATCAGCACGCCCGCCAGACACGCCATCGGGATGTGCTTCGTGAGCGGTCCGAGAAACAGCAAAATCAGCAGCAGCACCACCGCGTGAACAATCCCCGCAATGGGTGTGCGCCCGCCGTTGTTGATATTCGTCATCGTGCGTGCGATGGCTCCGGTGACGGGTATTCCGCCAAACATCGGCACCACCACATTGGCTACGCCTTGCGCAATCAGTTCAGTATTAGAGTTTTGTTGGTCGCCCGTGATACCGTCCGCCACCGTTGCCGACAGCAGCGACTCAATCGCGCCCAACATCGCAATCGTGAACGCGGCGGGCATCAGCAGCGTGATGAGTTCCATATTGATTGAAATCGGGTCGGGAGTGGGCAGCGAGGCATTGATTTCAAAGCGGTCGCCAATCGTTTCGATGCCCGTAATGCCAAATTGATTTTTGAGAATGTACACCACAAGCGTCATCACGATAATGGCAATGAGCGAACCGGGTATTTTTTTGACAAATCGGGGCGATACAATGATGAGAAGCAAACTCAACGCGCCCACCGCCAGCGAGGGCAGGTTGATAGTGTCAAAAGCCTGTGCGTAGGCACCCCACTTGGCGATAAAATCGGCGGGGACGCTCGCCATCGTCAGTCCGAAAAAATCTTTCATCTGCGTGGAAAAAATCGTCAGCGCAATCCCGCTCGTGAAGCCCACGATAATCGGATAGGGCATAAATTTGATGACCGACCCGAAGCGCAAAAGCCCCATCCCGATGAGCATCACGCCCGCCAAAACCGTTGCCACAGCCAATCCTGCGTAGCCAAACTGCGCAATGATGCCGTAAACAATCACGATGAACGCCCCCGTTGGTCCGCCGATTTGCACCGAACTCCCGCCCAAAAACGAAACGATAAATCCGCCGATAATCGCCGTAATCAGCCCTTTTTCGGGGCTAACGCCGCTCGCAATCCCGAACGCAATCGCCAGCGGCAGAGCCACAATGCCCACAATAATGCCCGCCATAAGGTCAGCCATAAACTTTTCCCGCGAATAATTTTTGAGGGAAGTAACCAATTTCGGCTTAAAGTCGATGTTCAATTTAGAAAAATCTGCTTTCATTCTTGACTGTCAAAAAAACGCCGCAAAATTAGTGTTTTTTCTTTGATTTTTTACTGATTTGTATGATTTTTGAAATAAAAACGATGATACAAAGAAAAGTTGTACCTTTGCGGTCTGATAAAAATTTTTCAAAATTATGAAAGTAATCGCACTGAACGGAAGCCCGCACAAGAGCGGCAACACAGCCTACGCATTGGGTGTAGTCGGCAAAGCCCTTCAAGCAGAGGGCATTGAGTTTGAAATCGTTGAAATAGGCGGCAATCGCATCCACGGTTGCATCGCTTGCGGCAAATGTGGCGAGAGGGAAGATGGCAAATGCGCTATCACCAACGACATTGTGAACGAAGTGCTCCCGAAAATGAAAGCCGCCGATGGCATTATTATTGGCTCGCCGGTGTATTATTCCGGCATCGCGGGCACGATGAAATGCTTTTTAGACCGCACCTTTTACGTTGCCTCAGCCAATGGCGGCTGGTTTCGCCACAAAGTGGGGGCATCGGTGGTTGCCGTTCGCCGCACCGGAGGCAGCATGACGTTCAACGCCCTCAATCACTACCTCACCGTGTCGGAAATGCTGGTGCCGACTGCCAATTATTGGAATGTGATTCATGGCCGTGCGCCCGGCGAAGCGGCGCAAGATGCTGAGGGCAACCAAATTATGCAGTTGCTTGGCAAAAATATGGCGTGGATGCTGAAGATGCGGGAGCAAGGCAAAGGGATTGAGCCTAAGGGGGAGGAGAAGGTGTTTATGAGTTTTATTCGGTGAGTTTTGAGCAGGATTTACCGGATTTTAGGATTGACAGGATGAGAAATTTACAAAATTAT
>BNTU01000085.1 GCA_025996835.1 Bacteroidia bacterium
GCTCAGACAGGCTGTGTTGAATTTTTGGCAACACCGTACGACTATTCGCCAACTTCTTCTCTAACTTCTTAATCTCGTTTTCCTGATTTTGAATCAGTGTCAGCAGCGAATTAAGTTCCTCATTTTCAACTCCTTCCGGAAATTCTTCGTGCACGCGGCTGATGAAATCGCTCAGCACGTTCATGTAGTTGTTGAACGCATCGTAGGCATTGTCGTAGGGGCTGAACACGCTTGGACCGGAGAAATGCTTGGTGCTCATGAAGTGAAAATGGTCGGCGGCTTGCAGGTTGTTCCAGTCCTGCAAAATGCGGCGATTGGTCACCAGATGCACTTTTTCGGAGATTGCTTGCAGTTTGGCAGCGGCTTCGTTTTGCAACACATTGCCCAACCACGCGCTGATGTCCTTGTCCGCACCCGCCCACGAGCAGGGATAAGGCACCGCCAATTCCTGCACCGATTTCAGGCGCGTCACCACCTCCGAAGGCGTTGAAAACGTGATACCCTGCGCCAAAGCAAAGCGCGACATGGCTTTGAAAAAGTCGAAAATACCCGTTGAGGCAGGTTGCAGACTACCAAGCACATCATAATTCAAAAACAGATTGATGACCTGCTCTTCTTTGGGCGTATCCACAAGCCAGCGCACAAATTTGTCGGCAACCAAGGGATATTCGTCCCAATCGTAGCTCGAAAAACGGTACGAAATGTCATCGCAGAACTTCCGGTTGCGCGTCAGCAGTCGCAATTTGGGTGCCGAAGCCGAAGCGTAGAGGTAATTGGGGCTTCTCCAGCCCAGCACATGCTTCGCGCCTTCCATCAGCATGGCTTTGAAGCCCAGAGCCAGCACCTGCGGGGCAATGTCGTCCGAATAAAGCAACTCGGTGTTGCAAAACACGGTGGGCTGCTGCCCAAACAGCAACTCAATCTTCTCAGAATGGGCTTTCACCTGCCGCTCAAACTCCTCCGGGTCGTTCAACGAAGCCAGCGAATAGTCGTACGGTGTTGCCAAAAATTCAACACAGCCTGTCTGAGCCAACTCTTTGTACTGGTCAATGACCTCCGGCACATAGATTTCCATCTGTTCGAGAACTAATCCCGAAATGGCAAACGACACCCGAAATTTGCCCTTGTGCGCCTTAATCAGGTCGAGCAACAGCGCATTAGCCGGCAAATAAGTCCGCTCAGCCACCCCCCGAATAACATCCTCATTGGCAAAATCATCATAATAATAATGGTCGGAACCAATATCAAAAAACCGATACCGCTTCAGCCGAAACGGCTGGTGCACTTGAAAAGTAAGACAAATTGTTTTCATATTATTTTTAATTTATTAATTTTTTATTAACGGTTTTCATTTTCAGCATCATTCAAATAATCATAAAAATAATTCTGGATAACGTGTTTTTCCAATTCCTTTTGTCGAAAATCAAACCAATTTTCCCTGTATTTGGAATTGTGAATCACATTGTTGAAATTGGCAAACGGTTTACGACCGTTTAATGCCTGTATCAAGCTATTTTTCTCACTGCCATTGGGGAGTCGCTCAACAAAATTCTCCATAATCACAAATGATTCACGGGATTCAAGCGGTTCAATTTTAGTGCATTTATCCCACTTATGGTGGTTCATATTGAAAGGATTATCTTCATCGAATTCTTCATCTTTATCATCCTCAAAAATCATTCCATCCAATATACTTTTCGGAATATCCTCCAACTCCAACGTATCCGGATTGAAAAAGCACACAAAGCCTCCGCTCAAACTACCCGCCATTTGTTTAACAACGTCCCGATATTTTTCGGGCAACTTCTCTTTGAAATCGTAATCATTTTGTTCGATTTCTTCTTCTACAAACTCCTCCTGCATAAACCGGAGGAGCGTAGCTAATTTTCCCTCGTCATCCTTGATGGAATGCAAAAGAGGCAGAATTTCATCTAATAATTGTTGTGCGTTCATAAATGTTTATTTTATAGTTTTATTGTGAATAATTTTTTTGTTGGAAGATGCTCATTTTCAATTACTTTTATTTTTGTAATAGTAGCAACCGGAGTTTCCACGCCATAGAAAAGTTCGTTTGAACTATACCCCATAAACTCAACATATTTCGTAATCAAATCGTAAATTTGTTGCACATAGTCCATATAAATTTCGCCGGAACGGTTAAAACAAAGTGGCTCGAGATGAGCAATTCTGTTTCTGAATTGGCGAATTCTATCCAAATCATCGTAAACTTCTTTCTGATTAACCCCACTTGCTCTATTAGGAAATATCTGTAACAAAGTTTTTCCTGAATTTTTATAGCATTTTTGAGAAAACATGAATGTCCATGCCCCCAAACTCAATGAGGCAATTAATCTATCATGGCTATAATTTTTATCTCTGACTAATTTGTCTCTTTCTTTCAATATTCTCTCTTGATAACTTTCCAAAAACCCGTTTTGGGCTTGAGTGAGCAACCAATTATTGTCAGATAAACAAAACTTATAGTGTTTATCAATGGCATTCCGAAGAACAATTTCAAAGATAGATAAAACACCATAGAACTTCTGGCAGAGTTTAATATTCTGCCAATACAGTATCAGAGCCTTGTTTTCATCCTCACCACAAGAGGCTCTGTACTTGTCTAACCGCGGCTTGGATAAAGCCGATTCATACTCATTATACGTCATTTTCATATCAATTATGTTAAAAATTATTAAATGTTAGAAGTTTTTTTCGAAAACGCTTGCGAGTGTCAAAAAAGTGTCGTACCTTTGTGCCCGTAATACCCCGTTGTCCCTGTTATTCATAACATACTTCGGGGTTTTGTTGTTTCTATATGCCATCATATCAACTTATTGTAAATTTTCCTCACTTTCAACCCCGCCTTCTCCCAAGTAATTTGGTCAACTTCATTCTTCCCCTCCACTTTCAGGTATTCATACATGGCGGGATAGGTGATGATGGAATACATCGCGTCTGCCATTGCGTCGATGTCCCAGTAGTCGGTTTTGATGGCTTTTTCCAAGATTTCGGCACAGCCCGACTGCTTGGATATGATGGTGGGCACGCCGCATTGCATCGCTTCGAGGGGCGAGATGCCGAAAGGCTCTGACACTGAGGGCATTACATATACGTCGCTGGATTTCAACACCTCATACACCTGCGTACCTTTCATAAATCCGGTGAAGTGGAAGCGGTCGGAAATGCCTCGTCGGGCTGCCAAACGAATCATCTGGTTCATCATATCGCCGCTGCCCGCCATCACGAAACGCACATTTTTTGTTTTCGACAGCACGCGGGCGGCGGCTTCCACAAAATATTCGGGACCTTTTTGCATCGTGATGCGCCCCAAAAATGTTACGACCTTGTCTTTGGTGCCTTTTTTCGACTGGATGGCAGTGATGGTCGGACTCATCGGCTCCACCGCATTGTGCACCGTGGTCACCTTGCGCGGGTCTTGGTGGTATTTGTCAATCACCGTGTTGCGCGTCAGATTGCTCACCGTAATGATATGGTCGGCGTTGTCCATGCCGTCTTTTTCGATGCCGTAAACGGTGGGGTTGACGTTTCCGCGACTGCGGTCAAAATCCGTCGCGTGCACGTGCACCACCAGCGGCTTGCCGGTAACCTGCTTCGAGTGAATCCCCGCCGGATAGGTGAGCCAGTCGTGCGAATGAATCACGTCGCAGGGTATAGTGCGGGCAATCACGCCCGCCACAACCGAATAGTTATTGATTTCGTCCAACAGATTGTCGGGATAGCGACCGGAAAATCCGATGCAGCCTAACTCATTGGGATTCATGTAGTTGAAATCGGCATAAATATGGTCGCGCAGGTCAAAATACAACTGCGGCTCCATGAACTTGCCAACGCGCTCGTTCACAAACTCCACATTCACATCGCGCCAAGCCACAGGCGTGTTGCACATACCAATCAGGCGCAGAAAACTCGTGTCCTCATCGCCCCAAGGCTTCGGCATCACAAACGTGATGTCCATATCGGGCTGCAACGACATCCCCTTAGTCAGCCCATAACTCGCTGTCCCCAGCCCCCCCAAAATATGCGGGGGAAATTCCCAGCCATACATTAATGCTTTCATATTGTGCTAATATGTTTATTCATCATTGAATTTGTTATTTATATGCAAATCTATATCATAATTTTATTCTCTACCAAGTTATCCCTGCAATCGTTTAATATCCTCTTCCAGTTCTTTAAAACTTTGCTCCTGCACCAACGCCCGTTGTGTCTGTTGGTATTTTTCAAACTCTTCGCTTGATTTTTGCAACGCCATTTCGTGACTGATTTTGCCTGCGTGGTTCAAGAGTTCTCTGCCGTTTAGTTGCAAAATCACGTCTAAGCGTTCAATCCAATCTTTCATGTACATGGGCGTGTGCTGTTGTGCCATGGTTTCGGCAAAAGCCAGATATTGTTCGACCAGAAGCCCCAGCAGGCGCATTTCATCCTCGTTCAGGTAGTTTTTTGCAATGCTGACATCTGTTTTTTTAATGGCAACCGTATTTTTCTTGTCGTAAGACTGCATCCCAAGCAACGGCAAAGTTGCGTCTGTACGTCTGTAAATCAATTCGGCAGCCGTTTGCTGGCTGATTGCCCACAAAAGTTTGTTTTGTATGATTTTGAAAAACAGGATGGTTTGTTTGTCTTTGGGGTCGTAGTCGATGCTGGTAGTGTAAATATCTTTGATTTTTTGATAAAAAAAGCGTTCCGAAAGGCGAATCTCGCGAATGCGTTCCTGCAATTCGTCAAAATAGTGCATCCCATTGCCTTTTTTGAACCGTTCATCATTCAAAATGAAGCCTTTAATGATAAATTCTTTCAAATGTTGCGTTGCCCAAATGCGAAATTGTGTACCTTGTGGCGATTTCACGCGATAACCAACGGAAATGATGACATCAAGATTGTAAAAATTTGTAGGTTTGGTAGAAAATTCGGAATTTCCGAATTTTCTTACGGTGTTGTCTTCAACTAACTCATTTTCAGCATATATATTCTTAATGTGCTCATTGATAGTTGATTTTGATTTGTTAAATAGAAGTGACAATTGGTCTTGTGTAAGCCAAACTGTGTCGTCTTCCAAATGTACATCAATTTTGATGTCGCCATCGGGCAACTGATAGAGCAGGATTTCACTGTTAGCGAAGTCTCTGTTAGCTAATTCTTTGTTTTCTAATGCTTTTGTTTTCATTTCTCGTTGTTTATTTGTTTCAAAACCCTCAACACCGCCGACACATTCATCGCAAACGAAATCGCTCCGCGGCTTTGGAATGGCGGATTGCCATCGTACAGTTCGGAGAGCGAGCTGATGCAGTGGGTGCTCATGTCCTCTTCCAAGCCTATCAGCATGCGCTCTGCGAAGGCTACGCCGCCTGTTTGGTACATTTTCAGGTAGGCTTCCAAGTAAAATCCTAATAGCCATGGCCATGCTGAGCCTTGATGGGCTGACAAATTGCGCTCGTAAAGCGACCCCACGCAATAGGGTCTGTAGCCGCCGCTGTTTGGGCTTAGCGAGCGGATGCCTTTGGGGGTCAGCAATTCCTTTGTCACGAAGTTCAAAACGGAGCGTTTTTGCGTGCGATTGAGCGGCGAATAGTCCAGGGCGACCGCAAAAAGCATATTGGGGCGCACACTCAAATCAGCGTAACCGCCATTCACATGGTCATACAGGTAGCCGTGTGGGTTTATAAACGTTGCAAGAAACGCGATTGCCGTGTTGGCGGCGGCATCCTCTATTGCCGCTATTTGTTTGGCATTCGTCTTCTTTAACCTCAGCAGTTCCGATGTAAACTTCAAAGCATTGTACCACAGCGCATTAAATTCAACAATATAGCCCGTGCGAGGCACAATGAGATGACCATTCGCAGACGAATTCATCCATGTGATGGCGTTGTACAGACCACCATCGGCAAACAACAATCCGCGATGGTCTAACTTCAAATTCGGATGTTTGTTTGCGCGAACATAAGCAATAATTTCGTGCACCAGAGCACCGTAGCGCGTGTTACACTGCTCCAAAGACGTGTCTTTTGCATACTGCTGAATTGCCCAAATCGCCCACAAGAGTATATCCGGCTGGTCAATTTCTTGAATCACCTTGTCCGGCGTGCCGTCGTGCATAAAATTTCGCAAAGCAGGAATGGCGGTGTCCATCAACTTTTCAAACCGCACCGGGTCGTCAATCGCCAGCGAGCAACCGGGTATGGCAATGAAGAGGTCGCGCGCGCGTACCTTAAACCATGGATAGCCTGCCAGCAGATAGGCATCGTTTTCGGTGGGGCGGTAATAAAACTGCTGTGCCGAATTTTTCAAACAGTTGTAAAAACTTGTTCGAGGTGTGCGTGTGGTCGATTCTTCATCGTATTTTTTTTGAATGAGCTTCGGGTCGATAAACGTGTCGCCACCCGCAAAATAGATGGATTCGCCCTTTTCGATGTCATTTCAAAATGTCCCGGCACATACAAATCCTCCAAATATGCCAGCCCATTGTCGCGCGCGACCTCTTCATTGCCATACCCGGTTGCTCGCTGGCGATTGACGACCCGGTGCGGTTTGAAAAGTTGATGGACACCGCCATTCCTGCTTTGCGAAATTTTATGCACGACGGCACGCCGGACAAGGTGATTCAAGAAATTGACCAGCCGGATATACTCTTGTGGGCGATTTGGGCAATTCAGCAGTATGCAAAAGACACGTCTTTGGAGCAGTGTAACACGCGCTACGGTGCTCTGGTGCACGAAATTATTGCTTATGTTCGCGCAAACAAACATCCGAATTTGAAGTTAGACAATCGCGGATTGTTGTTTGCCGATGGTGGTCTGTACAACGCCATCACATGGATGAATTCGTCTGCGAATGGTCATCTCATTGTGCCTCGCACGGGCTATATTGTTGAATTTAATGCGCTGTGGTACAATGCTTTGAAGTTTACATCGGAACTGCTGAGGTTAAAGAAGACGAATGCCAAACAAATAGCGGCAATAGAGGATGCCGCCGCCAACACGGCAATCGCGTTTCTTGCAACGTTTATAAACCCACACGGCTACCTGTATGACCATGTGAATGGCGGTTACGCTGATTTGAGTGTGCGCCCCAATATGCTTTTTGCGGTCGCCCTGGACTATTCGCCGCTCAATCGCACGCAAAAACGCTCCGTTTTGAACTTCGTGACAAAGGAATTGCTGACCCCCAAAGGCATCCGCTCGCTAAGCCCAAACAGCGGCGGCTACAGACCCTATTGCGTGGGGTCGCTTTACGAGCGCAATTTGTCAGCCCATCAAGGCTCAGCATGGCCATGGCTATTAGGATTTTACTTGGAAGCCTACCTGAAAATGTACCAAACAGGCGGCGTAGCCTTCGCAGAGCGCATGCTGATAGGCTTGGAAGAGGACATGAGCACCCACTGCATCAGCTCGCTCTCCGAACTGTACGATGGCAATCCGCCATTCCAAAGCCGCGGAGCGATTTCGTTTGCGATGAATGTGTCGGCGGTGTTGAGGGTTTTGAAACAAATAAACAACGAGAAATGAAAACAAAAGCATTAGAAAACAAAGAATTAGCTAACAGAGACTTCGCTAACAGTGAAATCCTGCTCTATCAGTTGCCCGATGGCGACATCAAAATTGATGTACATTTGGAAGACGACACAGTTTGGCTTACACAAGACCAATTGTCACTTCTATTTAACAAATCAAAATCAACTATCAATGAGCACATTAAGAATATATATGCTGAAAATGAGTTAGTTGAAGACAACACCGTAAGAAAATTCGGAAATTCCGAATTTTCTACCAAACCTACAAATTTTTACAATCTTGATGTCATCATTTCCGTTGGTTATCGCGTGAAATCGCCACAAGGTACACAATTTCGCATTTGGGCAACGCAACATTTGAAAGAATTTATCATTAAAGGCTTCATTTTGAATGATGAACGGTTCAAAAAAGGCAATGGGATGCACTATTTTGACGAATTGCAGGAACGCATTCGCGAGATTCGCCTTTCGGAACGCTTTTTTTATCAAAAAATCAAAGATATTTACACTACCAGCATCGACTACGACCCCAAAGACAAACAAACCATCCTGTTTTTCAAAATCATACAAAACAAACTTTTGTGGGCAATCAGCCAGCAAACGGCTGCCGAATTGATTTACAGACGTACAGACGCAACTTTGCCGTTGCTTGGGATGCAGTCTTACGACAAGAAAAATACGGTTGCCATTAAAAAAACAGATGTCAGCATTGCAAAAAACTACCTGAACGAGGATGAAATGCGCCTGCTGGGGCTTCTGGTCGAACAATATCTGGCTTTTGCCGAAACCATGGCACAACAGCACACGCCCATGTACATGAAAGATTGGATTGAACGCTTAGACGTGATTTTGCAACTAAACGGCAGAGAACTCTTGAACCACGCAGGCAAAATCAGTCACGAAATGGCGTTGCAAAAATCAAGCGAAGAGTTTGAAAAATACCAACAGACACAACGGGCGTTGGTGCAGGAGCAAAGTTTTAAAGAACTGGAAGAGGATATTAAACGATTGCAGGGATAACTTGGTAGAGAATAAAATTATGATATAGATTTGCATATAAATAACAAATTCAATGATGAATAAACATATTAGCACAATATGAAAGCATTAATGTATGGCTGGGAATTTCCCCCGCATATTTTGGGGGGGCTGGGGACAGCGAGTTATGGGCTGACTAAGGGGATGTCGTTGCAGCCCGATATGGACATCACGTTTGTGATGCCGAAGCCTTGGGGCGATGAGGACACGAGTTTTCTGCGCCTGATTGGTATGTGCAACACGCCTGTGGCTTGGCGCGATGTGAATGTGGAGTTTGTGAACGAGCGCGTTGGCAAGTTCATGGAGCCGCAGTTGTATTTTGACCTGCGCGACCATATTTATGCCGATTTCAACTACATGAATCCCAATGAGTTAGGCTGCATCGGATTTTCCGGTCGCTATCCCGACAATCTGTTGGACGAAATCAATAACTATTCGGTTGTGGCGGGCGTGATTGCCCGCACTATACCCTGCGACGTGATTCATTCGCACGACTGGCTCACCTATCCGGCGGGGATTCACTCGAAGCAGGTTACCGGCAAGCCGCTGGTGGTGCACGTGCACGCGACGGATTTTGACCGCAGTCGCGGAAACGTCAACCCCACCGTTTACGGCATCGAAAAAGACGGCATGGACAACGCCGACCATATCATTACGGTGAGCAATCTGACGCGCAACACGGTGATTGACAAATACCACCAAGACCCGCGCAAGGTGACCACGGTGCACAATGCGGTGGAGCCGATGAGTCCGACCATCACTGCCATCCAGTCGAAAAAAGGCACCAAAGACAAGGTCGTAACATTTTTGGGGCGCATCACGATGCAAAAAGGTCCCGAATATTTTGTGGAAGCCGCCGCCCGCGTGCTGTCGAAAACAAAAAATGTGCGTTTCGTGATGGCGGGCAGCGGCGATATGATGAACCAGATGATTCGTTTGGCAGCCCGACGAGGCATTTCCGACCGCTTCCACTTCACCGGATTTATGAAAGGTACGCAGGTGTATGAGGTGTTGAAATCCAGCGACGTATATGTAATGCCCTCAGTGTCAGAGCCTTTCGGCATCTCGCCCCTCGAAGCGATGCAATGCGGCGTGCCCACCATCATATCCAAGCAGTCGGGCTGTGCCGAAATCTTGGAAAAAGCCATCAAAACCGACTACTGGGACATCGACGCAATGGCAGACGCGATGTATTCCATCATCACCTATCCCGCCATGTATGAATACCTGAAAGTGGAGGGGAAGAATGAAGTTGACCAAATTACTTGGGAGAAGGCGGGGTTGAAAGTGAGGAAAATTTACAATAAGTTGATATGATGGCATATAGAAACAACAAAACCCCGAAGTATGTTATGAATAACAGGGACAACGGGGTATTACGGGCACAAAGGTACGACACTTTTTTGACACTCGCAAGCGTTTTCGAAAAAAACTTCTAACATTTAATAATTTTTAACATAATTGATATGAAAATGACGTATAATGAGTATGAATCGGCTTTATCCAAGCCGCGGTTAGACAAGTACAGAGCCTCTTGTGGTGAGGATGAAAACAAGGCTCTGATACTGTATTGGCAGAATATTAAACTCTGCCAGAAGTTCTATGGTGTTTTATCTATCTTTGAAATTGTTCTTCGGAATGCCATTGATAAACACTATAAGTTTTGTTTATCTGACAATAATTGGTTGCTCACTCAAGCCCAAAACGGGTTTTTGGAAAGTTATCAAGAGAGAATATTGAAAGAAAGAGACAAATTAGTCAGAGATAAAAATTATAGCCATGATAGATTAATTGCCTCATTGAGTTTGGGGGCATGGACATTCATGTTTTCTCAAAAATGCTATAAAAATTCAGGAAAAACTTTGTTACAGATATTTCCTAATAGAGCAAGTGGGGTTAATCAGAAAGAAGTTTACGATGATTTGGATAGAATTCGCCAATTCAGAAACAGAATTGCTCATCTCGAGCCACTTTGTTTTAACCGTTCCGGCGAAATTTATATGGACTATGTGCAACAAATTTACGATTTGATTACGAAATATGTTGAGTTTATGGGGTATAGTTCAAACGAACTTTTCTATGGCGTGGAAACTCCGGTTGCTACTATTACAAAAATAAAAGTAATTGAAAATGAGCATCTTCCAACAAAAAAATTATTCACAATAAAACTATAAAATAAACATTTATGAACGCACAACAATTATTAGATGAAATTCTGCCTCTTTTGCATTCCATCAAGGATGACGAGGGAAAATTAGCTACGCTCCTCCGGTTTATGCAGGAGGAGTTTGTAGAAGAAGAAATCGAACAAAATGATTACGATTTCAAAGAGAAGTTGCCCGAAAAATATCGGGACGTTGTTAAACAAATGGCGGGTAGTTTGAGCGGAGGCTTTGTGTGCTTTTTCAATCCGGATACGTTGGAGTTGGAGGATATTCCGAAAAGTATATTGGATGGAATGATTTTTGAGGATGATAAAGATGAAGAATTCGATGAAGATAATCCTTTCAATATGAACCACCATAAGTGGGATAAATGCACTAAAATTGAACCGCTTGAATCCCGTGAATCATTTGTGATTATGGAGAATTTTGTTGAGCGACTCCCCAATGGCAGTGAGAAAAATAGCTTGATACAGGCATTAAACGGTCGTAAACCGTTTGCCAATTTCAACAATGTGATTCACAATTCCAAATACAGGGAAAATTGGTTTGATTTTCGACAAAAGGAATTGGAAAAACACGTTATCCAGAATTATTTTTATGATTATTTGAATGATGCTGAAAATGAAAACCGTTAATAAAAAATTAATAAATTAAAAATAATATGAAAACAATTTGTCTTACTTTTCAAGTGCACCAGCCGTTTCGGCTGAAGCGGTATCGGTTTTTTGATATTGGTTCCGACCATTATTATTATGATGATTTTGCCAATGAGGATGTTATTCGGGGGGTGGCTGAGCGGACTTATTTGCCGGCTAATGCGCTGTTGCTCGACCTGATTAAGGCGCACAAGGGCAAATTTCGGGTGTCGTTTGCCATTTCGGGATTAGTTCTCGAACAGATGGAAATCTATGTGCCGGAGGTCATTGACCAGTACAAAGAGTTGGCTCAGACAGGCTGTGTTGAATTTTTGGCAACACCGTACGACTATTCGCTGGCTTCGTTGAACGACCCGGAGGAGTTTGAGCGGCAGGTGAAAGCCCATTCTGAGAAGATTGAGTTGCTGTTTGGGCAGCAGCCCACCGTGTTTTGCAACACCGAGTTGCTTTATTCGGACGACATTGCCCCGCAGGTGCTGGCTCTGGGCTTCAAAGCCATGCTGATGGAAGGCGCGAAGCATGTGCTGGGCTGGAGAAGCCCCAATTACCTCTACGCTTCGGCTTCGGCACCCAAATTGCGACTGCTGACGCGCAACCGGAAGTTCTGCGATGACATTTCGTACCGTTTTTCGAGCTACGATTGGGACGAATATCCCTTGGTTGCCGACAAATTTGTGCGCTGGCTTGTGGATACGCCCAAAGAAGAGCAGGTCATCAATCTGTTTTTGAATTATGATGTGCTTGGTAGTCTGCAACCTGCCTCAACGGGTATTTTCGACTTTTTCAAAGCCATGTCGCGCTTTGCTTTGGCGCAGGGTATCACGTTTTCAACGCCTTCGGAGGTGGTGACGCGCCTGAAATCGGTGCAGGAATTGGCGGTGCCTTATCCCTGCTCGTGGGCGGGTGCGGACAAGGACATCAGCGCGTGGTTGGGCAATGTGTTGCAAAACGAAGCCGCTGCCAAACTGCAAGCAATCTCCGAAAAAGTGCATCTGGTGACCAATCGCCGCATTTTGCAGGACTGGAACAACCTGCAAGCCGCCGACCATTTTCACTTCATGAGCACCAAGCATTTCTCCGGTCCAAGCGTGTTCAGCCCCTACGACAATGCCTACGATGCGTTCAACAACTACATGAACGTGCTGAGCGATTTCATCAGCCGCGTGCACGAAGAATTTCCGGAAGGAGTTGAAAATGAGGAACTTAATTCGCTGCTGACACTGATTCAAAATCAGGAAAACGAGATTAAGAAGTTAGAGAAGAAGTTGGCGAATAGTCGTACGGTGTTGCCAAAAATTCAACACAGCCTGTCTGAGC
>BNTU01000086.1 GCA_025996835.1 Bacteroidia bacterium
GTAGATCTGGTAATCACTATTGTTGTTACACGTCGCATAGCAGTACAGAGAAAAGATGGTGTTGATTATGTTTTTTCATGCAGTAGTCAGCATACGAAATAGCATCATGTGACTAAATTTCTTACGTATGCTCTTCCTATTTATAATTATAATTATAATTATAATTATAATTATAATTATAATTATAATTATAATTATAATTATAATTATAATTATCATTATAATTATAATTATAATTATAATTATAATTATAATTATAATTATAATTATAAATCGGAAAAGACCACGCTTGAACTCCAGTAACCTAAAGCTAATTCGTTTGCCTTCTTCGGCTTAAAAAAAAAAACAACAACAAAAACAAATAATAATTAAATAAAAAAATATATAAATAATATTATAAATAAATTGATAGATATTTATTTATATGGGTATTGTTGAGTGGAGGGGGGTGAGTGGGGGGGGGGGGGTGGGGGGTGGGGGAGGGGGGAGGGGGTAAATCCGGCTCTCATTCCATACATAGCCCGTTGGTCGAAACCGGCAGCAATGCAACAAGGACGAGCCCCAAAGAAGCTTAGCCATCCATTGCCGTCTGCTTTAGCTGACGGAGCAAAATCATTGATATATGCCATTTTTACCATCATCTGTTTTTTTTCATTACAAATTCGGGCGCAAAGGTCTGTAAAAAAATTGACATACGCAAGTTTTTTTGCAATTATTTTTGAAAAAAGTGAAAATATTGCATTTCAAGGATGGTGATAAACTCAGAAAAGGCGATGTGTGATGTAGGGGGTGGAAATTTCCCTCCTACTGAAAGTATGCCCATGCTGCCTCTACTCGTAGTGGGGGGCATCTATGCTCCGGCTCGGGTATAGTGGCATACACAGGGTGGTTCCGAGGTAATTTTGGGAAGTCTTTCTCTTTAAATTCCACCTTGAAATTATCCGGAAGTTTATCTATTTCGGATTCATTGTCAAGCAAATAATTAACGAAATCGAAAGTCAATCCGATGTTTCGTGTTACCTTTTCTTTGTGTGTCATATTATCTGTTAAATCGCCATTGTTGGTCAACAAACGCACACGAATGCGATTTTGGTTGCAGTCGTCCAACGATGATAAAAATTCTATTGTCTTCATTCAAGATGATTTTATTGCCTGCAAAGGTACAACATTTTTTTTGAATGAATGGAGATAATTATGAAACGGCTAAATTTTATTTTACATCTGCAAAAAAACAACATCCTCCCTTCCTTTATGTCAACATTGCTTTGAAAAATGTGTAAAAAACATTTGTTTTTGATTGGGAAAATGTGTAATTTTGCGGCATTATTGGTTAGAAAAATGTGATTATGTATAGGAAACTAACGACGCAACTCATTGATTGGAAGCAAAATAACGATAGAAAACCGTTGATTCTTGAAGGGGCAAGACAAACGGGCAAAACCTATCTGTTGCAACAATTCGGTAAGGAACATTACCGCAATGTTGCCTATATCAATATGGAAAATGCACCCGAAAAATTGGTCGCACTTTTTGAGGGCAGCATAAGTCCCGAGCGCATTGTTACTCAGTTGGAATTGCTTTTTGGCTTTGATATTAAGCCGGCAGAAACGCTTATTATTTTTGACGAAGTGCAGGAAATTCCCCGTGCTCTTACTTCGTTGAAATATTTTTGCGAAGACGCTCCCGAATATCATATTGCCGCTTCAGGCAGTTTGCTCGGTATTTTTTTGCATCCGGGAACAAGTTTTCCGGTTGGCAAAGTCAATTTTCTGAAAATGCAACCGATGGATTTTGAGGAATTTTTGATTGCCAACGGCGAAGAAAAATTGCTCGTACATTTGAAAGAAAATGTTGATGATGCACATTTTTTCACTGAAAAACTGTATGATTATTTCAAATATTACCTTCTCATAGGCGGAATGCCCGAAGTGGTGCAGTCGTGGATTACCAAAAAAAATATTGAAAAAGTAGAAAAAATACAAAATTCAATCATACAAGCCTATTTACGCGATTTTTCCAAACACACGCCTAAAAATGAGGCGATTAGAGTAAAACAAATTTTCGATTCACTCCCCGGGCAGTTTGCTAAAAACAACGATAAATTTATTTATGGCGTTGTGAAACAGGGCGCGAGGGCGCGAGAATACGAGTTGGCGATAGAATGGTTGCTTGCGGCAGGCATTGTTCGCCGCGTGCAAACGGTGAAGTGCGGCGATAAACTTCCGCTCAAAGCATACGTCGAGCCGGCGGCGTTCAAACTCTATTTTGTTGATGTTGGACTGTTCCGCCACTTCGCAGGAATTTCTTCCGAAGTGATTTTGGACAAATCCGCTATTTTTGATGAATACAATGGACTGCTCGCCGAACAGTTTGTTTTACAACAACTTCACAATTATGATATGTATTATTGGACAAGCGGCGCAACGGCAGAAATAGATTTTGTTACACAAATCGGAAGCCGGATTATTCCGATAGAGGTAAAAAGCGGTCTGAATGTGAAAGCCCAAAGTTTGAAAGTTTATCGCGAGCAATACAAACCACAGTTATCAATCCGTTTCTCCCTGAAAGACACAAAGTTAGATAATGATTTGCTCAATATCTCTTTATACAATATCTTTTTATGTGAAACATTGCTTGACAACTCCTCCGCAAAATGTGCGAAATAGACCCGAACCCGTATGTCATGAATTTGCGTAATCCAAAAAAAAGTCGTACATTTGCGCGCAATAAAAAAAACTTACCGTTATGTCATTTATTGCTGATAAAGTTGTTATGGATGGGTTGACGTTTGACGATGTTTTGCTGATTCCCGCTTATTCGGAGGTGTTACCTCGCAATGTTGAACTTTCGACACTGTTCTCACGCAACATCAAACTGAACATTCCGATGGTCTCTGCCGCTATGGACACCGTCACCGAAATTAATTTGGCTATTGCGATTGCGCGTGAGGGCGGTATCGGTGTGATTCACAAAAACATGTCCATCGAGGAGCAGGCTAAACAGGTGCGCTCGGTGAAACGTGCCGAAAATGGGATGATTTCGCACCCCGTGAGCATCAAACGCGGCAAAACAGTGGGCGATGCGCTCGATTTGATGGTGGAATACAAAATCGGCGGCATCCCCGTGGTGGACGATGAAAACCACCTGGTGGGCATTGTCACCAACCGCGATTTGCGCTTTCAACGCAAACGCAGTCTGCTGATTGACAAGGTGATGACTTCCGAAAAATTAGTTACCACCGACCAGTCGACCAACCTCGAAAGGGCAGCCGATATTTTGCAAAAATACAAAATTGAAAAACTGCCGGTAGTGGATAAAGACAACAAATTGATAGGTTTAATCACCTACAAAGACATCACGAAGGCGAAAGACAAGCCGTTTGCCTGCAAAGACGAACACGGTCGCCTGCGCGTGGCAGCCGGTGTGGGTGTGACCGCCGACACGCACGAACGCATCACCGCCCTGGTGGATGCCGGAGTGGATGCCATCGTGATTGACACCGCTCATGGGCATTCCAAAGGCGTGATTGAGGTGCTGAAAGCGGCAAAAAAACATTTCAAAACAACTGACATAATCATCGGAAATATCGCCACCGCCGAAGCCGCCAAAGCGTTGGCAAAAGCGGGTGCAGACGGCATCAAAGTGGGCATCGGACCGGGTTCGATTTGCACCACGCGCGTCATTGCAGGCGTTGGCGTACCGCAACTGTCTGCCATCTACGAAGTGGCTAAAGCATTGAAAGGCAGCGGAATACCGGTGATTGCCGACGGCGGACTACGCTATTCGGGCGACATCGTGAAGGCATTGGCAGCCGGCGGCAACTCCGTGATGATGGGTTCGCTCCTGGCAGGCGTGGAAGAGTCGCCGGGCGAAACAATTCTCTACAACGGTCGCAAATTCAAATCCTACCGCGGCATGGGGTCGCTGGAAGCCATGCAAAAAGGCTCCAAAGACCGCTATTTCCAAGATGTGGAAGACGACATCAAAAAATTAGTGCCCGAAGGCATCGCCGCCCGCGTACCGTTCAAAGGCTCGCTCTACGAAGTCATCTACCAAATGACCGGCGGACTAAGGGCAGGCATGGGCTACTGTGGAGCCGCCAACATCGACCAACTGCACGAAGCCAAATTCACAAGAATAACAGCAGCAGGGATGCTCGAAAGCCACCCACACGATGTCTCAATCACGCAGGAAGCACCGAATTACAGTTCAAATAGAGGGTAAGATAAACTAAAAATAACTCATAACTCATAACTATTTCGTATCTTTGCACCCAAAAAAACAAAAAAGCAAATGATAACAGTTAGTAATTTGAGCATCCAGTTTGGGAAGCGGGTGTTGTTTCAGGAAGTTAATATGAAGTTCGTTTCGGGCAATTGCTATGGCATTATTGGGGCGAATGGGGCGGGGAAATCCACGTTTTTGCGGGCTTTGAGCGGCGATTTGGAGCCTACGAGCGGGCAGATTTCGTTTGGTCACGGCGAACGCCTCTCGGTGTTGCGGCAAGACCACTTTGCTTACGACGATTTCACGGTGCTGGATACCGTTTTGCAGGGTCACACGGTGCTGTGGGACATTATGAACGAGAAAAACGCCCTCTATGCCAAAGCCGATTTCAGCGATGCCGACGGTGTGCGCGCGGCGGAATTGGAGGAGCGATTTACCGAATTGGACGGCTGGAACGCCGAAAGTGATGCCGCCAACCTGCTGAGCGGCTTGGGAATAAAGGAAAGTTTGCACACGACCCTGATGCGCGACATCAGCGGGAAGGAAAAAGTGCGCGTGCTGCTCGCACAAGCCCTGTTTGGCAAGCCCGACAACCTGCTTTTGGATGAACCTACCAACGATTTGGACTTGGAAACGGTATCGTGGCTGGAACATTACCTGAGCGAGTTTGAAAACACCGTGCTGGTGGTGTCGCACGACCGCCACTTTTTGGATTCCGTGTGTACGCACACTGTGGACATTGATTTTGGCGACATCAAACTCTTTTCGGGCAATTACAGTTTTTGGTACGAGTCGTCGCAGTTGGCTCTCCGTCAGCAGCAAAATCAAAATAAGAAGGCGGAAGAGAAGAAAAAGGAGTTGGAAGAGTTTATTCGCCGGTTTTCTGCCAATGTGGCGAAGTCGAAGCAGACCACCAGCCGCAAAAAGATGATTGAGAAGCTCAATATCGAGGAAATTCGTCCGTCGTCGCGCAAATATCCGGGCATCATTTTCACGCCGGCGCGCGAAGTGGGCAACAGCATATTGGAAATCAACGGTTTGGCTGCCTCCATTGAAGGCGAAACGCTGTTCAAAAGCGTGTCGTTCAATGTCGAAAAAGAGGACAAAATCATCTTCCTGTCGCACGACCCGCGGGCGATGACCGCCTTTTTTCAAATCATCAACAACGAAAAAAAGGCGGATGCCGGTACGTTTGAGTGGGGGCAAACCATCACCACAGCCTATCTGCCGCTTGATAATTCCAAATATTTCGACACCGATATGAATCTGGTGGAGTGGATTTCGCAATTCTCGTCCGACACCCACGAGGTGTATCTGAAAGGCTATCTGGGCAAGATGCTTTTTTCGGGCGAGGAGGTGCTGAAAAAAGCCGCCGTGCTGTCGGGAGGCGAGAAAATGCGCTGTATGATTTCGCGGATGATGCTCAACGATGCCAACTGCCTCATCCTCGATTCGCCCGCCAACCACCTGGATTTGGAGTCGATACAGGCGTTCAACAACACGCTGAAGAACTTCAAAGGCATCATCTTGATGTCAAGCCACGACCACGAATTTATCCAAACGGTCTGCAACCGCGTCATCGAACTCACCCCCAAAGGCATCATCGACAAGCGCATGGATTATGATGATTACATCATCTCGGATGAAATTCGGGCGTTGCGCGAAAAACTTTATGCGTAGAAAAAAATCTCAGTATGGAAAACTTTATCAACACCCTATATACAGAGGATAATCTATTTATATTGACCGGACTAAATAGCAATTTAGTCGATTTGATATATTTAGACCCGCCGTTTAACTCCAAGCGGATTTATTCTGCGCCGATAGGCAGCAAAGCGGCCGGCTCAAGCTTCAAAGATATGTGGACGTGGGAAGATGTCAATGTGGCATATCTCAATACTTTGGCAAAAAAATACCCCGCATTGACAAAATACATCGCTTCGATAGGCGTGATACACAGCAAAGCGATGGCGGCGTATTTGACTTATATGGCGCAGCGCATCATCGAAATGCACCGCGTATTGAAAGACACGGGCAGTTTGTATCTGCATTGTGACCCCACCGCAAGCCATTATTTGAAGGTATTGCTGGACGAATTTTTTGGCAAAGAGAATTTTAGAAATGAGATTGTTTGGCATTACAGGCGTTGGACAGGCAAAGCAAAAAGATTTCAGGCACTGCACGATATTATTTTTTTGTATTCAAAATCAGATAATTACACATTTAATCCGTTATTTACTGAATATACAGAAGGTTCAAAAGAAAGAAAAGAACAGGGTGTTTTACACCGATTTAAAAAAGGCGAAGAACCTGTTTTAGTCAGTGATAAACATTTAGATGAAAAGGGTGTTAGAGAAAATGATGTATGGCAAATACCCTTTATCGCACCTTCTTCCAAAGAGCGCACAGGCTATCCCACCCAAAAACCGCTTGCACTGTTGCATCGCATCATTAAAGCATCGTCAAACGAGGGCGATATTGTATTTGACCCGTTTTGTGGCTGTGCCACCACTTGCGTGGCAGCCCAACAATTGGGCAGAAAATGGATTGGCATTGATATTGAAAAACAAGCCGTCAGTATATTGATAGAACGATTGAGCGATGATGCAGGACTGTTTAAAAACTTTGTGAATACAACGCTCGTCCCACAACGGACTGATATTCATAAGGTTGAGCCGATAAAATCGGTAAAAGAGCGTTTATACAAAGAGCAAAACGGTTTATGCACCGGTTGCAAGCGGCAATTTGAAATGCGAAATATGGAAATAGACCATATCATCCCAAAATCAAAAGGCGGTGGCAGTTATTACGAAAATTATCAGTTGCTGTGCGGGGCTTGCAACAAAAAGAAAAGCGACAAGCCAATGGAATATCTGCGGGCTTATATAGACAGCGAAGAGGAATTTTCAAAGAATAAAATAATTTTTGGAGAATAAAAAATGGAAAACTTTATCAACACCCTATACACAGAAGATAATCTATTTATCCTGACCGGACTAAATAGCAATTTAGTCGATTTGATATATTTAGACCCGCCGTTTAACTCCAAACGGATGTATTCGGCGCCGGTGGGCAGCAAGGCGGCAGGCTCAAGTTTCAAAGATATGTGGACGTGGGAAGATGTCAATGTGGCATATCTCAATACTTTGGCAAAAAAATACCCCGCATTGACAAAATACATCGCTTCGATAGGCGTGATACACAGCAAAGCGATGGCGGCATATTTAACCTATATGGCGCAGCGCATCATCGAAATGCACCGCGTATTGAAAGACACCGGCAGTTTGTATCTGCATTGCGACCCCACCGCAAGCCATTATTTGAAGGTGGTGTTAGATGAAATTTTTGGCAAAAAAAATTTTAGAAATGAAATAATTTGGTGCTACAAACGACCGTCTGCACCGAAACAAAGACAGTTGCCACGATTGCACGATGTGATATTTTGGTATTCAAAAGGCGAACAATGGACCTTTAATGGGGACGCAATTAGAGTGCCTTATGCTCAAAGCAGTCTCGACAGAGCAGGTTATGCGGCTAATGCAAGTAAAATGACAGATGGTGGTGTTGTTGAGTTGAAGGAAGATGGAAAATTGCCTGAAGATTGGTGGGATATTCCAATGTTAAAAGGAAATTCCAAAGAAGCCACAGGCTATCCCACCCAAAAACCGCTTGCACTGTTGCATCGCATCATTAAAGCATCGTCAAACGAGGGCGATATTGTATTTGACCCGTTTTGCGGCTGTGCCACCACTTGCGTGGCAGCCCAACAATTGGGCAGGAAATGGATTGGCATTGATATTGAAAAACAAGCCGTTAGTATATTGATAGAGCGATTGAGCGATGATGCAGGATTGTTTAAAAACTTTGTGAATACAACGCTCGTCCCACAACGGACTGATATTCAGATAATTGAGCCGATAAAATCGGTAAAAGAGCGTTTATACAAGGAGCAAAACGGTTTATGCTCCGGTTGCAAGCGACAATTTGAAATGCGAAATATGGAAATAGACCATATCATCCCCAAATCAAAAGGCGGTGGCAGTTATTACGAAAACTATCAGTTGCTGTGCGGGGCGTGCAACAAAAAGAAAAGCGACAAGCCAATGGAATATCTGCGGGCTTATATAGACAGCGAAGAGGAATTTTCAAAGAATAAAATAATTTTTGGAGAATAAAAAATGGAAAACTTTATCAACACCCTATACACAGAAGATAATCTATTTATACTGACCGGACTAAATAGCAATTTGGTCGATTTGATATATTTAGACCCGCCGTTTAACTCCAAACGGATGTATTCGGCACCGGTGGGCAGCAAAGCGGCAGGTGCAAGTTTCAAAGATATGTGGACGTGGGAGGATGTGAATGAACATTATCTGGATACTTTGGCTAAAAATTATCCGGCACTGACCAAATATATTGCTTCTATTGGTGTGATTCACAGCAAAGCGATGTCGGCGTATTTGACTTATATGGCGCAGCGCATCATCGAAATGTATCGTATTTTGAAAGATACGGGCAGTTTATATTTACATTGCGACCCAACGGCGAGCCATTATTTAAAAGTGCTGTTAGATGAAATTTTCGGCAAAAATAATTTTAGAAATGAAATTATTTGGTGCTATCGAGGAGGCGGCACACCCAAAAAAGATTTTGGCAGGCGGCATGATGTGATTTTTCGTTATTCAAAATCAGACAATTATACATTCGTTTCGGATAGTGTCAGAATACCTTATCAAGCCGAAGGAATGGGGAGAAGTGATGACACAATGTGGGGAAAACATAAGGGTATGGACAAGGTGTATAAACCGCATCCATTAGGGAAAGTGCCTGAAGATTGGTGGCAAATGAATATCTTAAATGCAAACGACCCTGAGCGCACAGGTTACCCCACCCAAAAACCGCTTGCGCTGTTGCATCGCATCATTAAAGCATCGTCAAACGAGGGCGATATTGTATTTGACCCGTTTTGCGGCTGTGCCACCACTTGCGTGGCAGCCCAACAATTGGGCAGGAAATGGATTGGCATTGATATTGAAAAACAAGCCGTCAGTATATTAATAGAACGATTGAGCGATGATGCAGGACTGTTTAAAAACTTTGTGAATACGACGCTCGTTCCACAACGGACTGATATTCAGAGAATTGAGCCGATAAAATCGGTGAAAGAGCGTTTATACAAAGAGCAAAACGGGTTATGCACCGGTTGCAAGCGACAATTTGAAATGCGAAATATGGAAATAGACCATATTATTCCCAAATCAAAAGGCGGTGGCAGTTATTACGAAAATTACCAGTTGCTGTGCGGGGCTTGCAACAAAAAGAAAAGCGACAAGCCAATGGAATATCTGCGTTCGTATATCGACAGCGAAGAGGAATTTTCAAAGAATAAAATAATTTTTGGAGAATAAAACGATGAAACTGTTGCAAAGTAAACTTATGTTACGCGCTACACTCATTGGATGTGTGTGCTTCGCCTTGTTGGAAAGTTGCAGTGCCCGGAGCAAGGAGCCTTCATTCGATGCCAAATTAGATGCGTTGGCAGCGTATGTTTTTGCGCAGCAGGGACTTGAGCAAACGGTTAGGGACGAACTCAAAGCGAGTTACGGGAGTGTCCCGCAGTTTACCGTGCTGTTTTCGATTTCGGACGGCGAAAAGCGCGCCACAGTGCTAACAGGCACAGGTGCTTCCCTGCGAAAGGCTTGGAATGCCGGTGCGGACAAAGCCCGCAGTTTTGTGACCAAAAACAACTACGAGCCGGTCTATCTCAAAGCCGACATTGTGAACAATATGCAGGCTGTGAAGTCGGAGTTTATACCGACACTTGCCAAGGCGGAGTATTTTCACTATTTTTTCAGAAAAGGGATTGCCTTTGACCCAAATTTTGAAATCGCATTTCTGGAAGCGGAAATAAACGGCAATGCGCTGATTTCCTATAAGGAGGGTCAATACAGTTTAGAGAACATCAACAGTTATCTTAAAAATTCTAAGGCTGCCAAAAAACTCCACAACATCCCCACAGATGCCATCCTGTTTACTTGTCGCGGCTATATATATGACGGTGGTGAGTGTTTTCCGCTCTACTACGCGCAAGATTTAAATTACGGTCGCCGAACAATTGGCACGGTGGATGCGGCTTACATCAACACGCTGATAGCGAACGCTTCCCAATTTCTGGTAAACAACCTTGATTCTGACGGAAAGTTTGTGTATGGCTATTATCCAAGATTTGACAGAGAGCTTCCATCCTACAATATTATCCGCCATATCTCAGCAATCTGGAGCCTAATCCACCGGTATAGAACTTCCAAAGACCCTGATTTGGTACCAAAAATTGATGCCGCCATCAACTACTTTTTGGGCGCAGTGGTGTATAAAGACACAAACACGGCTTTTATTGAGGATGCATCGGCAAAAGAACTCAAACTGGGGGCGAATGCAGTTGCCATAATCGCGCTGACGGACTATATGAATGTACTCAAAAACGATAAATACCGCGACCTCATCGAAAAGTTGGGCAACGGCATCTTATCGCTGCTCGACACCAAAACCGGCAAGTATTATCATGTGTTGAATTACAAGAAAGAAGGGACGGCAGATTTTTCGCGCAAAGAGGAATTTCGCATCGTGTATTATGACGGCGAAGCAACCTTTGCCCTGATGCGCCTGTACGAAAATCTGCATGATGCGCAATGGCTGACTGCTGCAAAATCGGCGGTTGAAAATTTCATCACTAACGATTACACCCAACATGTAGACCATTGGGTCGCCTATTCAATGAACGAAATCACCAAATATGTATCCGACGAGCGGTATTTTGAATTTGCCCTGCGCAACGCCGATGTCAATCTCGAAACCATCTACAAGCGCGAAACATCGTTCCACACCTATCTGGAACTGCTGATGGGAGCTTTTGAGGTCTATGACCGCATCATAGAACAAGGCATAGCCGTCAAATATCTTGACACTTTCGATGCAAAACGGCTGCTCGAAACCATCTTCCACCGCGCAGATTTCATGCTCAACGGCTATTTCTATCCCGAATACGCCATCTACATGAAAAACCCCAACCGAATAATGAACACCTTTTTTGTGCGCCACCACGACTACCGCGTAAGAATAGATGATGTAGAGCACTTCGTGAGCGGGTATCACAACTATGCACGGCTGTATGAGAAACTTCGGGCGCATGAGGTGAGGTTAGAAAAAACCAAGCCTTAGACATTTACATAGCGTTTCGTGCAAGTTTTTTTTGCAGTTTTCAAAAAGTGCACTATAATTGTTACACTTCACTACGGGCAAGTTACACGCTGTTGTATCACCAAGTAAGCCCCTTTGCGCCCGACAGCGATATTTTCCACACCGAGGGTTATTCTATCGAGTAAGCCAGTCTTTTCCATATTCTACCTCCGCTGCTGAAAGGTTAAAACCCCGTTCTGTCAGGAACGCCGGTCCCATCATCTCTTTCCACCATTTCGCTAAATGTGGCGACAAGGGGATTTGCTTCTGCACTCTTCGTGCTTCCTCCGGTTGCCCTGCTTTTTCCAATTCAATACTTTCCATGATGGTAGCGAGCCTTTCTTTCAATGTCCATTCTTTTTGTTCCATGATTTTATTCTGCTATTAAAAAATTTTGCAAAGATACGGCAAAATATTGAATTACCAATGTTGCCTTTCCTCCGGCAAAAAAAAGTTTTAAAAATATTTGGCAGTTCAAAAATAATCTCTTACCTTTGCCGCCGAAATTGTCATTGCGGGCTTGACCGCAATCTAATGAAAAAAAATGCAGATGATGAAAAAGATTGCTCATATTATCTCAATGCTCCGTCAGCTAAAGCAGACGGCAATGGAAGTGCGAACCCATTTTGGGGCTTGCTTCCGTAGCATTGCCTGTGGTTTCAACCAACCGGTTATGTATGGGATGAGAGTCGGACAGCAGCGTGTAGCCATCTTCCGATGCAGCCCAATGTGCGTGTTCATCACCTTGCAGTGTGAGCGCGACAATGCTGCCATCGGGTTGTTGGTACCGGATTGGGTGTGGGTAAGCGGGACCCGCTTGCGCCTGTTGAGGCACCATCACCGCACTAAGCAGCAGGGCTGCAGTTGCACAAAAACCAAGTAAATTTCTCTTTTTCATAATGACTATTTTTTAATTGTTTGTTGTTTTAATATGGATGGGATTGTGGGCTAAGCCCGCAATGACAAAACGCGAAAAGCCCCACCAAGGCAAAAACCCTGATATGGTTGATAACTTTTCAGAAGACTGCTTGAA
>BNTU01000087.1 GCA_025996835.1 Bacteroidia bacterium
TTTTTGGTTGGCTTTTTCGGCTTTTTTGGCGGCGGCTTTCACTTCGTCCGAAGCATCGTCTGCCAATCCGCGCGGTTTGCCTTCTTCTGCGGCATAAAAGCGCAAATTTTCCAACAATAACGCCTGTTCAGGCGCGACATAGTACAAATCGGTGTAAGTGGGCAGGCGTGTGGCATTGTTCCACGAGGTAAACAATTTCCAACTGTCTGAAAACCAATAGGCTGCGTTGATGCTCGGATATAAATTCATATCGTTGGCATACGCGGTGTTGTAATTGGCGAGCGCGCCCACGCCCAGCGTGAAACCTTGATAGAGATAGTTGTGTTCGATAAAATAGCTGATATTCGTGCGGTTGTCCGATTTTTTGTATTGAGCGATTGGTTCGCGCATCGGGATGCCCAATTTGGTGCTGAAAATGCCCTCGTTGCGAATTTCGCCGCCGAAATTGGTAATCCCGCCCCACCATTTATACTGCGTGTTGAGATTGATGCCGAACACATCGCTTTGATGATGATTGTACGGCACTTTTGATTCATCGCCTTTGATTAGTTGGAAAACATCGTAGTGGCGATTCCAATAAATTTGAGGAATAAATTTCAATTGAGTGCCCGATTCGCCCCGAATGGCGGCAAAAATACTGCGCGTGTCATCGAATTGATTAGGAAAAGCAGCCGAATAAAACGTGTTGGCACCGTAGGCTTTGTCGTTGATGCCCAATTGAATGTCGAGTTTGGAATTGTCCACACGGAAATTGCTCTGCCACAGCGCATTGATGATTTGGTAATCGCTATTGGGAATGTAGCCATCGGAGCGGTTATACCCAATTGAAACACTATGATGACGAACAGAGGCACGCCCTTCCGCGCCAAATGTATTGTGCATACCGCCTTCGGTTTTCAAAAATGCGCCGGTTTCGGAATCTTTTTTCGTTACGATGTTGATACCGCCCGAAAATGCACCTGCGCCATAGAGCAGCGAAGTGGGTCCTTGAATGATTTCGATGTGGTCGATGTCGGAGAGATTGACTGGAAGGTCGAAAGAGTAGTGTCCTGTGTGAGGGTTGGTGAGATTGGCACCGTTTAGGAGGATGGCTGCCTGGTCGAAAGTGCCGCCGCGCAGCGAGATGTCTGTTTGAACGCCGTTTGCTCCACGCTGGCGGACATCTACGCCAACAATGTTTTTCAGCAAATCGGGAATGCTCGCGGCGGGCTGTCGCGCAATTTCTTCGCGGGTGATGACCGTCACGATTTTAGCCGTCTGATTGAGCGTCAATTCGGCTTTGGAGGACGTAACGACTACCTCATCAAGCGGTGTGTCATCGTCAATCGCATCATTTGTTACCATCGTCTGCACCTGTGCCGACGTACTTGTCGTGTGTGCCATACTAAGCACCAGACCACTCACAACGCCGATATTGACGGCTTTGTGCATACTGTTGAAAGCCGCGTAGGCTTTCCGCGCGAAGCGTCTGAATCGAAACGCTCGCTGTGTGTTGAATTGTTTTTTGTTCATTTAATAAATTTTTTAAGAAGCTGCAAAGGTAAGCAAAAAAAAACTTGCACAAATCAAATTTTATTCTTATTTTTGCACCCGCAAACGAAGATTGAAAGAGGGCCCATTCGTCTATAGGTTAGGACGCAAGATTCTCATTCTTGAAAGAGGAGTTCAATTCTCCTATGGGCTACAAAAAACAGCGGAACGTATGACAGAATGTGCTCATGCCCGCAACTCCCCAATCGTTTTCACCGCCTCTTGCACCCCAACTTGCTTCAACAGTGTGATAAACCGGCTGCCGATGATGGCACCGGAGGCATTGTCGAAGGCGGCTTGCAGCGTTTCGCGGTTGGAAATGCCAAACCCGATGAGGCGCGGATTGCGTAAATTCATCGCGTTGATGCGGCGAAAATAGTCGAGGGTTGGGGTGTCGAACGTATTTTTCGCGCCCGTCGTGCTCGCCGCCGACACCATATAAATGAAGCCGTCGGTGTGCGCGTCAATCAGCCGGATGCGCTCCTCAGACGTTGCAGGCGTGATGAGCATAATGATTTTCAGGTCATACCGGTCAGCAATCGGCTTGTAGGTTTCCACATAATCTTTGAACGGCAAATCGGGAATAATCATCCCGCTCACGCCCGCCGCCACGCTGTCCCGACAAAACCGCTCAAACCCATAGTGCATCACCGAATTGAGATAGCCCATCAAAATAAGCGGGATGTGCACCTCGCTTTTGATTGCAACCAGCTGACCGAAAAGCAGTTGCAAAGTCATCCCATTGCGCAAAGCCACCGAGCCGCTATCCTGAATCACGGGACCGTCCGCCATAGGGTCGGAAAAGGGGATGCCCACCTCAATCATATCAATGCCGGAGGCTTGCAAGCCCTTGATAATCAAGGCAGTATCCTCCAATTGCGGGTATCCTGCCGTGAAATAGATTGACAGGATGTCTTGCTTCTTTGTTTGAAATAAGTTGTTTATTTTGTTCATACTAATGTGTTATTGTATTGTCTGTGTCATTGTATTGTCATTGCGGGCTTGACCCACAATCCCCTGTATAAATCGTTCCAATACCTCAACATCTTTGAACCCCGGCTCCGTCTCAAAGCGGCTATTCAAATCAACGGCAAACAGTTGCGGAAAGTTCAACTGCTTGATGACTTCGGCATCCTCCGGCGCGATGCCGCCGCTCAAAAAGAAGGGCGTTTTGCCCTCGTATGCCGACAAAATTTGCCAGTCAAATTTCTTGCCGGAGCCGCCAAATTGGGGCGTTTTGGTGTCGAAGAGGAAATATTTACACACAGATTCATAGTCCGAACAGCGCGCAAAATCGGTTTCTGATGCTATTGAGAAGACTTTTATTATGTCTTTGTTTAATGCGTTGCAAAATTCGGGCGATTCGTCGCCGTGCAACTGCACCAACTGCAAGTCGAATTTTTCTGCCGTTTCCAAAATCGTGTCTTTGGCGGCATTGACGAACACGCCTACTTTTTGAATGCTCTTTGGAATCTGTGCAACAGCCCACACATTGAGGTCTTTGTCGTAGCGCGGCGATTTTTCGTAAAAGATGAAGCCCATGAAGTCAATCGGCAATTGGCTGACTTCCACGATGCTGTAAGCACTGCGCATCCCGCATACTTTTATCTTTAATTTACTCATTTTCATACTTTTAACTCCAATAAAACAACATTCTCCACATGCTGCGTGTGTGGAAACATATCGACGGGCTGCACGCGCGTCACTTTGTATTTCACGTCCAAACGGCTCAAATCGCGTGCCTGCGTCGCCGGATTGCAGCTCACATAGACGATTTTTTGCGGCTCGGCAAACAGGATGGTGTCGAGCACATCGTCGTGCATTCCGGCGCGGGGCGGGTCGGTGATAATCACGTCCGGACGACCGTATTCGGCTATGAATTGGGTGTTGAGCAGGTCTTTCATATCGCCGGCGAAAAAGAGGGCGTTGTCGATGCCGTTGAGGGAGGCATTGACTTTGGCATCTTCGATGGCTTCCGTAACATACTCTATTCCAATGACTTGCTTGCACTTCCGCGCCACGAAATTGGCTATCGTGCCCGTGCCCGTGTAGAGGTCGTACACCAATTCATCGCCCGTTAATCCGGCAAAGTCGCGTGCCACTTTATACAATTCGTAAGCCTGCTCGCTGTTGGTCTGGTAGAACGATTTGGGTCCGATTTTGAATTTCAACCCCTCCATTTCCTCAAAAATATGGTCGTTGCCCTTGAATACAAGTATTTCCTGGTCGGTGATGGTGTCGTTGGCTTTTTGATTGATGCAATATAATAAGGAGGTGATTTCGGGGAATTTGTCTGCCAAATGCTGCATCAGAGCGGTGATTTTATCCGTGTCGTTCTCAAAAAACACGACAATCAGCATGATTTCGCCTGTGGTGGAGGTGCGGATGATGATGTTGCGCATCAAGCCGGATGCATTTCGCAGGTCGAAAAATGAAAATCCGTTTTCTATGCAGAAGTCTTTGATTTCCAAGCGGATAGCATTGGATGGGTCGGCTTGCAACCAACATTTTTGGATGTCCATTATCTTGTCAAACATCGTTGGGATGTGAAAACCCAGCACGTTCATATCGTCAAACGTTTTGCCCGACTGCAACTCTTCCTGCGTCATCCAGCGGCGATTGGAGAACGTGTATTCCAATTTATTGCGGTAGAATTGTGTTTTTGGGGAGCCAAGAGTTGGCGAAATCGGCGGCAGTTCAATCTTCCCGATGCGGGTCAGATTGTCCGTCACCTGCTGCTGCTTGTAGCGGATTTGTTCGGGATAGGGGAGTATTTGCCATTTGCAGCCTCCGCAGACGCCATAATGTTCGCAAAACGGCTCCGTCCGCACCTCCGAATATTGATGAAAATGCACCGCACGACCCTCTGCATAACTGTTTCTGCGACGGGTCAATTGAATATCCACCACATCGCCGGGTACCACAAACGGCACAAAAACGACCCAATCATTGTATTTCGCAATCGCTTTCCCCTCGGCAGCAATACCCGTGATGAGGATTCGCTCCAAAATAGGCAGTTGTTTTTTTGTTCTCACTTGTTCAGTCGTTAAAACAGCCCCAAAGGTAAGCCTATTTTTTCAGACCGGCAAAATCAGTGCCCTCTAATTGCTTTGATGCCGGGCAGTTCTTTGCCTTCGATAAATTCCAGCAAGGCTCCGCCGCCGGTGGAAACGTAGCTCATCTTGTCGGCGATGCCAAATTTGTTGACACAGGCTACCGAGTCGCCACCACCTACGAGTGAAAATGCACCTTTGGCGGTTGCTTTCACGATGGCGTTGCCCACTGCGCGCGAACCGCTTGTGAAATTTTCAAATTCAAATACGCCCGTTGGACCGTTCCAGAGGATGGTTTTGGAGGCTTCTATCACTGCTGCGAATTTCTTTTCGGTGTCGGGACCGATGTCTAAGCCTTGCCAGCCATCGGGGATGGCATTTACCGGCACGAATTTCGTTTGGGCATCGTTGCTGAAGTCGTCTGCAATTTTTGCATCCGTTGCCAGCACCAAGTTCACGTTGTTGGCTTTCGCTTTTTGAATCAAGTCTTTTGCCAAATCCAGTTTGTCGTATTCGCAGATGGAGGTGCCGATTTTGCCGCCAAGTGCCTTTGTGAAGGTGTAAGTCATGCCGCCGGCGATAATCAGATTATCTACTTTTGTCAATAAATTTTCGATGATTTCGATTTTGGACGACACTTTGGAGCCGCCCATGATGGCTGTGAAGGGGCGAGCCGTGTTGTCCATCACTTTTTCGACCGCATCAATTTCGTTTTGCATCAGGTAGCCAAACAGTTTGTGGTCGGCATCGAACGAGTCGGCGATGATGGCTGTGGAGGCGTGTGCACGGTGCGCCGTTCCGAACGCATCGTTCACATAAACCGTTGCGTATGTGGCTAATTGCTTTGCCATCTCTTTTTGGTTGGCTTTTTCGGCTTTTTTGGCGGCGGCTTTCACTTCGTCCGAAGCATCGTCTGCCAATCCGCGCGGTTTGCCTTCTTCTGCGGCATAAAAGCGCAAATTTTCCAACAATAACGCCTGTCCGGGCTTCAGCGCAGCCGATTTTTCAACGGCTTCCGTGCCCAAGCAGTCATTCGCAAATTCCACTTTCACGCCCAGCAATTCCGATACGCGGGGCAAAATGTGTTGCAACGAAAACTTGGCATCCACGCCTTTCGGACGTCCCAGATGCGAACCGATGATGACACTACCGCCGTCTTTCAAAATCTTTTTCAAGGTTGGAACAGCTGCACGGATACGTGTGTCGTCCGTGATGTTAAACTTTTCGTCCAAAGGGACATTGAAATCCACACGTACAAAGGCTTTATGCCCTGCAAAATTAAATTTTTCAATTGTTTGCATTTTCTTTTAATTATGAATTATTTTTCTATATTCTTTACTTTTTTTGCGGTGCAAAATTAGTGAAAATTTTTATTCAACGCAAATATTTTTGCTGTTTTTTCGCTAATGTACCCACAATTGTTACACTTCACTACGAGCAAGTTACACTCTGTTGTATCACCAAATAGGCACCTTGCGCGGCAGACATATTTTTTGAGCGTTGGTCATAGATTTGCCGTTCTATATCATTGATGCCGGGAGTGCGGAGGGTGTTGTTCAGGCGGGTGGAGGCGGCGAGGCAGGCAACGTGAAAAGCATCTTTGGGCATTCCCTTGTAGCGATATTCGGGGAGATGGGAGTAGGTTGCCTCTGCATTCCGGTAAGCCGCCGCATCCTGCGCTATCTCCAACGCCCGAAGAGCATCCTTAAAAGCCACGATTCCTGCCGTCATACTGGCGATCACGCCTTTTTCGGCATCACTGCAATACCTGCGTTCCTCAGTCAGATAGGCATGCTCTACAAGGACTACTGCCCCTATATCATTGACAACATTGTCATGCACTTCCTTAAAAACAACTTGTGCTGATAACAATCCACTCATGAATGAAGCCAATCCCGCTTCGGTGGCACCTATTGTGGCAAGCCCTCTGCGCCCGATGGCGATATTTTCCACACTGAAAATTATCGTCTCAACGAGTAAGCCAATCTTTTCCATATTCCACCTCCGCATCTGAAAGGTTAAAACCCCGTTCTGTCAGGTACGCCGGTCCCATCATCTCTTTGCACCATTTCGCCAAATGTGGGGATAAGGGTACTTGTTTCCGCACTCTTCTTGCTTCCTCCGGTTGCCCTGCTTTTTCCAGTTCAATACTTTCCACGATGGTAGCGAGCCTTTCTTGCAATGTCCATTCTTTCTGTTCCATGATTTTATTTCTTAAAAATTTTTGCAAAGATACGGCAAAATATTGAATTACTACTATTGCTCCTCCTCCGCAATCGGAGAAAATTATCATACAATTATTTTTTCTGCATCCACAAAAAATTGTACCTTTGCTGCCCGAATTAGTTGTAATAAATGAAAATATGGCACAGTGTATTAGAACGCGATTTGCACCTAGCCCTACGGGGTATATGCACATTGGGAATTTGAGGACGGCTTTGTATGCTTTTTTGTTTGCGAGGTCTCAGAAAGGCGATTTTGTTTTGCGTATCGAGGATACAGACCGGGAGCGGTATGTGGAGGGTGCGACTCAGGTCATTTACGACACGCTGTCGCAGGCGCAAATCCGGCATGACGAGGGTCCTGATGCGGGTGGCGACTATGGTCCCTATATTCAAAGCGAAAGGTGTGCTATTTATCAAAAATACGCTTTGGAACTTGTTGAGAGCGGTCGTGCCTATTATTGCTTTTGTTCAAAAGATGCCAATGATGCTTCAAAATCAGACGGTTATGACCGCCATTGTCGCCATTTAACTCCGGAAGAAGTGCAAAAAAATTTAGCAACGGGCAAACCGTACGTTATCCGGCAAAAAATACCGCTCGAAGGCGAAACGAATTTCAACGATGCTGTTTTTGGCGAAATAGCCGTTGAAAATATAACTTTGGACGACCAGATTTTATTAAAAAGCGACGGGATGCCGACCTATAATTTTGCCAATGTGGTGGATGATTTTTTAATGCACATCACGCACGTCATACGCGGCTCTGAATATCTGTCGTCCAATCCCAAATACATTTTGTTGTATGAGGCATTCGGCTGGGAGGTGCCGGTTTATATCCATCTGCCGCTGATATTGGGCAAAAATGAGGACGGCTCGGTGACTAAATTATCCAAACGACATGGTGCTGTGAGTTTCCAAGAACTTGTCAATGAGGGTTATTTGCCCGCTGCCATCGTCAATTATATTGCGCTATTGGGGTGGTCGCCCAAAACCGAGAAAGAAATTTTTTCGATGGATGAGTTAATTGACTCATTTTCAATAGGAGGCATCAACAAAAGTCCGGCTGTTTTCGATTATCAAAAATTGGATTGGGTCAATAGCGAACATATCAAATCGCTGCCTTTTGAACAGTTTTCAACAGTAGCATTCCCGTTTTCCAACGTAAAAGGCACCCGGTTGGAACATAAATGGGATGAAATAGCCGCACTTCTGCAATCGAGAATACACAAGTTTTCCCAAATTCCGGAGGCACTTCATTTTTTCTACAAAGTAGAACCGTTTGATACAGAACTATTTATCAACAAAAAAAATAAATCAACCATTGAATCATCCATTGAGATAATCAATGCCACACTGGAACAAATCCAACAACTTGACAATTGGGAGCAAGCAACAATCGCCAATATTTGCAATGATATTGCATTCAACAAAGAAATAAAATTAGGACAATTGATGTGGCCTTTGCGAATTGCACTATCCGGCTTGTCCATTACACCGGGCGGGGCGAGCGAAATCATGAGCATTATTGGAAAAGAAGAAACAATAAAGCGATTAGGTGCTGCGGTGGCATCTATGTTGGGCTACAGAGCGATGTAGAGCAGGGGATTGCGGGTCAGGTCCCCAATGAAAAAAAAATGATGGCAAAAAGCCCCCATGTTCGACATAAAAAAATTATTCGTACCTTTGCCAAATGAAACAACGGGTATATATTGACACATCAGTAATTGGAGGCTATTTCGATGAGGAATTTGCCGCCGATACCGTGCCATTCTTTGAATGCGTGAAACGGGGTGAGATGATTATTCTTGTATCCGAATTGCTCGAAAAAGAATTGATAAAGGCACCCGCTCATGTGAGAGATTTGTTAACAACAATACCATTTGCTGATGTAGAACATCTGATTTTGACACCGGAAGCGAAAATATTAGCAAGTCTATATGTGGAAGCCAAAGTTGTGGGACAAACAAGTCTCGATGATTGTCAACATATTGCCATGGCAACTCTGAATAATGCCGATGTATTGGTGAGTTGGAACTTTAAACACATTGTAAATCTCACTCGCATCAATGGCTACAATGGTATAAACATTGTAAACGGACATAAAGCAATAGAAATAAGAACTCCTAAAGAAATAATGAATTATGAAAACAAATGAATTGCCCAAGCCGGTCATTATTCCCGGCATTATGGAAACATTGCGTGAAATCAAGGACCGAATAAGCCTTGACATCATGAATATGACTTACGAAGAAGAAATTGAATATCTTCGTGCAAGATAAAGTCAAATTGGCGGTTGCCCAGATTTCAATGGTGTATTTCCCGGCAGACAGATAATTATAGGGGCGCACACACAGGTGCGCCCCTACGGGGTAAAGTGCGCCCTCATCACAGATATGCCCCTACGTTTTATGCGTACCATTCCCGTTTTCGGTTTTTCAGGTTTTGGAGCGTATCAATACAGATATTGACGTCGTCCACTAACTGGAAATCAAACATTCCTACGCATATAATGTCAGCACCGTTCTCGAATGCCCAGTTGAAACCGTCCTTGGGGTAAATGGCTCCTGCGGCAAGCACTTTAAAGCCTATGACCGGTATTTTTACACGGTTGACAAATTCTACCGTGCGGTCGGGGAACGGACAAAAACAGTTGTCGTGGAACTGATTGTGGTCGCGGCTCAGTCTGCCGTCCACCTCAAAGGGCTTTCGGTTTTCGCGTGGATGCGCCGACCAATAATTGTCGTGGTGCATGGTCTTCATGTAAAAGTCGGGGATGATACCTTTCTCTTCGCACAGTATCAAAGAATCGATGGTATGTGCTCCCATGCCGGCCATCACACCATGGCTCCTGATTCTGTCCATCAGCCCGGCTATCACATCAAACTTCCCGTCCCGAACAAGCCAGTCACACCAGTTTCCTTGCAGTTGTATCATATCTATCCCGTTATCAACGGCTTGGGTAACATTGTCATAAATATCATCCTTATTTTTTTCGTCAACACTGACTTGGGTGGTTACATTGATTTTACTGCCTGTTATTTTTTTGTATTTTACCATTATCGGTATTTGCGGATAAGCAATATTAATGGCGTTGATACCCGCTTGTTCGCCCAACATCAGGGTTTCAAAGACTTTTTTCTCTGTATTATACGCTTTCATAAGGCTGGAGGTATATATCAAATCCCGCGAATGTGACCAACCACCCATTATATTTGAACCCATGATTAAACGGCTGATTTCGTTATTGCCGATTTTCCCTTTGGGCAGTTCGCCTTTCAATTGACTCAAAGCGACCTGATTGACCTGTATCGTAGCACCCGACATGACATCCACATTATATATCTGATTGCTTCGGTGGGCACTCCATCCCAAAAAGCCCAGAACAGGCAATGTGACAAGGTTTTTCAATGCTTCCCGTCGGGTATTCACTTCGGATGGTGCTTCTGTTGTGGCTTCCGGAGCTACCGGACGTTTTCTCAAATCTTTCCACAATTTGATTTTCAAATCTTTCCATAATTTGAGAAATTCATCCAGACCGTATCCCTTTTCTGCATAGAAAAAGAGAAATACAAGAGCCACTGCCTCTAAAAATATTTTATCGACAATATACAACGTGCCGTCGCCTCCGAGCAATGAGACACCAAAAGGAGGGTATGCAAAGTAATACAGGACAAGCAACAGCGTACCGAACAACGACGCCAAGCGACTGAACAAGCCGGTGAATAGACCCAAGCCAATCAGTATCAATCCCCAGACATTCATAAAATTAACCACTTGTAGCATTGTCGGCGAAGCGGCAAGCCAATGGTAAAATCCGGACAGAAATCCGTATGTATTGCTCAGATAGGATTCTGCCGTCCAATGCTCAGCACTCAGTTTCACCCATCCCTCGTACAAAAAATGCCAACCAATAGTGACACGAAGGATTGTGACGATTGTTTTATTTATTTTATTCATTTTTATCATTATAGTAAATTAAACAGTAGGGGCACCCCTGCGTGTGTGCCCCTACCGTGCATTTTTAATCCGTATAAATATCCAACTTTGACAGTCCATTAAAGGGTTCTCTATGGCTATCCTTCAGATACAGCAGCAGATAGCGTCCGCCGGTATCAGTGCCCGGCGTTATGGTAAGCACTTCCATGTCATACGAGGGATTTTGATTACTATTGAACTCGATCTGTCCAATATCTCGCCAGTCCGCGTTCGCGCTTGCCGTGACTGCCGCATCCGGGTTATCACCGAGACGAAACTCAACGGTTTTCGCATCGGCATAAGGAGCAGCATTTACGCGGCGAGTGATTTCCATTCTAATGATATTAGTTCGCGACTTACCCATGTCAACAATAAGCCAATGTGGTGACGGAGCCGGTGCCCCCCGCCAATGCGAATGCCAATACCTAGTTGGATCATCGTTGAGAATCATTTGCGCGCCACCTCCTTCGTTGACTTCTTCTTCATCCGAATAGTGAACCACGGTCATTCGGGCTTTATCCAACAGTATCTCTGCGGGAAATGGGTCTGCATATTCCAGCCAAGCCGTTTTAAAAGTATCAATGGCAGTCGGTTCAGGCAGAAATAAAGAGCGGTAAGTCATTTTGACTCCCGTTTTTACATTCGGCAAGAGCGTATTGACAACAGCCGGTGCTGTAACGGTTGTGTCATCGCCGTCTCTCTTCTCATAGCGCACTTCAGTACTGTGCAACCCTTCTGCCAATATCCATTGTACCAATCCACCGTCTTCGGATAGCGCAATACGACTTACGGGCAGGTCCTTTAAGGATTTTTGATACAGTGTATCGTAGGCAGTGCCAAATCCGGTGGCAGGCAGCGAGCGGTTTCTGTAAGCATCGGTAGAATAGACTGTAAAATTGTATCTCTTGGCATCCGCCAACGGCACAGGGACATATATCACCGTATCTTTGGCAGGAAGCGTTACCGGATAGATGAGTGAATCTTTTCCATCGTTCCAATACACATCGATGCTTTTTACATTCGGGGAATTAAAAAACGCCATTTTCACTACTACTCTGGCTTCTCCTGCCAGAAATTCAGTGGATAGCGGGGGCGGCAGATAAACTATTTCGCCGCCTTCAACATATTTCTGATGGACATCCATCATGCCTTCGCATGCCGTGAGTGTCATACAAGCAAGTACTGTACCTGCGATAATTCTGTTTGTTTTCATTGTTTTTAATTTTTAATTTTTTTTATTTTAAATTTATTCATCATATATCCCAAAAAAGGTGAGTTCAGCTATGGTAATACTGCCCTCAATCGGATTCCATGTTGAATTGTTAGGATGTACGAATCGCAGATAACGTGTCGGTGGCAACTCACGTGAAAAATCAAAACTAAATCCGCGCGCTGCTATACGATTATCTGCCGGAGTGGACTCTGTTCCCGACAATCCCGAGGGTTTGATTTCTTCGAAGGTCGCAATTTTTTGCCACTCAGTCCACAATCCGCTTGGAGAAATAGGTTCGATATTATTTGTCCATACCTCAAAAGACT
>BNTU01000088.1 GCA_025996835.1 Bacteroidia bacterium
TATTCGATGTAGGGGCGCAAATTGCCGGGGTAAGCCAATTGCCACACCGCATCGGTTTGTTGCGTCAAATCAATCATCACGTCCTTGTTCCATTCGAGAGTCAACTGCTCCAGATATTCCCAATAAACAGTGCGGATGGAATAATTGGGGATTTTCAAATATAACCGACCATCACGGTATTTATCCACCGTGAGCAATCCCATATAGAACAGTAGCGATATAAAATACTTGGTGTCTTCCAGCCGATCAATCGAAAATTTGCTGATGACATCGGACATGATACCGTTGTTCTGAACAATTTCTATCAAAGTATTGCGGTTTTCCTCATTTTGAACCATACGGCGCAAACGGTTGTAATCAGTTTTCAGGTTGTCGTCAATGATATTTTCTGGGGCTTTCTTAAACACTAATATCTGATTGAATAAATAAAGTACCATAGACGGATTATATACTCGGTGCTCACCGTCTTTATGAAAAAGGTACCCATCATAATACATTTCCATGTCCACATTGACAAGGGCTGAATCAACACCGGTTTCCAGCATTAACGCATCCACTTCCTGTTGCGTAAACCCCATCATTTCATTGTAATTTGGATTCAACGAGAGATTGTCGGCAATGTTGAACCCGCTCGTGAGGTCGTCCAACATCACTGGCGAGATGCCGGTGATGAAGATGCGGTCGATGGCGGTTTTCGTGCCTATCTTTAGAGCCTCGTAAAAATCGCGGACAAGTCCGTTTGCGTGTACCATGTTGTGGTAAACATCTTTGCCTAATTGACTGCCCATCGCGATGAGGTCATTCGCGAAATGGTCGTATTCATCGATGATGACAAAAATTTTCACGCCCTTCGGTCCCGCCTTGTTAATAATTTTTCTGATAGAAGAAATACCTGATTTTTCTTCATTTATCTGTTGAATCAAACTATCGGCATCGGGGAAAAGATTGCGATAAGCATCAAAAAAATAGCAAACAGCATCTTGTATATTACTGGAAAAAGAAGCCCGAAACCTCTCTTCGTTGGAAGTGTCTAATCCCGAAAAGTCGAATTTCAACACGGCGTAAGCGTTCTTGTTCGGCGTAGGATGCTTGCCGATATAAAGTTCGCCGAACAGTTTTTCAAAATTCGCTGCTCGGTTTACGTCATAATAATACTCGAGCAGAGAGAAGAACAAACTCTTGCCGAATTTGCGCGGGCGGATGAAAAATTGATACGGATTAGCCTCATTTTCAAGCTGTTCAACGAACCGTGTCTTATCCACATAAGCATAATTTTCGGTAATCAATTTGCCGAAATTGGAGGTGCCGTAAGGCAATCGCTTAACTGTTTTTGTTTCCATAACTTGTGATATTTTGCTGCAAAGGTAACAAAAAAATCATTCCTCAATCTCAAACTTGTCTTTGCCGATAAAAATAATCGAAGCGAAGCGCATATCGGCGCGACCGGCAAACTCGTGCGACTTTCGGTATTTCTCCAATTGCGCGCGGGCATCATTCCTTGCTGAATGCAATGCTTTTCTATCGCCCTTTTTGAGGTATTTGAGTTCCCACACCCATTCGTATTTTATGTCGGGAAGTCGAGGGCTGCGTTGCAAAAAAATGTCGATATAGCCGTTCTCCACTTCTTTTTCGGTGAGTGGCACGTACAACTTGCTCTGAAACAAGCCGTTGAGCAGCATGATTTTGATGTGCTTTTCATTGAAGTGTTGCAAATCGCGGTTCGACAGGCGGCTGAAAATGTTTTTGCTCACGTATTCGATGTAGGGGCGCAAATTGCCGGGGTAAGCCAATTGCCACACCGCATCGGTTTGTTGCGTCAAATCAATCATCACGTCCTTGTTCCATTCGAGAGTCAACTGCTCCAGATATTCCCAATAAACAGTGCGGATGGAATAATTGGGAATTTTCAAATACAACCGACCATCATGGTATTTATCCACCGTGAGCAATCCCATATAAAAAAGGAGAGATATAAAATATTTGGTGTTTTCCAAGCGGTCAATCGAAAATTTGCTGATGATATCAGACATAATACCGTTGTTCTGAACAATTTCTATCAAAGTATTGCGGTTTTCCTCATTTTGAACCATGCGGCGCAAACGGTTGTAGTCGGTTTTCAGATTGTCGTCAATGATGTTTTCTGGGGCTTTTTGTGATTTTAAAATTTGGTAGAAAAAATAGAGAATCATGGATGGGTTATACACACGATGCTCTCCGTCTTTATGAAAAAGATACCCATTATAATACATTTCCATATCTACATTGATAAAGTTGGGGTCGACGCCTGTTTCGTGCATCAACGCATCCACCTCCTGCTGTGTAAAACCCATCATCTCATTGTATTGTGGCTCAAGCGTGAGATTGACGGCAATGTTAAACCCGCTCGTGAGGTCGTCCAACATCACTGGCGAGATGCCGGTGATGAAGATGCGGTCGATGGCGGTTTTCGTGCCTATCTTTAGAGCCTCGTAAAAATCGCGTACAAGTCCGTTTGCGTGTACCATGTTGTGATAAACATTTTTGCCTAATTGACTGCCCATCGCGATGAGGTCATTCGCGAAATGGTCGTATTCATCGATGATGACAAAAATCTTTACTCCGGCCGATTTTGCGGCAGTAATAGCCATCTGAATGGACTGAATGCCCGGTTTTTCCGTGTTAATCTGCTGAATATAGGTATCGGAATCAGAGATAAGATTTCGGTAAGTATTCAAAAACTGGCGCACGGCATCTCGTATTTTTTGGGAAAAAGAACGCCGAAAACCATCTTCCTCTGAGGTGTCTATGCTCGAAAAATCAAATTCCATCACGGCATAAGCGTTCTTCTTGGGCGTTGGATGCTTCCCGATATACAATTCACCAAAGAGTTTTTCAAAATCATTCGCGCAATTTATGTCATAATAATGCTCAAGCAATGAGAAGAACAAACTCTTGCCGAATTTGCGCGGGCGGATGAAAAACTGATACGGATTAGCCTCATTTTCAAGTTGTTCAACGAACCGTGTCTTATCCACATAAGCATAATTTTCGGTAATCAATTTGCCGAAATTGGAGGTGCCGTAAGGCAATCGCTTAACTGTTTTTGTTTCCATAACTTGTGATTTTTTGCTGCAAAGGTAACAAAAAAATCATTCCTCAATCTCAAACTTGTCTTTGCCGATAAAAATAATCGAAGCAAACCGCATATCGGTACGCTCTGCAAACTCACGCGACTTTCGGTATTTCTCCAATTGTGCGCGGGCATCATTCCTTGCTGAATGCAATGCTTTTCTATCGCCTTTTTTGAGATATTTGAGTTCCCACACCCATTCATATTTTATGTCGGGAAGTCGAGGGCTGCGTTGCAAAAAAATGTCGATATAGCCGTTCTCCACTTCTTTTTCGGTGAGTGGCACGTACAATTTGCTCTGAAACAAGCCGTTGAGCAGCATGATTTTGATGTGTTTTTCATTGAAGTGTTGCAAATCGCGGTTCGACAGGCGGCTGAAAATGTTTTTGCTCACATATTCGATGTAGGGGCGCAAATTGCCGGGGTATGCCAATTGCCACACCGCATCGGTTTGTTGCGTCAAATCAATCATCACGTCCTTGTTCCATTCGAGAGTCAACTGCTCCAGATATTCCCAATAAACAGTTCGGATGGAATAATTGGGAATTTTCAAATACAACCGACCATCATGGTATTTATCCACCGTGAGCAGTCCCATATAAAAAAGGAGAGATATAAAATATTTGGTGTCTTCCAATCGGTCAATCGAAAATTTGCTGATGATATCAGACATAATACCGTTGTTTTGAACAATTTCTATCAATGTATTGCGGTTTTCCTCATTTTGAACCATACGGCGCAAACGGTTGTAATCGGTTTTCAGATTGTCGTCAATGATGTTTTCAGGGGCTTTTTGTGATTTTAAAATTTGGTAGAAAAAATAGAGAATCATGGATGGGTTATACACACGATGCTCTCCGTCTTTATGAAAAAGATACCCATTATAGTACATTTCCATATCTACATTGATGAAGTTGGGGTCAACACCCGTTTCGTACATTAAAGCATCTACCTCCTGCTGTGTGAAGCCCATCATTTCATTGTATTGTGGCTCAAGCGTGAGATTGACGGCAATATTAAACCCGCTCGTGAGGTCGTCCAGCATCACGGGCGAGATGCCGGTGATGAAAATTCGGTCGATGGCGGTTTTTGTGCCTATCTTCAGAGCCTCGTAAAAATCGCGGACAAGTCCGTTTGCGTGTACCATGTTGTGGTAAACATCTTTGCCTAATTGACTGCCCATCGCAATAAGGTCGTTGGCAAAGTGGTCGTATTCATCGATGATGACAAAAATTTTCACGTTAGCCGGTTCCATCTTGTCAATGACATTCTGGATGGACAAAATACCCTGTTTTCCCTCATCTAAGCGTTGAATGAAACTATCGGCATCGGGAAAAAGATTCCGATAAACATCAACGAATCGACGAACAGCCATTTGTATTTTACCGGAAAAAGAAGCCCGAAACCTGTCTTCGTTGGAAGTGTCTAATCCCGAAAAGTCGAATTTCAATACGGTGTAAGCGTTCTTGTTCGGCGTAGGATGCTTGCCGATGTAAAGTTCGCCGAACAGCTTTTCAAAATTCGCTGCTCGGTTTAGGTCATAATAATGCTCAAGCAGAGAGAAGAACAAGCTCTTGCCGAATTTGCGCGGGCGGATGAAAAACTGATACGGATTAGCCTCATTTTCAAGTTGTTCAACGAACCGTGTCTTATCCACATAAGCATAATTTTCGGTAATCAATTTGCCGAAATTGGAGGTGCCGTAAGGCAATCGCTTAACTGTTGTTTCCATAACTTTTATTTTTCAGCCGCAAAGATACGAAATAGTTATGAGTTTTTTATGAGTTATGTGTTTTATTTAGCAAATTATTCAAAAAAAAAGTTGTACCTTTGCCGCAAAAAATTTACATCGGAGAAAATGGAATGAAAAAATTGGTTGCTATCGTTATCGTTGCATTGATGGGGGTCACGCTTGGAGGGTGTGACAACCTCATTGACATTGAATATCTATTGACACGTAGCAATGTAGAGCGTTATTTGGATTTGGCTGGGCGCGTGCCACAGTATTCCGTCATTGACAAACATACCAACATGATTGGCAACGGCGAATATGCGGTAGATATGCTGATGGGGTTTAGCGTTCAAAATGCCGGTGTGTTAGCGGGGAATATCGAGGCATGTATCCAAGAAAAAAGCGACGCCGGCGCAGTTTGTGGGTGGAAAAAAGAGTCGGATGTGGTGTATGTCTTTTATTCTGCGGGCAATAATTACATCATAGTTGAAGCCACTTTCGACACCACAACCAAAGAAATGTTCTTCAAATACAGCCGTTCCTACAGTCAACAAAAATAACTCATAACTCATAACTCATAACTCAATCTATCATGGCTTCATTTATTATCGAGGGCGGACGAACATTATCGGGCGAAATAACCCCGCAGGGTGCTAAAAATGAGGCACTTCAAGTGATTTGTGCCGTGCTGCTGACGGCAGAGAAAGTGACGATTCACAACATCCCAAACATTCTGGATGTCAATAATTTGATTGCGCTGCTGGGCGATTTGGGTGTCAAAATTGGGCATCCTGCCGAGCACACCTACACGTTTCAGGCGGATGAGGTGAATTTGGACTATCTGCAATCGCCCGAATTTTTCAAGAAAAGCGGTGCGTTGCGCGGCTCGGTGATGCTCGTGGGACCGCTGGTGGCGCGCTTCGGCTACGCACTGATTCCCAAGCCGGGGGGCGACAAAATCGGTCGCCGAAGGTTGGATACGCACTTTATCGGCATTCAAAAACTCGGTGCCGATTTTCAGTACGACACCGCGCGGCAAGTTTACGAGGTGAAAGCCGACCAATTGCGGGGGACATATATGCTCTTGGACGAGGCTTCGGTGACCGGCACAGCAAATATCTTGATGGCTTCCGTATTGGCGCAGGGCACCACCACCATCTACAATGCGGCGTGCGAACCCTATTTGCAGCAACTGACAAAAATGCTGCTCGCGATGGGTGCCAAAATCAACGGCTTGGCATCTAACTTGCTGACTGTTGAGGAAGTAAGAGAGTTGCACGGCTGCGAACACACCATTTTGCCGGATATGATTGAAGTGGGCAGTTTCATCGGCATGGCGGCGATGACCGGCTCGGGACTGCGCATCAAAAACGTGTCGTACAACAATCTGGGCATCATCCCCGATGCCTTCCGCCGCTTCGGCATCACGGTCGATCAGGACGGCGACGACATCGTGATTCCCAAGCAGGAAAATTACACCATCGACACTTTCATGGACGGCTCGATTATGACGATTGCCGACGCGCCCTGGCCCGGACTCACGCCCGACCTGCTGAGCGTCTTCCTCGTGATTGCCACCCAAGCCAACGGCAGCGTGCTCATTCATCAAAAAATGTTTGAGAGCCGCCTCTTTTTCGTCGATAAACTGATTGATATGGGCGCGCAAATCATCCTCTGCGACCCCCACCGCGCCACAGTCATCGGTGCCAACAGACGTTACAAACTGCGCGCCGCCACGATGGTGTCGCCCGACATTCGCGCCGGAATAGCCCTCCTAATAGCCGCCATGAGTGCGCAAGGCACCAGCAAAATGCACAACATCGAACAAATAGACCGAGGCTACGAACACATCGACCAACGATTGAATGCCATCGGCGCAAAAATTACCCGCGATGATTCGGCGTGAAGACTTGGTGAAGATTGGCAAGTTTGGCAAGCCGCATGGGGTGAGTGGGCAGTTATCAGTTACCAGTTACCAGTTACCAGAGGGATTTGAAGATTCCGACCGGCTTTTTTTTGTTTGCGAAATTGACACTATATTTGTGCCGTTTCGGGTGACTGAGTTGCGAATTATCTCTGATACAACGGCTTATGTGCGCTTGAAAAATATGGATAGCGATGATGCTGTGCGCATTCTGGTTAATAAAGATGTGTATTTCGATAAACGCGCGCTGGTCATTGGGGGTGAAATTGCGGGTGCGGGCGCGATTGAGGGCGCGATAAATCGCACTTCTACACGGGCTTGGGATTATTTTCTTGGTTACACGCTGGTTGACAAAAATGCGGGCGAAATTGGAGTTGTTTCGGAAGTGGATGATTCTACGCTGAATACCTTGTTTGTGGTGAGGTCGGGGCACGCCACGCCTCTGCTGATTCCGGCTAATGCTGATTTTATTGCTTCCGTTGATGAGGCGCAACGGCTGATTTGTTTGGATTTGCCGGAGGGGTTGTTGGGGATAGCCGTTTCAGGTTAAGGGTGAAGCCCTTCGAGCAATAGCGTAGGGCATCGCCCAGTCGTGGTCGGAAGATTGGTTAGATGTTGAATTTACGGGCTGAAAGCCCAGCATATCCCAGCCCAACGCATCGCGTTGGGGAAATAATAATGATGAATAATGATGAGATATGATGGGGCAATATAATGATATGTTGCCCTTTCAGGGCGAAAAACCCGCAAAACACATTAACCCCAACGCGATGCGTTGGGCTGGGATATGTTGCCCTTTCAGGGCGAAAAACCCGCAAAACACATTAACCCCAACGCGATGCGTTGGGCTGGGATATGTTGCCCTTTCAGGGCGAAAAACCCACAAAACACATTAACCCAACGCGATGCGTTGGGCTGGGATATGTTGCCCTTTCAGGGCGAAAAACACACAAAACACATTAACCCTTTTTTCCCCTAAATAACTAATAATTAAGAATTTTTATTTACCTTTGCGGCCTAAAACTTTGATTGATGTCTGTTAGTTTATATTTATTTGTCAAACAGTTTGCGAAGATGAAGAAGAAAAGTTTCTTTGGGGTAGTCACAGTGCTTACCTCTGTGGTGTTAGGCACGGTTTCGTGCGAGACGTTTATGTTGGACCATGACTCGGAGATGGCTGCTTATGTGCGGCCTGCTGCTGTCTTGGATGCCAATGTTGGAATCCGTTGGACAGGCTCTGCCTCTGTCTCTAATTTGGAGGGCTCCCTGCGGAGTGCTGCTTATGCGCCTGCTGCGAGTGCTGCTTATGCGCCTGCTGCGCCTGCTGCTTATGCGCCTGCTGCGCCTGCTGCTTATGCGCCTGTTGCGCCTGCTGCTTATGCGCCTGTTGCGCCTGCCGGTAGCGATGGTTGGGTGGATCCGGGTACGGTGAATCCTGTGATTCCGGATGAGAACTTCCTGATTGACTATTGGGTGGTGTGGGAGAATTTTAAAGTGCAGATGGAGCCGCGTCCGTACGTATATAATAAAGGTGCTACCGATTTGGAGGATTATGTGCATGATGGGGTGAAAAATGTTTATGACCGGTGGGAATATCGTTCGGATGAGAAATGGCATATCAGTTCCGGTGATGAAGACAAAAAACTGGTGCTGTCGTTTGACCGCTTTTGGGCTGATACGCTGAACAATGCGTATGGTTGGGCGCATCAGGATGGTGGTTCCGGCGTATTTCGCTCCGACAAGGACAAAATTCGTTGGAAATCGGCGACTGCTGCCAAGATGCGTCAAACGGCTTATGTGGCTCTTTACAAGCAAGTTGAAAAATCTTATTACGACTTCAAACTTTTTGTGGATGCCTACGGTTTAGCCGGACACGACATCGCAAAAACATTGCTCGCGGAGATGGAAACCTATATCAGAAGTAATCTGGATGCCGCTCTGCCGCAAAGCAACATCAAAGTGGACCACTCGGTGTGGGACAATCTGTTGATACCCGATACTTTGAACGCATCGGACATCGGCGGGTTCAGGTTTGGCAAGTTTGACCCGCAGACTGCCATGCTGACCAATGTGGTCATGGAAAGCCAGCAACAAGACCCGACAATCGCACCCACCGGACCTACAAGTGCGGTGGCAGCACGCGGCAAACTGTTTGAATTTTTCTTCGGCAGCATCGATGTCGATGGCGAGTATATTCCGATAGGCAACGGTTTTCCTGTTTTTGATTTTGACATTGTTGCCCCATCGCCGGCGAAGAGCATGGGAATCACCTGGGGCGACCCGCAACCCTCCCTGACATGGCACCCACGACAAGCAGGAATGACCAGAGACGCGCTCGTAGATACCATAACGGCTGCCGTCGACCGTTGGAACGCATTTGTGGCGACCATCAACCCGCGACCCTATTACCATGCAGCCGGCAGTTCGGAGCCTGCCAATGCGCCTACGGCATACAATGTGTTTAGCAGAGCATCCACTTCCGACTCATGGCATTTGGAATATCATAACAATTCGGACACCATCACCATTAAGCGGTATTGGTCGCAATTCCCCACGGCTCCCTCTCAATTGCAGGGCTGGGCTATCGCGTATACCCAACGACAAGAGGCATTTAAAGCACTCGTGGCGCAAATAGAGCAATGGATGGCTGCCATGGAGGCATCGCCGCTGTGGAACTACTCCAAAGAGACCTCGCCCGGCAACTATCCGCTGCGGACACTCCATGCGCAGATGGCGGCATTTATCGCCTATCCTGCCACTCTCGCGGATGCCAAAGCAGACAGAAGCGATTTTTCATACACTGCCGGTAACGGTCTCACCACTGCGGCTGACCTCCCGGCAGATAAGACAGGTCCCTTGTTTGAATACTTCTTTGGGATGCTCCCGATGCCGCCTGCCTGCTCCATCGAAATCTATTGGGGCACCGACCGGCTCAACATACGCAACGGGCAACAACTTGTGTGGACCGTCAATGACGTCACTCCAAAAAAGGTGGTAGCCGGCGTTGTCAACCCGGCTGCCGGCTTTGACTATCAGATATGGCGAATTGAAAATGATGTGCTGGCTGATTTTCAAGAAACGGCTACTCTGCCTAATCCCACGGCGGCGCGAAAAACGGAATTGAAGATAACACCGAAACCTTCGGCTCTGGGAAGTTCGCGCGTTATCGTGCGAAACGCCAATTACAAGGGTGATTTGGGCAATGACTCCGCTGTCTTCTACATCTCCATTATGAAACCATTAGACGATATGAAACTCGTCGCTATGGCTAACCCGCGCGTGTTGACGGTAACTGTTCCTGCCGATGCAGGGGCACCCGTGCCGCAATGGTTTGTGGAAGACGTTGAAGATAAAAGCATCGGCCTAATTCAAGTCTTAACAACCGATCCTTATGATGCTGCCACAGGCACATACACCTCCAATGTGGAGATTAGAGGAACCCAGGTGGGAACTACCCGCTACGGAGTCAAAGTGAAGCAAGGCGGTGCGGATACGCTCATCACGGCTCAGCTGGAGGTGATAAGGCCCCGCATCCATTTCTTCCATCTCTTCATGGGCGACACTATCCCCCTCCTCCGCCACCCTTTCACGCTGGAGAGGATGGCAAGAGAAGCAACACCACTGACATTGCGAGGCGGCATCTCAGGTCTGCCCGATGATTCGGAATTCATCTATCTGAAATGGAAATTTGATCCGGATGACGGCTCTTCCGCGAGTACCGACGGCTCTGTAGTGTTTTCAAACGGAAAAACATCCGGCAATTGGCAACCACAAACCGAACTTTGGGAGTTTGACCCCCCCCTGAAACCAGGTCTGGCAACTATCGTTGTGACCAACTGTGATGCCAATGGCGTTGAGCCAAGTCCTGAATCGGGATTTCTCGCATCCGCTACTTTCTACATACGTGTTGCGCCGGCTCTCTATCCGGTCTTTAAATGCGAGATTAAATGGATCCAGTCGACAGGAACAGCATCTCTGACGAAACCAAAGACAGGAACAGCATTTCCGTCGAACTCAAAGATCTTATACAAGTGGTTGGAACCCACGCTCACCCTAAGCTGGACATCGGATTCCACCGTTGTGACCAACGCAAACTTTGAAGATAAGATAACGGCAGCCCAAAACAGACTCGTCTACGGCAATACCGGCTTTGCATACGATATTGCGCCCCTGCCTACTGCCCCCGGAGGTGGTCCTTTAACTGCAGGGCGGCCGTCTACTAAAACAAATGTCACCATCACACGCTATTGGCCCGCAAGCGGCGGCTTGCCCCCGACAGACACAACCGGGTGGAAATCATCTCTTGACGCCAGGAAGGCGGCGTATACGGCGCTGGTGGAGGAGATACTCGACTGGATGGATAAAATGGAGGACTCCCCCTTGTGGGATGACCTGGGGAACAATTCCAGCGCGAATAAGCTCCGGAAACTTTATGAAACAATGGAGGAATATATTTCCTACCCCAGCCGCCCCTTCACGGATGCCGCTCTGCTTGACCGTACGAAGTTTTCCATAGACCCCACCCATCAATCCGAGGCGACAGTCACTAATACTCCTGAAACGAGCCTTCTGTATGAGCTCTTTTTTGGGTGGCTGGGGCAAGGGTATCCGCGCTGAGCCGGCTTCACGACATACTCGCGAGGGGGGCAGAGTGCTGAAATGGGAGGATGTGTCCCGGGTTCAATGCGATGTGGGGGTTGGGGGGATTGGTTTTTGTGTGAGTTTTGCGCCCTGAAAGGGCAATATATCCCAGCCCAACGCATCGCGTTGGGGTTTAATGGGTGTTGTGAGTTTTGCGCCCTGAAAGGGCAATATATCATTATGTTGCCCCAATCATATCACATCATTTCCCAACGCGATTTACCCCAACGCGATGCGTTGGGCTGGGATATGTTGCCCTTTCAGGGCGTGCACAATCATTTATCATCATTATTCATCATTATTATTTCCCCACCGCGATGCGTTATTCATCATTATTATTTCCCTGATGCATCGGTCATTTTTTTGTCTGAATCAGGATTTACAAGATTTTAAGATTTACAAAATAAGGCTGAAAGCCTTGTAGCAATAGCGTAGGGCATCGCCCTACGGACAGGATATGGCATCGAATGCAAGCCCTGAAAGGGCGATAGCAATGGCTAATGCCCTTTCAGGGCGAAACGAGAGGGAGAG
>BNTU01000089.1 GCA_025996835.1 Bacteroidia bacterium
AAAGATTTGATGCAAGAATCTTATCAACAAATATTGGATTTAGCAGATGAAAAATTAGAAAATCTATCAACACTGTTTGACAAAGAAACGGTGTTAAAAGTTGCCGTAGATAAATCTGTCAAAGAGAAGATAGAGAAACTGACACTTTGGTCAACTAGACCGGACTGCAAACACCATAAAATCATTGCACGCTTTTTAGAAAGTGAACCGGTCAAAAGAGGCGATTTTATTGATATTCTGACAGAAAAAACAGAGATTGCAGACCCTTATGGCTCAGTTGCCAGCATGATGAGTGATACCGGACACAATTATGGGCGGGTGTTTATGGAAGACGAGGGTGAGTTAATTATTTGCCCGGAGTTGGATAAAATTGTAAGAAGTCTTAATTGGAAAATATTAAAAATTAAAAAATAAAAATTTATGAAAAAGTTATTTATTCTTATCATTGCCGCCTTGTGCAGCACAAATGCAGCGTTTGCGGCTGCTCCACAAGCCACAACCGGCACAACCGGCGATTGCTCATGGTCTTACAATAGCACCACTAAAACGCTGACTATTAGCGGTAGTGGAGCTATGGGTAATTATAACGGTATTCTTACTGCTTGGCGAATCTACGAAGAATCTATGTATTCTATAATAATTGAAAACGGCGTGACAAGCATCGGTTACGCTGCTTTTTACAGTCTCAACCGGGTTACCTCCGTGACCATTCCTAACAGCGTGACAAGCATTGGAGAGCATGCTTTTGAAGATTGCTTTAACCTTACCTCCGTGAACATTCCTAACAGCGTGACAAGTGTTGCAAGCTCTGCTTTTAATGCCACGACATGGTATCACAATCAACCTGATGGAGTAATTTATGCCGGAAAAGTACTATACAAATATAAAGGAACAATGCCTGACAATACATCTATTGTTGTGCAAGAGGGGACAGCAATCATTGAAACGAACGTTTTTGCCCGATGCAACGGTCTCACCTCCGTGACCATTCCTAACAGCGTGACAAGCATTAGAAATAAGGCGTTTTACAGATGCCAAAATCTTACCTCCGTGATCATTCCAGACGCAAGCATTGGAGATTCTGCTTTTCACGAGTGCACAAAACTTGCCTCCGTGACCATTGGTAACAGCGTGACAAGCATTGGAAGGAGTGCTTTTTACGGTTGCAGCGGTCTTACCGCCGTGACCATTGGTAACAGCGTTACAAGCATTGGAAGGAGTGCCTTTTCCGAGTGCACAAAACTTGCCTCCGTGACCATTGGTAACAGCGTGACAAGCATTGGATATAGTGCTTTTTCCGGTTGCAGCAGGCTTTCCTCCGTGACCATTCCTAACAGCGTGACAAGCATTGAATCTAATACTTTTTCCGATTGCAGCGGTCTTACCGCCGTTACCATTCCTAACAGCGTGACAAGCATTGGAGATTTTGCTTTTCCCGGTTGCAGCGGTCTTACTTCCGTTACCATTCCTAACAGCGTGACAAGCATTGGACATTCTGCTTTTGCCCGTTGCAGCGGTCTTACCGGTGCGTTGACCATTCCTAACAGCGTGACAAGCATTGGAAATGGGGCCTTTGATGGTTGCAGCGGTCTTACCTCCGTTACCATTCCTAACAGCGTTACACGCATTGAAACTTATACTTTTCGCGATTGCCGCGGTCTTACCGGTGCGTTGACAATTCCTAACAGCGTGAGAAGCATTGATTACTATGCTTTTTCCCGTTGCCTCGGTCTTACCTCCGTTACCATTGGTAACAGCGTTACAAGCATTGGAAATTATGCTTTTTCCGGTTGCAGCGGTCTCACCTCCGTTACCATTCCTAACAGTGTTACAAGCATTGGAGAAGCTGCTTTTTCCTTTTCTGGTTTGGTAAAAGTTGGGTGGACTACGCCTTTGGCTTTGTCTTATCCTTTTCCTTCAGCATCACAATGTACGCTGGTCGTACCGATGGGCACCGTATCCAGTTACAAATCTGCGTATGGTTGGAAAGACTTTAGAAAGATTATCTCTTCCGGTTCGCTAAGTAGCCTTTCTGTGGACGGGTATAGTCTTTCGCCTGCTTTCGATGCGAGCATAACCAACTATTCACTCACCGTGAATGGAACAGATAGAGTTCATATTGCAGCCAATGCTGCATTGCCTAATGCGGTTGCGGTGGGCGATACAGGAACATTCAATCTGAATTATGGCGTAAATACATTCCCCATTCATGTTACAGGCGATGAAGGAGATGTGTACACGATAACGATACAACACGGGGTTTATGCAGTAACATTTACCGGCACGGGCGTGAGCGGCATAGCCACGCAAACCAGAAATCACGGTACCACAGCCACTGAACCGTCCCCGCCCGGCCGCGATGGTTACACTTTTGGAGGTTGGTACAGCGGCGAAACAGAGTATGACTTCAGCACGCCTGTAACCGCCGACCTCACACTCACGGCAAAATGGAAGCAAACGCCAATCATTTCTTTTTATGAACTGTCAGACAGGACTTACGACGATGCTGATTTTACATTGACAGCCTCAAGTTCATCGTCTGAGCCAATTACATTTACCAGTAGCAATACGGCTGTAGCAACCATTTCGGGCAACACGGTAACTATCACGGGCGCAGGGCAAACGGATATTACTGCCAATCAGGCAGGTAATGCAAATTACAACGCCGCTGCACCGATAACGCACACATTGACTGTCTATAAAGGCATTCAGTACATTCCCTGGGGCAACATCCCATCAAAAACTTACGGCGATGGCGATGGCGATTTTGATTTGCCGCTCACGACCGACAAGGGATTGACGATTATTTATAGTTCCGACAATACATCTGTGGCTACCGTTACGGATAATCATGTGCACATAGTCAACACAGGAATGGCTCAAATTACGGCTACGCAGGCAGGTGATGCGAATTACAATGCCGCTACATCGGTAACACGTTACTTGACTGTTAATTCGAGCAGTTCAGCGATTATTTTTGATGAGTTGCCGACGAAAACTTATGGCGAAGAGCCGTTTGAATTGGGTGCCACCAGTACAACAACAGACCCAATTACCTTTATTAGCAGTGCTAATGATATAGTATCAATTTCGGGAACTACGGCAACAATACACAAGGCAGGCTCGGTTTATATTACGGCATCTCAAGGCGGTGGTGCGGCAACGCTTACTCGCGCATTAACCATCGACAAAGCCACTGTAACAATTACCGCCAATGACACCTCGATGATTTACGGCGATGTTGTGCCTTCATTTACATGCCGATATTCCGGCTTCGTGAATGGTGAAACAGAAGATGTATTGACATCATTGCCAACATTTAATTGGAACTACTACGGTGGTGGTGTCGGCAACTATGCTATCCAACCGTACCTCTATCAGAGCGATGGTAATTACAAATTTTCTTCTCAGAACGGGACATTGATGGTAAAGAAAGCCAATGCAGAAGTCATTGATTTTTGGGAAAATGATACAACGGTTACCTACGGCGAAGTTTGGAGGTTTGACTTACCGAGCACAACAGACAAGGGGCAGTCTATCACTTATACCAGCGACAATGAAGATGTGGCAAGTTGCAATTCTGATTGGAGTTGGAGTGGTTCCATTTACATTTACATTAACAAAGCAGGTACGGCTCACATCACAGCAACGGTAGCGGATGATGAGAATTACAATGCCGTGACACCGGTAACTCGCACCTTGACTGTGAACAAAATCGATGCAGGAGTCATTGATTTTTGGGAAAATGATACAACGATTACCTACGGCGAAGTTTGGAGTTTAGAATTACCGTATGAAACCGACAAAGGGCGGTCTATCACCTATACCAGCGACAATGAAGATGTGGTATGCGGTTGGGGTAGCATTTACATTAACAAAGCAGGTACGGCTCGCATCACAGCAACGGTAGAGGAGAATGAGAATTACACTACCGTGGCTCCGGTAACTCGCACCGTGACTGTGAACAAAATAAATCAAACCTTTGATTTTTGGGAAAATGACACAACGGTTACCTACGGCGAAGTTGAGTATTTTTATTTACCGTATGCGACAGACAAAGGGCAGTATATCACCTACACCAGCGACAATGAAGATGTGGCAAGTTGCGGTTGGGGTAGCATTTACATTTACAAAGCAGGTACGGCTCGCATCACAGCAACGGTAGAGGATGATGAGAATTACAATGCCGTGGCTCCGCTAACTCACACCCTGACTGTGAACAAAATCGATGCAGGAGTCATTGATTTTTGGGAAAATGATACAACGGTTACCTACGGCGAAGTTTCATATTTTTATTTACCGTATGAGACAGACAAAGGGCAGTATATCACCTACACCAGCGACAATGAAGATGTGGCAAGTTCAGGCAATTATGTTTACATTTACAAAGCAGGTACGGCTCGCATTACAGCAACGGTAGAGGAGAATGAGAATTACACTACCGTGGCTCCGGTAACTCGCACCCTGACTGTGAACAAAATAAATCAAACCTTTGATTTTTGGGAAAATGATACAACGGTAACCTACGGCGAAGTTGAGTATTTTTATTTACCGTATGAGACAGACAAAGGGCAGTATATCACCTACACCAGCGATAATGAAGATGTGGCAAGTTCAGGCAATTATGTTTACATTTACAAAGCAGGTACGGCTCACATCACAGCAATGGTAGAGGAAAATGAGAATTACACTGCCGTGGCACCGGTAACTCGCACCCTGACTGTGACAGCCGGAACAGCCCCCGAAGAGCCCGAAGGTCCCGGAGAACCCGAAGGTCCCGGAGAGCCCGGAGGTCCCGGAGAACCCGGAGAACCGGCACCCACCACCGCCATAGAAACGGTTACCGATAAATTGCAAGTGTACCCCAACCCAACGTCAGACGTGGTGCACATCAAAAACGCCAACGGCGCAGAGGTGAAGCTATATACCCTAACCGGCGAATTGCTGCAAACGACCCGCGAAAGCCAAATAGATTTGTCGGGCTATGCGAGCGGCGTTTATCTGCTGAAGGTAGGTGGGCAGACTTTGAAAGTGGTGAAAAAGTAGTCTGAACCACGATTTTCATAAGATTTTCAAGATTTACACGATTATAATCCTGTAAATCTTGAAAATCTTATTAAAATCCCGGTTCAGACAAAATTGCAGTAGAGACGTGGCGCGCCACGTCTGTACCATGATTTTCGTCTGAACTGTGATTTTCGTCTGAACTATGATTTTAAGATGATTTTAATGATTTGTATGATTCAAAACAATCATACAAATCAGTAAAATCATACGAAAATCAAAGTTCAGACGAAATTGCAGTAGAGACGTGGCGCGCCACGTCTGTACCATGATTTTCGCCTGTACCATGATTTTCGTCTGAACTGTGATTTTAAGATGATTTTATTGATTTGTATGATTAAAAACAATCATACAAATCAATAAAATCATACGAAAATCACAGTTCAGACAGAATTGCAGTACAGACGTGGCGCGCCACGTCTCTACTCATACATCAGAGCAATTTCACCGGCATATTTTTCCAGAATTACGCGGCGTTTCATTTTCAGGGTGTTTGTCAGTTCGCCTGTTTCTATGGAGAATGGGGTTGTCAGGAGTTCAAAACGCTTGACTTGTTCGTGTTCGGGCAAGTCGGATTGCAGGGATGCGATGTGTTGTTCAAAAAATTCACGAATTTGCGGTGTTTGGTACAAATTTTTCAGCGATTGATACTCAATGCCTTTCGACTTTGCGTATTTTACAACCTCTGCCTCATTCGGTATAATCAGGGCGGAAACAAATTTGCGCTGGTCGCCCACTGCCATTGCCGCGTCAATCAATTTGCCCGACAAGAGATGCGCTTCAATTTGCTGAGGTGCCACATATTTGCCGTTTGATGTTTTATACAAATCTTTCAGGCGGTCGGTCAGCACAATGCCTTGATTTTCTGTGAGATACCCTGCATCGCCGGTGCGGAAAAAACCGTCTTCCGTGAAGGCTCCCGATGTGGCACCGGGCTTTTTGTAATACTCTCGCATGATGCCGGCTCCTTTGACGAGAATTTCGCCATTATCGCCGATGCGTACTTCCGTGTCCGGCATGATTTTTCCAACCGTGCCTATTTCAAATTTATCATGAGTGAAGCAAGTTATTGTTGCCGTTGTTTCGCTCAGCCCGTAGCCATACACTAATGGAATATCGACCGAACGCAAAAACATGATGATTTCGTCCGACAAAAAAGAACCCGCTGCCGGAAAAATAACGCCATTTTCGATGCCAATCGTCTTTTTCAACTTTTTATACACCGTGCCTTTGTAGAAATTATATTTCAGGCGAAGTCCCAAAGGAGCTTTTCTGTTTTCGTTAATGAAATCAAACACATACCTCTCGCCGGTGTTGATGGCATCAATAAATAGATTGCCGAACAGCCAGTTGGAGTTGTCTATTTTGTCTTGCACAGCCGCATAAACTTTTTCCCAGAAACGAGGCACACTGCACATAGCCTGCGGACGCACCTCTTGCAGACAATCCTGGATAAATCGTGGGTCGGGACAAACAGCAATGCTACAGCCCCTGTGGAAGCAATAAATGCTCCATGCTTTTTCAAAAATATGTGCCATCGGCAGGAAACTCATCGACAAAAAACGCTGCGGCAGGTAGTCCAAACGGATGTCGTGAGTCTTCAAAACCGACAAATAATTGGCATGCGTCAGCACCACGCCCTTGGATTCGCCCGTTGTGCCGGACGTATAGATAATATGTGCTATGTCATCGTTCTGCTTCGCTTTCATGCGTTTTTCGACGGAAGTGATGTCTTGTGAGGTGCGATTTTTGGGTGAAACAAACGCCGAAAAATAGATTGACACTTTATCATCGCTCGCCGGTTTTACTTTGGCATCAATGATGACAATCTGCTTGATAGTAGTCCGGCGCGATGTTTGGAGTGCTCTCACCTTATCGTAGTGCTCCTGCTCGCCAACAAATAAAATTTCCATTGCCGTTTCATTCACAATATAGGCTAACTGCGCGGCAGACGTGGTGGCATACATCGGCACCACTCCCGCCCGATTGGCAAATGCACCAAAATCAATATAGAAACATTCGGCGCAATTGGCTGTGAAAACACCAATATTGGCTTGTGGTTTCACGCCAAAATGGCAAAGAGCCTGAGCCACGGACATGAGTTTTTTTGAAAACTCATCCCAAGACACAGATGCCCATTTGTGGGTGTCCATATCGCGTACTTTCAACGCTTCCTCATCACCAAACTTCGTCGCGTGTTGGTGGATTAATTCAGATAAATGATAGTATCCCATTTTTATTTGTATTTTGCGCGCAAAAGTACAAAAATTTTATCTAACTTTGCCAAAATTTGTAAGAAAATATGAACAATATTGATGGTTTTTATTACGATGCGGTGGATTTACTCAAAAAACTGATTACAATCCCCTCTGTAAGTCGAGACGAAACAGCGGCAGCAAACCTGCTGGAGAAGTATTTGCAGCACCAAAACCTGCGCCCCAAACGCAAAGGTAACAATGTGTGGGCAATGTCACCCCATTGGGACAAAACCAATCCCACGATATTGCTCAACTCGCATATTGACACCGTTAAGTCTGTTGCGGGGTGGACGCACGACCCGTTTACGCCCGTGGAGGAGAAGGGCAAACTCTACGGTTTGGGCAGCAATGATGCCGGAGCCTCGCTGGTGTCGCTTTTGGCAACTTTCTTGCACCTTTGTCGTTGCTGGATTGACCCGCAATCCCCTGGCAGTAAGAACAATTACATCTTTCTGGCATCCTGCGAAGAGGAGGTTTCCGGACATGACGGGATTGAATCGGTGCTGCCGATATTGCCTCCTGTTGCGCTGGCGGTGGTTGGCGAGCCTACGGGGATGCAGCCTGCCATTGCGGAGCGGGGATTGCTGGTGCTGGATGTGCTGGTGCATGGCAAATCGGGTCATGCGGCACGCCACGAAGGTGAAAATGCCATTTACAAGGCATTGCCCTTGATTGAGTGGTTCAAAAACCTGCGTTTTGAGAAGACAAGTAACCTGTTGGGGGCAGTTAAGACAACCGTAACGATGCTTGATGCGGGCACGCAGCACAATGTGGTGCCCGATTTGTGCCATTTCACGGTGGATATTCGGAGCAACGAACGCTATACCAATGAGGAGTTGTTCAACGACATCAAAGGTCGCTGCTGGGGCGATGTGTCGGCACGGTCGCTGCGCCTCAATTCGTCCTGCATCGACCCCAACCACCCCATCGTGCAGCGTGCCAAACTGCTGAATTTGGAACCTTATGGCTCCCCAACACTGTCTGACCAAGCCCTAATGCCGTTTCCTTCGATTAAAATGGGTCCGGGAGCCTCAGAACGTTCGCACACCGCCGATGAGTTTGTGTATTTGTCGGAAATTAGGCAGGCTATCAGCTTGTATTTGAAATTGTTGGAGTAAGAATATTGTATAAAAAATAATTTCGAGTGCTATGAAAAATCGCCGGCGATTTTTCAGGTTCTACAGGGAATTGTCTGGCACAATATTGCTGTCCCATAGGGACAAAATCTCTTTCGCCTTTTCCCTAATCTCTCCCCAAGTCTCCTGCGGCAATTTTGTGCCTACCACCTGAATGATGTAGTGGGCGAGCAATGTTCCCAAGCGGGCGCATTGCTGCATATCTGCTCCGCGCACCATGCCGTAGAAGAAGCCTGCTGCGTAGTAGTCGCCTGCTGCGGTGGTGTCGAGGGGTTTGATGTCTTCGCGCACCGGCTCGTGGATGAGGATGCCTTTGCTTTTCACATACGAACCTCTGGGACCTTCTTTGATGATGACGGTGGATACTTTGTCGGCTATCTCGTGGATGGCTTCGTTGGGGGCTTTGCGGGTGAGTGCTTTTGCCTCGTCTTCGTTGGCAAAAAGGATGTCTACGTAGTTGTCAATCAACTTTTGGATGAATTCGCGGTCGCCTTCCACCACATTGAAACTTGCCAAGTCTAAGGCTACTTCCAATCCCGATGATTTCGCCATTTGCATCGCGGTTTCTATAAGTGCGTGGTTTTGAACCAGATAGCCCTCAACATACAAATGGCTGTATTGCACGAACACATCGGTTTGCAAATCAACATCGCGCATTCCGGCGGCTGCTCCCAGATAGGTGCAAAAAGTGCGCTCACCATCGGGGGTAATCATTGCCGTAGCCGTTCCTGAGAAGGCTTTTTCGTAAATCAGATGCAAATTTACACCTGATTTCTGCAATTCTTCGATGTAGAATTTGCCGTATTTGTCGTCGCCCACTTTGCCGATAAAACCCACCGGAACGTCCATTTGCTTCAGTGCCAACATAGTATTGGATATCGAACCGCCCGTAGTCAGTTTGATATCCAATCCTTCGAGTTTCGCAAACACTGCGCGGCGCATTTCCGAATCAATGAGATTCATGCTGCCCTTCGCGACATTCAACTCTTTCAACAATTCATCATTGGGAAGCTTTGCCAGAATATCCACCAAAGCATTCCCCATGCCAAGTATTTTCATATTTTGAATGCTGCCTTGATTTTATCCACGTAATCGAGTTTTTCCCATGTAAACAGTTCTACTTCAACCGTTTTCTCTTTATCGTAGCGCGAAGCAAACGTTTTCTTTTTCGTTTCCGATTGACGCCCCACATGACCGTAGGCTGCTGTTTCGAGGTAAATCGGCTTACGCAGTTTGAGGCGGTCTTCGATGGCTTTGGGGCGCATATCGAACAGTTGAGCCACCTTGTCGGCGATTTGCGCGTCCGTCAACTGCACTTTGCTCTTGCCATACGTGTTGATAAAAATATTCATCGGCTTGGCAACACCAATCGCGTATGCCACTTGCACCAAAATTTCGTCGGAAACGCCTGCTGCCACCAAATTTTTGGCGATGTGGCGGGCGGCATAGGCGGCTGAACGGTCTACTTTCGAGGGGTCTTTGCCCGAAAAAGCACCGCCACCGTGTGCGCCTTTGCCGCCGTAGGTGTCCACGATGATTTTGCGACCCGTCAAACCGGTGTCGCCGTGTGGTCCGCCGATGACAAATTTGCCGGTCGGATTGACATGATATTTGATGTCGTCCGTAAACAACGCCTGCACGTTTGGCGGATATTTGGAGGAAACACGCGGAATCAAAATCGAAATCACATCGTGCTTGATTTTGTCCTGCATCGCCTTGTCCGAAGCAAAATCGTCGTGCTGTGTCGAAATCACAATCGTGTCGATTTTTTCGGGAACGCCCTCGTCGCTGTACTGAATCGTTACCTGCGACTTCGCATCGGGACGCAAGTAAGGCATCAGCGCAAGCTCTTTTTTGCGGATGGCTGCCAGTTCAAGCAACAGTTGGTGCGACAAATCCAGCGGCAACGGCATATAATTTGCCGTTTCGTTGGTCGCGTAACCAAACATCATACCTTGGTCGCCCGCACCCTGGTCGAGTGCCTCTGCGCGTTCCACACCTCGGTTGATGTCGCCCGATTGCTCGTGAATGGCATTGAAAATGCCGCACGATTCGGCTTCAAACTGGTACTCACTCTTGGTGTAACCAATCTGCTTAATCACGCGCCGAACCACCTCAGGGATGTCCACGTAGGCTTTTGATTTCACTTCTCCGGCAACAACGACCTGCCCGGTGGTCACTAATGTTTCGCAAGCTACCTTAGACTCAGCATCATAAGCCAGAAACTGGTCCAGTAGAGCATCTGAAATTTGGTCAGCAACCTTGTCAGGGTGACCTTCAGACACAGATTCGGATGTAAATAAATAACTCATCTTATTATTTTTTATTAGAATTAAAAATCGGGCGCAAAGGTATAAAATAATTTTGAATTATGAGTTATTTTTTTGATGTTCCTAATTGAACTTGTCATCATTATCATTTTTTTAATTCAAATGTATAATCCCCAATTATTATTGTTGGTTTAAATTGGATATAATCAGTTGCCCTTATACGTTTTTTAATTTCCATATTATCCATTTCCGGTGTGATTTTACATAATTCATTAAATTCTTTTCTTGAAAATGGCTTGCGTTCCCATTTTTCTGTTGTTATGGGAAGATATTCCCCTTTAATTATTTTTCCAATAATTTCATAAAATAAAGTTAATTGAAAATCATAAGTCCGTGAAAGCAATGAAGCAACATCATCCGTTGGGAGTATCGGGAATCGCTTAACAGCAATAATATTTCCGGTATCGACATTTTTATGCATATAATGGCATGTAACACCATATTCTGAAGCGTTCTCATATAATGCAAAATTATTGCAACCTATTCCGGGATATGCCGGAGATGCGGGGTGAAAATTTATAGCCGCTTTTTTTGCTTTTTTTATTAAATACTCAGGAATTATCCATCGTGACAAATATGATATTATATAATCTCCGTCCCACCAGCCAATATCTTCCGGTAAAGGATCACCCCATTTACTAAGGTAATATGTTGTATTTTCAAAATTTTTTTGGATAAATTTTAATGCTTTATTGCAATATTCATCATTCTTTTTACCAAGAAAAAGAATTGGTGAAGTTGTTGGCTGTTGGTTGGTTTCATTAGGCACAGTTATCTCACTCGTATTCGGCGGGCTCTGCCTATGCTGTGTTAAACGCAAGGCTGGAGCCTTGTAACAAGCCGTAAAGCTTGTATGTTCCAACTTTTTATTTTCATATTCTCTATTCATTTTTATTTGGCAGTTATAGGTAGTCGAGAACCTCGGAGTACGGATATGAAACAAGAGTTTTGTCCGCGCTTTTTTTATATGCTAAAAAATGAGGAAGTTTAATTTAAAAAAAAATGAAATTAGAGGCAAACAAATAGTATGGACAACAAGAAAATAAAAAGATGAAACATACAAGGTTTAATGTATATTACAATCCTCCAGCCTTCGTTTAAACACAGAATAGGTCGAGCCCGCCGAATACGAGT
>BNTU01000090.1 GCA_025996835.1 Bacteroidia bacterium
GCATCTCCATCTTCGTAAACGCAAAAAGTTTTTTTCCTAAATCTTTGAGCGAGGCACCAATATGATATATGTCGTTGTCTATCAATAGAAAGCGGTCGTGAATGTTTGCTCTTTCGTGGGCTGCTATAGACGGATATTGTGCGTTGTGCCTTGTTAAATCTAATTGCAGCTGTGCAGAAATACTTGCTGTGTAGATAGTTGCTTCAACATCGGCATCGCGTTTTGACAATAGCGTTAAAATCGTTTCATCTACATAGTTATCCATCAAAATGACTGCCTTTTTTGCTCCTTTTACCAAGCCCGCAACAAATTTATACGCATCAAATATCTGCCCATCGAAAAACAGTCCTTCAATGGGTGGCAAAGCCGTTTTTACAAAAAAATCTATTTTCTTTTCTGCTTCTGCCACTCGATATTCCAAATGCTCGAAACGCTGACTGATGGCATAACCTCGTAAGATATAATCTTTTAGCACGCTGTTTGCCCATCTTCTGAATAGAGTGGCATTGATAGAATTTACGCGGTAGCCAACCGACAAAATGGCATCAAGATTGTAATAGTCTATTTGCCGAGAAACTGTTCTATTGCCTTCTTTTTGAACTAGTGCAATTTTTGCACAAGTTGCATTGAAAAGCAATTCGCCACTTTCAAAAATATTTTTCAAATGCTTAGTCACCACAGTTCTATCAACATCAAAAAGCAACCCAATCTGCGCCTGTGTTAGCCAAACCGTTTCATTTTCAAGCCGAACTTCCAAATTTACTGAACTATCGGGCTGATAAAGTACTATTTCGTTTTTGTCAATCATATTTTCCTGCAAAACTACACATTTTTTATCAATTCCACCAATTCCGTGAGCGAGAGTTTGGCTGACATGTCGCTGCCTTCGAGCAGGGTGTCGGCGAGGTCGCGCTTGGTGGCGTGGAGTTGTATTATTTTTTCCTCGATGGTGTTTTCTGACACGAGTCGATAGATGGTTACCGGTCGTTGTTGCCCTATGCGGTGGGCGCGGTCGGAGGCTTGGTCTTCCACTGCCGGATTCCACCACGGGTCGAGGTGAATCACAAAGTCGGCGGCGGTGAGGTTTAGCCCCAATCCACCGGCTTTGAGGCTGATAAGGAACAGTTCGCCTTCGCCATTTTGAAATTTTCTGACATTCTCTTCGCGCTGGTGTTGCGGCGTGGAACCATCGAGGTATTGATATTTAATTCCCTGTTTATCAAGTTCTTTGCGGACAAGTGCGAGGTGCGTTACAAACTGGCTGAACACCAACGCGCGGTGTTTGTTTTCGCGCAATTCGCTCACAATATCAAGGAACGTTGCCATTTTGGACGACGAAATGCCTATTGTGCTGTCAATGAGTGCGGGATTGCAGCTTGCCTGCCGCAGTTTGGTGATTTCTGCCAACACCTGCAAATGTTTTGCGCCACCGCCGCCGTCAGAACTGTTCAAATTTTCGAGTGCTTGGCGGCGCAGAGCTTCGTAAAACGCCATTTCATCGTCCGAAAGGGTGATTTTTTTCACAATTTCGGTCTTCGGCGGCAGTTCGTCGAGCACGGCGGTTTTGGTGCGGCGCAGGATAAACGGTGAAATCAGGGTTTTGAGATATTTGTTTGTTCGCTCATCGGGATATTTTACAAACGTATCGTTGAAATGCTGCAAACTGCCGAGCAGTCCGGGGTTGATGAAGTTGAACAAGTTCCACAACTCGCCCAAATGGTTTTGAATGGGTGTGCCGGTGAGCGCAATGCGAAAATGTGCTTGCAGTTGCATGGTGGCTTTGGACGTTTTGGTGGCGTAGTTTTTGATTACGTGCGCCTCGTCGAGCACTGCGGTGGCAAATTCGGGTTCTGCCATCAGTTTTTCCTCCGACTGCAACAGTCCATACGACACGAGCAATACATCGCCTGCTTCAAGCGATTTTACGGTTTCTTTGCGGTTGCTTGCCGATGTCCCCAACGTTTTAACATTCAGCGTGGGGGCAAAACGCTGTATTTCGTTGAGCCAGTTGCCAACCACCGACACGGGGCAAACCACCAGCGCGGCTCCCAGCGGGGCGCGGTTGAGCAACACAGCCAATGTCTGCACCGTTTTTCCCAAACCCATATCGTCTGCCAGGCACGCCCCACCTTCCCAAGCCGCGAGGCGCGTGAGCCAGCGGAAGCCCTCTTCCTGATAGCTGCGAAGTTCGGCTTTCAGATTGGTTGGAAGGGGTGTATCGAGCAACTTGGTTTGTTCCACATTTTTCCGAAAATCTTTCCATTTTTTGTCGGCTTTGAGGTCGGCATTGTCGAAAAAATCGCCGAGAGCGACGGATGCAAACTTATTGAGCCTCAGCTGGTCTTTTTCGATGGTGGTGAACAGGCGCAATTCGTCTAACTGCTTTTTGAGTTCTTTGGTCAAAGCCAAAAATTCGCCGTCGCTGAGTTCAATAAACTGATTGTGACCTTGGGCAGTGAGCGTCAGCAATTTTTGGAGCGAAACGACCGTGTTTTCATCCACTTTCAGTTCGCCGTCGAGGTTAAACCAATTGATGCCGCTTTGGATATTCACTTTCAGATTGCCGGATTTTGCCGTGCCGCGCAACTTAAATCGTTCGCCTTCGGGCCATTCCGTCACGCAAATATCGGTGTGATTGCGCAGAATATCAAGCAGTTCGAGCGAGTCTAATGGTTCGTCGAACGACATTAAATCATCCACAATGTTCAAACTTTCAAGACTTTGAATATCGTTTAGCAAAATTGTTTCGTTTTCTTTCTCCTTTTCAAAATTGCGTTTGACTTGCAACTGTGTGTCTTTTTCGTTGGAAATCAATGCTTTGCCGCCTTTCCCTGCCTTACAGTAGGGCGGACGGTCGCCAAAGGGTTTCACATAAAGTTCTGCTTTCAAGCCATCTCCAAAAGGCAGCAACTGCACCCTAATACGCTCATCGGCAGGCACTTCGCGAATATCAACTTGCGTGTTTTCGGTGGCAATCAAATCGGAATGCACAGTCATTCCCTCCGCACTGAAATTGCCAAGCAAAGCCACCAATTTGTCTTTACCATGTTCGGGAACGCTAATGGGTTGCTCATTGATGATTTGCAAAATCTGCTGCTGGCGCGGCGTAAGTGCGTAAATACGATAGCGCGTGTTGGTTTCCTTCTCTACAGCAATGATTTCTGCAAAATTTTTTACATCCGAATCAAGCGTATATTTATTCGCCTCCTTTTTGATTGAAATAATGGGTTTCGCCTCCACAAATTCTACCGGTGTGTCGGTTGTTCCATTCAAAAAAATGTAGGGGTGCCCGATTAAAGCTGGGAAAACATCTTTTTTAAATGCGTAGTATGAGTCATAGTAACTGTTATGATAATGCAGTGTTTTTGCAATACGAAAATCTTGGTCGCTCATACCTTTGGCATCGCCTGCAAAAAGCGTTTTGAGGGCTATGTTTCTGCCCGCCGACCAGCCCTTCGCCTGCCGAGTTTGCAGTACGGGCTGAATATCCATGTTGTGTGGCTCAAAATAATACACCACGCGCGAAGTATTTTCGGCATCTTTTGCAGTACCTTTGGTTTTAGCAGACGAACTTTTCATTCCCAAGAGCAAATTCAGCGATTTTTCCCAATCCTCTTGGCGCACAATTCGAGACAAAACAGGCTGATAGTCCATTTTTTCGGAAAGCGATTGATACAAACCGTTAATTTCGGCATCATCAACCCATTGTTTCAGAACAAAAAGCACTTCATAAGCCAAAATCCACATTTCGGAATTGTATGCCTTTTTCGCAATAGCGACAAGTTCTTTTTTATTGTTTATTTTTTCGCCTGAAAGATAAAGAGTCAGGATTTGGACTAAAGTAAAAATTGTTGTTTCGTCCTGCAAAATCTCCTTTTTCATGGTCTCAACTAACGCAGAATAGGAGATTTTTTTGTGATTCAGAGCAAAATAAACAGCCGGTTCAAAGTAACGTTCATGTCTAAGTCTTCCCTGACTCTTCAGTACCCATGCATAAAATTTCTGAAAAATGGGCATAGACACCTGATTATCAATAATAAACAAAGTAGTAATATAGTAAAAAGAAGTATAAATGAAAAGAAAAGGGAGCGGTATTTTAATGCCAGTGTTCAATCTCCGTTTGAATGTTTTGAAGGCTTCATCGGTGTTCCCGTTTATCAAATGCACAATTGCTAATTGTTCGATAGCGATTAAATTAGTCGAATTTAAGTCATTTAACACGTCTGCGAAATTTCCCTGATAAAACTTCCCTGCGTGACGTATGTTCAAAACTATTTCTTGAACATCCGTTTTACACGTAGCACACAAACGCTCTATTTGGCTAATAGTTTCTGATGTCGGCACCAAGTTCTGTAAATTGTCATCGTAAATACCATCTAATGCAGTATTTACAATTTCCGGATTTATCAAATGTATAAACGGCGCATAATCTTCGTTTTGCAGTATCGTGATGAAGCAATCAGCCGTTTCGTTTGGAAAACATTTAAAAAATAAAACTTCGTATTCGGGATATTTTTCAGGGGAATGGCAAAGCGTGTAAAGCAAATTTCGCAGCGATGGGCGATAAACCCTTTCTCTAATAAAATAAAAGCGCATATCGGGGTCTTTTTTAATAATATTTGCCCACAACTCATCCATACCGGTAAGTTGCGGGCAGATGTAAATAAAAAAATCCGAACTTATAGAATAGTTTGGATAATGATAACCTGAGTCACGCTTTACTAATTTGGTTGTTATCGCTTTTTCCAAAAATTCTTTAATGAGCTTTTGCACCATTGAGTACCGATAACGAATATATCCCTGCAAATCACTAATGTCAGTGCTTCTCGCATTTAGGGCAAGTATTTTGAGTATAAACTGTTCCTGCTCGGAAAGCGATTCGTAAAATTTTATTTGTGAGGAAGTGAGCATCTTTTATTTAATATTTAATTTCGCATTAAACCCTTGCAGCGTTTCCAGCACATTGCTTTTCACATTGATGAAATTGGTGATGCCAAGGGCTTTCAAGTCCTCCGAGCACGCGGGCGCACCTGCAATCACCAGAATTTCCTTGTCGCCAATCAATTTGTGGGCTTCGGGAGCGAAGGTAGCGTATTCGTCGTCGCTTGAGCAGAGCACGATGAGGTCTGCTTTGGCTTTGCGAGCTGCTGCAACGCCTTCTGCCACTGTTTCAAAGCCGAGGTTGTCGATTACTTTGTAGCCCGCGCACGCCAGGAAGTTGGACGAGAATTGCGAGCGTGCCAGTCGCATCGCCAAGTTGCCGATGGTCAGCATAAAGGCTTTCACTTCCTTGCCCGATTTTTCGGTGGTGAGGCGGAGGGTTTCAAATTCGTCGCCCAAACGCTTGGTGTTCAAGGTGGGAATGCCTGATTCGTTGCCGCTGCATCCGCACGTGGTGGTGGTGTCCGCAACAATTTTCTGTCCTGCCACTTCCGCAAAATTCGGGAACTGATTAGTGCCCAGTAGCACTTCGCGGCGTTGCGCCAATGCCTTGAAACGCTTGTCTGCGCTTGCGTTGACTGCATTTTGGATTTCTCCGGCGAGCACCGATTTGTAAAAACCTTTGGCTTTTGTGTCCGTAAACAACTTCCACGCCTCTTTGGCGATGGAGTCGGTCAGCGTTTCGATGTAATAGGAGCCGCCGCTCACGTCTGCCACTTTGTCGAAATGGCTTTCTTCTTTCAGCAACAGTTGTTGGTTGCGAGCGATACGTTCCGAGAAATCATCGGGAGTCTTGTAGGCTTCGTCGAAAGTGTTTACTAACAGCGAATTAACCCCTGCGATGGATGCCGACATAGCTTCCGTTTGCGTGCGGAGGAGATTGACGTGGGCATCGTAAACCGTTTGTTTGAACGTCGAAGTCTGCGCAAAGATGTTCATCTTGCTTGCACAGCGGCATTGGTTGTTCGGTCCCTCGTTCGGGCAATCGTGTTTGCACGTTGGCTTGTATGATTCTACAATTTCTGCCCACAGCAGGCGTGCTGCGCGGAATTTGGCAATTTCCAAGAAGTAGTTGGTGGAAACGCCGAAATTGAATTTGATTTTTTTAGCCGCTAAGGCAGGCTCTAAGCCCGCTTTTATTAACTGACTCAAAAGTTCATCGCCCCACGCCAGCGCGTAGCCCAATTCCTGCGTGATAGTCGACCCCGCATTTTTTAACAGGCAAGCATTCACGCCGATGACCTTGAAAAGGTACATTTCGGGAACCACAGCCTTGACTGCCGCCACCATTTCCTTGAGCCATTCCTCTTTGACGTGCCCTTTTCGCAGGATGATGCCCACGAAGTCGATGTTGACAGACCCGTGAATTTTCGTCAAATCACATTTTTTTTCTTTGAAATACGCCACCAAAATCTCGACCAATTTCGCCGACTGCATATTGCAGGTCGTGAAATTCAGTTCGACACATTCCGGCAGGATGTCTTTCAGCAGGGTGGCGATGTTTTCGCTGCTGATTTCTTCGCCATTAATCTTGAAGCCCAGCGAATTAACACCCTTGTTGAGGATGTCCAATGCCTTTTTGTTGGCTTCGGCGAAGTTTGTTACCACAATGTCTTGGCGCACAAACCAGTCATTGTTCTTTTTTGTGCCGCGCACGTAGGGAAATTCGCCCGGCACGGTGTCAATGGCTTTCAGCCCTGCGAGGTCTTCCTTGCGGTAGAACGGCTGCACATCGAAATTTTCGTTTGTTTTCCAAACGAGTTTTTTCTCGAAATCGGCACCTTTGAGGTCGGCGATAATTTTCTCCATCCACTTTTCAGTCGAAACGGGCGGAAACTCCGAAAGAAGTTTTTCTTTAGATTTGCTCATTATCTTTATTATTTTATATTTTTTTCAGGGCGCAAAATTACAAGAAAATAACGAGATTTGCAAACGGCTATTTAGAAGCTGCGATTCAGCGAATAGCGAAATTTAAATACATAACAATTATGATGATGAATTATCAATCAAGTTACAAACAAAAAACAGCATACAGCGGCACGGATTTGATATTGTTTTCAAAGCCAAAATTTTTGGCGGAAATACGGATAGAATAATCCGGCTTATATTTCGCCACATAGAGATTCAAACTGCGCGAACGATTGTTTTCCGACGATTTTACCTCAACCGGAATAATTTTTCCGTTTCTATCCTGAAAAATAAAATCAACTTCCGCCTTACCTTCCGATTCCCAATAATGCGGTTCGTAACCGTTCTGATGCAATGCCTTCGGTCACTTTCACGCATTTGCGCACAATTCCCGCCGCCTGCAACCAGTCCAGCGGGGCTTCATATTCATAAGCCCGCGCTCCGGTTTTTATAATTTTATACTGAAACTTGTGATTTTCCTTTGCCAAATTCCAACAAGCCATACGTCTTGCCAACTTGACGTGCTCCGGTAATTATCAATGGCATTCTGCTTGCAGAATTTTTCCATTTCAAAAGTTGTTGTCTAAATTTACGTTCCATTTTATGTTATTTAACTACATTTTTATGTTCCTAAAAATGCAAAGGTACAACATTTTTTGGAACTAACGAAATTTTTGACTAAATTTGGGTGCACGACAAAGATTTCGGGGGGGGGATTTTTCTATTGATATGAAAGCCCTACGGGCTGCAAAAGCCATATATTCCCGTGTACAATTCCGAAAGGGAAATTTGTCGTGCACCTGTAGCACCGCAGTTTGCAGCATATCCCATGCATCCGGATTTTGTACAAGTTTATGGTATTTTGGATTGTGTGATATTCTATTTTTTTTGTACCTTTGCACTTTGAATTATCAGGATATTTCAAATTTATACTTTGGATTATCATGATAATTCAAAATTATACTTGAGATTATCATGATAATTCAAAGTTATACTTGGGATTGTCATGATATTTCAAAGTAGTAGTTTGGATTATCGCAATTTTTAAAAGCATAAAAATGTATAATAGAAAGCAATTATTTCTCGGTTCTGAGCAGGAAAGCATCTTTTTTTGGGGTGCAAGGCAAACAGGAAAAAGCTCATTGTTGAAAGCAATGTTTCCCAATTCATTGTGGTTCGATTTGCTTATTTCGAACGAGTACAAACGGTTGACCGAAAGACCCGATATACTTCGCGAAACAATTTTAGCAAATCTCGAAAAAACGCCTGTGATTATTGACGAAATTCAGCGAATACCCGAATTGCTCAATGAAGTGCATTGGTTGATAAGTAATTACGGTGTGCGATTTATTCTCAGCGGTTCAAGTCCTCGTAAAATTTTGCGTTCAAATGTCAATATGCTTGGCGGACGTGCTTTGCGTTACGAACTTTACCCGCTCATCAGTGCCGAAATTCCAAATTTCGATTTACTCCGGGCTATCAATCATGGACTTTTGCCCAAACACTACGATTCGGCTAATCCCAAACGCTTGATTGCGGCGTATATCGGCAGTTATTTACGGGACGAGATTGCTGCCGAAGCCCGAATCAGAAATGTAGGCGCTTTTGCACGTTTTTTGGAAATTGCGGCTCTTACCAACGGCGAAATGGTACATTATACCAACATTGCTTCCGATTGCGGCGTGAGCGCTACAACGGTAAAAGAGTATTTTCAAATTTTGGAAGATACGCTGCTCGGCAGATATTTGCCTTCATTTCAGAAAAGACCTAAACGCAGAGTGATAAGTGCACCAAAGTTTTATCTTTTTGATGTGGGTATTGCCAACAGTTTGTTAAACAGAGGAAAAATAGAGCCCGGTACAGAACTCTTCGGCAAAGCGTTTGAGCATTTTATCTATCAGGAAATATACGCTCACAGCCGTTACTGTGAAAACGAATACCCGATTTACTATTGGCGCACGACTTCGCAGTTGGAAATTGACTTTGTGCTTGGCGACCACGAAGTCGCCATTGAGGTAAAAGCGACAGAACAGGCAAATGCCAAACATTTGAAAGGACTGAAAGCGTTTTCGGAAGAATACGAAACAAAAAAACTGATTCTAATAAGTAACGACCCACGCCCGCGTTTGGTTAATAATATACTGATTTTGCCCTGTAAAATATTTTTAGAACGTTTGTGGGCAGGTGAAATTATTTGACAGGCGTTAAATCGTAATTGCGGGCTTGACTCGTAAGTTGTTCCTCGTTTTTATCTCTATCACTGAGGCGAAACGCAAACTTTGCCACAATGAGTTGCATTCATCTCAACTTTTCGTGTCCCCCTTTCTATGTTGTAAACCAAATTTTTGAACAATATTTAATAAAGTTTAACTTAATTTTTGTTATTCAATAATTTTATTGCCTTTTCGTGCAGCCCTTTATTCATCGACTCATTGGCAGCATAGCACTTTTTAATTTCCTCGCAAAGTCCCCTCCATTTCCTTATGAAAACAATAAGTACCGAAATGAGAATTAGCAGTATTCCGATATAGCTATATACATTCATTTGTTCGACAAAAAATAAAACGCCCATACAAGGTAGCAGTTACAGGTTCCATCACGCCTAATATAGATGCCTCGTTTGAAGTTGTTTAACATAGCACTTGCAAAAATTTTAGCATATTTTTTTGTACCTTTGCCGCACAACATTTTAAATACATACAATTATGAGTTTATTTGACACAGTCAGCAATGACATTAAGGCAGCTATGCTGGCACAGGAGAAGCTGCGATTGGAAGCCCTGAGGGGCGTGAAAAAGGAGTTTTTGGAAGCAAAAACCGCTAAGGGTGCCGACGGTGAACTTTCGGACGACACCGCAGTGAAAATCGTGCAGAAGATGGTGAAGCAGCGCAAAGACAGTGCGCAGATTTACGCCGAGCAAAATCGCCCCGAATTGGCGGAAAAGGAACTCGCGGAAATCGCTGTTTTGGAGACTTACTTGCCGCAGCAACTCTCCGCAAGTGAATTGGAAGCCGCTGTTAAGGCGGTAATTGCACAAGTGGGAGCTACTTCCGCACAAGACATGGGCAAAGTGATGGGCGTTGCCTCCAAGTCGTTAGCCGGCAAAGCCGAAGGGCGTGCCATCTCGGAAGTAGTTAAAAAACTGTTAACTAACTGATTATGGCAGCGAAAGGCGGCGAAACAGGGATGATGCGGCAACACACCGAAGTGAAGGCGAAATATCCCGATGCCATTTTATTGTTCCGTGTAGGCGATTTCTACGAAACATTTGGTGCAGATGCCATCGTAACGTCCGAAATTTTGGGCATTACTCTCACCAAACGCGCTAACGGAGCTGCCTCGCACGTGGAGTTGGCGGGCTTCCCGCACCACGCATTGGACACCTACTTGCCTAAATTGGTACGTGCAGGCAAGCGGGTGGCTATTTGCGACCAGTTGGAAGACCCCAAACTGACCAACAAGATTGTCAAACGCGGCGTGACCGAATTAGTGACGCCGGGTGTGAACATCAACGGTAACGTGCTGAACCACAAGGAGAACAACTTCCTTGCCGCCGTGCATTTCAACAAAAATCTGTGCGGCGTGGCGTTTCTCGACATTTCAACGGGCGAATTTATGACGGCGGAGGGCGATGCCAACTATGTGGAAGCCCTGCTGACCAATTTTGCGCCCAAAGAAGTGCTGATAGACCGGAGCAAACGCAAAACGTTTACCACTGCTTTCGGCAGCAAGTGGCTCACGTTTGAGATGGAGGACTGGGTGTTTACGGAGACCAACGCCAACGAACGCCTCCTCATGCAGTTTGAAACGGCGAACCTCAAAGGGTTTGGTGTGCACAACCTCACGAACGGCGTGGTGGCTTCCGGAGCCATTCTGTGCTATTTAGACAGCACCAAGCACACGCAGATTGGACATATCAAAGCCCTTTCGCGCATCGAAGGCGACCGGTTTATGCACTTGGACGGCTTCACGATTCGCAGTCTGGAGTTGCTCACGTCGATGAGTGAGGGCGGTAAAGCGGTGATTGACGTGCTCGACCGCACCATCACCCCGATGGGTGGACGCATGATGCGACGCTGGCTGACATTCCCGCTCAAAGACGTGAAGCAAATCGAAAATCGCCTCGCGGCGGTCGATTATTTTTTTCAAGACCTCACGCTGAAAGGCGTCTTGGAAAAACAACTCAGCGTGATTGGAGATTTGGAACGGGTCATTTCCAGAGTGGCAGTCGGGCGGGTCAATCCGCGCGAAGTTGCCCAACTGAAAACCGCCCTGCAAGCCATTGAACCTATCAAACAGGGGTGCGAAGCCTCGTCCGACGCGGGTTTGAAACGGTTGGGCGAACAGCTCAATCTCTGCACCGGCATCCCCGCCATTTTCGCTACATGAATACCAAAACTGTGTTCGCTGCCTCCGCGTACGAGTTTGCGCAGGAAAATCACCTTGTTGTCCGTCTCTTTGACGGTTACATTGTAGTTTCGGATGCGCTTAAACGTCTTTTCCATCTCGTTCAACTCGTGGTAGTGCGTGGCAAACAGCGTTTTGGCACGACCGCGTGCCTGGTCGTGGATGTATTCAATAATCGCCCATGCGATGGAAATGCCATCGTAGGTGGACGTGCCGCGCCCCAACTCGTCGAACAGCACCAGACTGCGCTCCGAGAGGTTGTTGAGAATGTTAGCCGCCTCGTTCATCTCCACCATAAACGTGGATTCGCCCGCCGAAATGTTGTCGCTGGCACCCACACGTGTGAAAATCTTATCCACAATGCCAATGCGGGCGGCATCGGCAGGCACGAACGAGCCGATTTGCGCCATCAGCGTGATGAGTGCCGTCTGTCGCAAAAGCGCAGATTTCCCCGCCATATTCGGACCGGTGATGATGAGAATTTGCTGCGTTTCATCGTCCAGAAACACATCGTTGGGGATGTAGTGCTCGCCGCTCGGCAACTCCTGCTCAATCACGGGGTGCCGCCCATTTTGGATGTCAATCACCTGACTGTCATCTATTTGCGGGCGGATGTATTT
>BNTU01000091.1 GCA_025996835.1 Bacteroidia bacterium
CAAAGATACTTACATCGTCAATGGTTTCAATACTGATTTTAGGCGCATAATAAGGTCTGATAAGATTATTGTACCCTACCATATCCTTTTGTATGGCATCCAATTGCTCTACAGGAATACCCGATAGAGGGCGTTTAGGTCTGCCTTTTTCTTCTTCTGCGCCAACAATGATATACCCGCCGCCAATGTTTTCAAAATCATTGGCAAACGCACAAATAGTACGGTAGATTGAAATCGGATTCCAGCCTTTCTTATATTCTATCCGTTCATTTTCAACTACCTTACCGGAAATTAATTTCTTTATATTGATAGGAATTGACATACAATTTTTCTATTTTATGCGACAAAGGTACAAAAAATTAGTGTTTAATCGCCAAAATTAAACACTAATTTTTGTCTTCATATTTCTACGGCTCTACAAAAAGTTCTATCTGGCAATTTGCCATTGTCCGTTCAGGCTGACCACCTGCCGCTCATCATAATCAACCCATACTTTCATTTCGCCGGCATCGCGGTTGTCCCAACTATAATAAGGTATAAATGTGATTTCCTTGTCGGCGGTGGCTTTGATTGTCATCACGCCATTCAGTAAGGACGGATTGAAATCGGTTGTAAACCGGGTGGCGGCACTCAGGGTGAGTTTGTCAAAATCGTTTGCATTGTCGGCCTGCTCCGCGCAATAGACTAACGGACCGCGTTGGACGGCGCGTTTGCCGATGTCTTCTTTCACGCGCGGGTCAGCAGCGACTACTTCCACCGGCATATCCATGGTGAGCGTTATCTCGTCGCCTGCTTTCCATTTGCTTTGAAGGATGGCATAGCCTTTTTTTGTCGGTGCGGTTTGTTCTTTTCCGTTCACGGTTATGGTGTATGATTTGCACCAGCCGGGTATGCGCAAGCGAATTTCTTTTTTCAGCGGAGATTGCACTGTCAGTTTTACGCTACCGTCCCATGGATAATCTGTTTTTTGTTGCAGTTTTACTTTATTTTTACCAACATTAAATTCCGAAGTATTTCCAATGTACAGGTTCACCCAGACGGCATCGGCGGAAGTCCCGTAAATATAATTTCCGATGGACGGGATGAAGCGGGATATTTGACTTGGGCAGCAGGCTGTTCCGTACCATGCTTTTCGGTGGTGTTTCCCTTTTGAGGCAAGGGGATTCACGTAGAAGAAACGGTCGCCTGACAAGGATATGCCCGCCAATGCTCCGTTGTACATCGAACGTTCCAAGACATCCACATATTTGGAATCGCCGGTAAATTGATTCATACGGGAGTTCCAATAAACCATCCCCACAGAGGCGCAGGTTTCGCAATAGGCGTCGTAGTTGGGCAGGTCGTAATCTTCCGTAAAACCTTCGTTGTGATGCGAAGAGCCGATGCCGCCGGTAACATACATATTGCGCAAGACGACATCATCCCACAAACGGTTTAAGGCGCTAATATATCCGGTATCATTTTTGAGTGCCGCTACATCTGCCATTCCGCAATAGAGATACATGGCGCGGACGGCATGTCCGGCAATGTCGGTCATCTCGCGAACCGGTTTGTCATCCTGATAATAGGCGATATTCCAATCTCCTTCGCCACCTTTAGTGCCGTGTCCGTGACCACGTTCTTCAAGCAGCCAGTTGGCAAAATTGAGGTAACGTTTATCTTTCGTCACACCATAAAGCTTGACAAGAGCCAACTCAATTTCTTCATGACCGGCCACCCAGTGGCGTTTGCCGGGACCAAACACATTCATTATATGGTCAGCCATTTTAATAGCGACGTCAAGCAATTTGCGTTTGCCGGTAGCCTGATAATAGGCAACGGCGGCTTCGGTCATGTGACCGGCGCAGTACATTTCGTGTTTGTCCATGTTGCGCCAGCGCTTGTCCAATCCGGTCAGGGTGTAGAACGTATTAATATAGCCGTCCGGTTGTTGGGCGGCGGCGAATTTATCTATCCACTCGTCGGCTTTTTTCTCCAATTCGGGGTCAGGGTTGTTTTTCAGCGTGTAGGCAATGCCTTCCATTGCTTTATATACATCCGAATCGTCGTAGAAAATACCGGAATGTTTTCCTTCGCCTTTGGCGGCATTCTCAAAGTTTTTTATCCGCCCTGACTGATTTTCAATCTGGTCAATGCAAACAGCCAAAGTGGTTGTGGCATGACTCTTCAATCGAGGCATCCAGAAGTTGTCGATTATTTTGACGTGCGAGAAATCGACCGGGTCAATCATTTTCATGGATGATTTTTGTGCATTGCCTGTCGAACAACTAAAAAGGAACAGATAAGATGCTGCTAATAATAAATTTGTCTTCATTTTTCTATAATTTTATTATTTTTCATTTTTTATAATTACTTCAATTTTTTTACCTGAAACGGGTATATTTATCTTTTGTTGTGTCTGACCGACTGCAATTACGATTTCCTTTTTTATAATTACCGGCAGTCAAGCGGTAATTTCCGGCAGACAAATTGCTAAAGTTTACCGCACAGTCATGCGATTTACCGGAACGGTTTTCGAGGGTAAACCTAATCAGTGTGCCGGTTCGTTGCAAGATGATTTCCGAATTATATGCAAATCCATCCTGCTCCGTTTCAATGGACAGTCGCCCTAAATCCGAAAAATAGATGCGTCTTCTCACGCCGTCGAGTGGGATTATTCGCAATTCGTTGGCATTGGCGGTGAGGTTGCCGCCGTAGCACACTTCTCCAAAAACAGGGTCGTTTACCACATATATTCCGGCACCATGTATGCCTCCGGTGAGTCCGTGCCCTATTTCGGCATCATACCTCCAAGGCAGCCTGTCGGTTTTAATCTCTTTTGCATAGGTTTGTGAATGTTGATATGCTGAAAATGCCTGACCGGCAGCGCCGTCGTTTTGTTCGCCTTTGAACCAATAGCCATAACCTGTTTCCTTGTTCCCTGTGTTCACTAATGCCCAAGAAGCCAACAGAGAATTATAGCCGTAGTTAATGAATTTTGCCGGATTGTCGGAAAATTTATATCCGTAATCCAAAATGGCTACTCCTCCCATCTGGGTCATATAATCGAGCCATGCCAAATCGCCTGTCCAAGCGGTGCCGAGCATAAAATATCCGGGTTCAAATGTACTGCGCAACGCCAGATTAGCGTCTAATTGGTTTTGCATAAATTGGTCAATCTTTGTTGTGTCGAACCCGGTATATGAATACCATTTTTTCTCGTTTTTGTCATACCAGAATTGTTCTTGCGGCTCTATGGCATGCTCTTTTGCATATTCAGCCACATAATAAGAGGACTCAAAAGCGGTGCGGTCAATGTACATTTCCGAGCCAAAGGGCCACGGGTCTTCGTAAATCATATAGGTTACTTTCTTTTCCCATTCACGCTGTAATTTGGCGGCATCTTCCGTCCGTCCGTTTGCTTGTAAAGCCTTTATGATGTCGAGTATATATCTTTCGTGAAAATTTCCCTGTTTGTAAGCCCAATCCGTCCAACCGTGGAAAGTCCATTGGCTTCCCATCAGGATATTATAGGGAACTTCAAAGAACGCCATGGCTGTCCGGTAGGCGCGTTCCAAATAACCGGTTGCATCCAGATAGCTTACCATTTCGGGATTATCCTTGGCGATTACATAGAGATTATAATAGATGGCAAAATGGGTTGTGTAGTCGAAAGTTCGCCACATTCGTCCCTTTCCGCTGCCGCCATCTTCATAACTGCCGTCATTTCCGCTACGATTACGATACCAATTTTCACTTCCGTAAATGCCATACGGATAGGGATATTCTTTGTCTGTGCGTTGCAATTTGCCCCATACAAAGTTTTTCTCGTAATATTCAAGCGATGCAATTTCTTTTTTATCGGGATAGACTACGTTTTTTTCACTGACATAGATGGGGTTGGCGTTCGAAGAGTCGTCTGAACCTCCTACCATAAAGTCCCAGGGTATTTCCGGATGGTAATCGGGCGAAAGCAGTTCCGATTTTTTCATATCCCACAGGCTGTACAACCCATTGTACCATTTGGTGGTATCGCGATGCTGTTGTTTTTCCACGATAAAGCGGGAACGTTTTTTTATCAGCGTTTCAATGGGTTCGGTAATAAAGAAATCCAAATAACTATGCCGGTTATCCCCATAATCTACCGAAATCATATTTTCGCCGAGACGAGCAAATTTGAATTTATAGATATAGTGATTATCTTCGTTTTTGCGTATAAATTCTATTTTAGTCTGAGTCGGATGTTCGGGTGTTAACTTATTAACAGGCAGTTTGGTACGCAAAGCCAAATAAACGTCCATTTCGGGAGTAACAACCATTCCGGGCATTGCTTTCACTACCATACCGTCATTTTCATACAACGCTTCTTGCGTTTTATCATTGTCGTCGGTAATTGAAAATTTGAATCCGTAAGTAAACCGTTTGCGAGCGTTAATCGTTTTAGAACTGCTTGGGAAACGCCAAGTGTCGCCCACCCTGTCCACCGAGTTCATGGAATGGATGAAATAGTTTCTGTCGAAAGTGGCATATTCGATGGAAGTGCCTGCTTTTGTTGTCATTAAGAGATTGTTGCCTTGTCCCTTAATGGGCGACCAATACCAAAATGAGGCATCTCCATTTAAAGAAAAATGGCGGGCAACGTTTTGGAAGGCTTTCAACGACCGGTCAACAGAACCGACAGGCACAGGCAACGATAAATCCGTGATAGTTACAGTCTGATTGCTCATATTAGCAAATTCAATATCCCAGAAAACATTTTCTCCTTGAATACTGAAAGTCTGATAGAGGCGTACCTCTCCCGGCAGTTGGCTGAATACTTGTATTTTATCGGCAGTATTCAGCAGTAGTGTTGATGCCATATCTTTAAGTGATACTTCATGGTTTTTCTTGTCGCTTTGGTAGCGAATGGTCATCTGCCCCAGATATTTACCGTCATCAATATAATTGCGGTTGTTGCTGCTGCCTTCAAAAGACAAGACTGCCAAGCCCTTTTCGTCATTCGAGGCTTTGATATGCGGGACAATCGCTGCGTTAGCCGACAGGCTTATACAAGACAGCATAAACAGGATGGTAGAAAAAAATACTAAAACTTGTTTCATAATGATAATTATTAATTTTTGAGTGCAAAGGTACTTATTTTTTGTAAAAAAAAGGCTGTCTCAAACCTTTTTTTTGAGACAGCCTCACTTTTTTATCATTTATAATTTTGTAAACCGAAGACCATAATACTGAATTGGACTGCCAAGAATCTGGAATTTTACTTTGTGCGTTCCGGCAGCAAAATATACCGATTTCCCATAGCCTGACTGATGAACTCCCCAACCACTAATGTCATCAACAGGAAGTGGAACAATACCATAATAATCCAAAAGGTCAACGGTGATTAAGGCTTGTGCATTAAGACTTGAAGGTAATTGTGCACCGTAATCAACCTCAATTAAATACTCTCCCGCATCAGCTACCTCAACGGTATAGGTGTACCAGCTGTTGGTAATGTCAACCCAGACTATATAACTTGGGGTTGTGCCGGTGATGCCATCGACCTCAACCGGACAGTTCGGGTCACCATTTACTGACCTATAGTCGGAAGTAAAGGGTCTGCTTTGACTCGTTTCCCAAGCCTTTCCCTGTCCGCCATAATCGAAGTTATAGGAGGGCAAGTATAATGGCGTGGCAGAAAGCGTGTGTGTCTTTATAACTGTATAGTATCCTATGCCCGTATGGGCACAGCCGTCAGGTTAAGGGTGAAGCCCTTCGAGCAATAGCGTAGGGCATCGCCCTACGGACAGGATATGGCATTGAATGCAAGCCCTGAAAGGGCGATAGCAATGGCTAATGCCCTTTCAGGGCGAAACGAGAGGGAGAGGGCATCCTTCGTAGGGCGATGCCCTACGCTATTGCTACAAGGCTTTCAGCCTTAACCTGAATTTTGATGCAGTTGCCCCCGGGGCAAGTTCAGATTGCATTGCAAAATTCATAATTATGTTGTACCTTTGCGGTTCATTATTAAAAAATGAAAGATATGGATTTCAGCAGAAAGTTGCCGATTGGCATTCAGGATTTTGAGAAACTCAGAACAACCAATCATCTGTATGTCGACAAAACAGCCTACATTCACAGGCTTGCCAACGAAGGGTGTCCCTACTTTTTGGGTCGCCCGCGCAGGTTTGGGAAAAGCCTCTTTCTCTCTACTCTGAAAGCCTATTTTCAGGGCAAAAAAGAACTGTTTGAGGGGCTTGCCATTGCCGAGTTGGAGAAAGACTGGGTGGAATATCCGGTGTTTCATCTGGATTTCAATCTTGGGAACTATGCCCAATTGTCAGATTTGGAGCATGTTCTCAATGTACAACTCACCCGCTTAGAATCTCAATGGGGAAAAGAAGATTCAGAAGGCACATTTGCTACCCGTTTAGAGGGTTTGATGAGCCGTGCTTATGAAAAAACAAAAAAACGGGTGGTGGTGCTTATTGATGAGTACGACAAGCCGCTCACCGGCACCATAGATAATCCCGAACTGCACGAAAAAATCAGAGACGCATTGAGCGGTTTCTACGGCGTGCTCAAAACCGCCGACCCCTATTTGCGATTTCTGATGCTCACCGGAATTACTAAGTTTTCTAAAGTAAGCATTTTCAGTCAATTGAATCAGTTGCAAGATATTAGTATGGATGAGCGATATGCAGGTGTTTGTGGCATATCCGAAACAGAACTGCTTGCTAATTTTGAGCCGGAAATACGAACATTAGCCGAAAAACAAAAAAAGGGTTATGATGAAATGCTTGCAGAACTCAAAAAACTGTACGATGGTTACCATTTTTGTGAAAATACGGAGGGAATATATAATCCTTTCAGCCTGCTGAATACATTTTCAAGTGGTGCTTTGCGTTATTATTGGTTTTCAACAGGCACGCCCACTTTTCTTGCCAAAATGCTCAAAGATGCCGATTTTGATATTCCCAGTCTTGAAAACAATGTTACGATTGCAGCACCTTCCATCTCCGATTATCGAGCGGGAGATGTCAATCCGGTTTCCTTGCTCTATCAAACGGGGTATCTCACTATCAAAGAATACGAAACGATGTTTAACACATACGTGTTGGGCTTTCCAAACGAAGAAGTAAAATATGGTTTTTTGAACGAATTGCAACTCATATATTCCCCGTGGGTGCAACAAAATCCGGATTTTCGTTCCGATATGTTTGTTAGAGAGTTAATGGCAGCCAATGTGGATGGCTTTATGACCCGTATTCGCGCCTTTTTTGCCGGTATCTCGTATGATTTGAACAATAAAACGGAAAAAGATTTCCAGAAAACGTTTTATTTGCTGTTCAAATTGATGGGGCAATTTGTGCAAACAGAGGTCAAAAGTGCCGTTGGACGCGCCGATTTAGTGGTTTGGTTGAAAGACACCATCTATGTCTTTGAATTTAAACTCGCCGAAAATGCCACAGCCGAAGAAGCACTTGCGCAAATTGACGACAAAGGCTACCTCATCCCATACAGTGCCGGAAAGCAGAAAGTGGTGAAAATCGGCGCAGAATTTAGCCGCGCAGAGCGCACATTAAGCCGCTGGGTGATAGGATAGGTCTGCCCCATCGGCACCTTTGAAACAAAGGTACAAAATAATTCAAGGCAACCGCACCGGTTTTGATGCGGTTGCCCTGATTTTACAGCGGTCCCACATACGTGAGCCTCAGCCCGCCAAAATCATAATTTGCGTTGTTCTGATGTTGCCATTTTAGCTTGTGTTTTCCGGCGGTGAGTTTTACTGTCCCTACCGGTGCTATCCAATCAACTCTGCCGCCACCCCAATACCCGGTGGTGGCAATGTTTATAATATCGAGAACGTTTAAAGCGTCAACGGTTAAACGGGCTTGACAACCGTTATTATACGTTGACTCGGCATACTCAACCTGATATTCTCCGTCGTTTTGCACTTCTATCGTATAGACATACCAATCGCCCACATCGAACCATCCTAAACCCTCCAGAACACCCGAATTTAAACCGGCAATAACACCATACCCCCTATAATCATCTCCGCCATCCTGTCTATAAGTCATATTGCCGTCATTGCCTGTACGTGCTCTGTGAAACGCCTTATCATATCCGCCAAGGTCGAAGTCGGCTGCATTGATTACTAATGGTATAGTAGGGTCATTAGTAAGATAACGTGGAGTATTGTTAGGAAACGGTTGGGTTTCGTTCATGTAAGTGTAAAACTCATCTGTCGTCATTGTCCATATCTGTACCACATCAGACACGATTACCGTATCAATTACGTCCTTCGGCAGAAATTCGTATGAAATATGTAACAGAGTGGTTGCCCCGGGAGTCAGATTATACATATTGAAAGAGCCAGGCGTGAGTTTATCCGTTTGTATGACGGTGCCATCCTTGTCGGTATAGTTATAACTTATGGAGCACAAAGTGTATAAATCCGGTGATGGAGCCGGTGAGAATAGACCTTGCGTCGCAGAAGCGGATATTGTTGACGCAACCACCAACGAGCTCTTATCCTCATCAGTGAACGGTTTTCCTGTGACTTCCACCGGTTTGGATCTATCGCCGAACTCGTCTTCGGTGTAAATCTTAAAGCGATACACTTGCGCAAGGGTAAGACCGGGTATCTTCACCCTGGACCGTGCGGGTGTGAACACAGTGTCCCTTCCGCTGTATACTACCACAGTGTGTGCCGCTTTCGGCAAAAACAGCGAGTCGGGGTGGCACAAATCAATGACCACACTGTTTTCGCCTCCGTACGCTTTGACATAACGCTCGCTATATCCTGCGGGATACACTTTTTCCTCATCGACAAACTCTTTGATGTTGTCGTAAATATCGCCGCATGAACTCATCAATGCAACAATTCCTATCAAAATAACATTCTTTTTCATCTTATTATCATTTTAAATTATTAAATTCATCACTAATTACCTACTTTTCTGCCGAAAAGCGTTATCTCTGAAATACCACAAGCTCTTTCGTTTTCATTATCCCAATTAGCTGTTGGAAATGGCGCAATCGCCTGATATCTGAACCAGCGGGTAGCGGGTGTAAAGTGCGCGCTGTCGGGATACATTAAAGATTCGTCGCCGAGCACTCCCATACGGATGTATTCCAGATTAGTCGTTGACGGAGGTGGTGTCGGAATTGTCACCTCACTGATGTCCACCCATTGACCCGTGGCGTCGCTTGCAGGATCCACATCATCGCCGTCCCAATAGTACATTTTGTATGTCGCCACATTTCTTGCCCGATAAAGATCGGCTCTGGGTTGGGTAAGGAGTACAGCCGGGTTCCAGAAACGCCTCTGATGAGTGATAATACGGCTTAACTCGTATTTAGCACCAAGGTCAATAAAGAGATTAAACTGTGGCTGATTTAGGTCAGAGCCATTTACCCAATAGGCGTTATTATATATCCCGTAATTTCCCGGATGCTGTTCATCATTGACGATTCCATCAATAACATAACTGTTTTTCCCTTCCCAATTGTCTCCATTTGACATACCCACAGTTCCGATAAAAGTGCCGCGGTCGGGCATATACCAGTCACGTTTGCTGATTAGCGAATCGGCCATCAGGTTCATGGGTCCTTTTTCAATACTTGCCGTTCGGTTGCCATAGAGGTCTTCAACGATTACCTGCACACTGACCGGTTCCGACGACGGAATATTCAAGTTAGTGATGAACCGTTGTTCGCGTTCTTTATTCGATGAAAACGCCTCATAGATAGTACGTTTGGTGCCATTATCGGAATAAGCGATATCCACAAGTATGTTGACATCCTGCTCCAATTCGTTTTCCCAAGACACCATCATGGAACTGAAAGCCGGATATACGGCTAACGTGCTATTCACCCTGCTGTAAGTCGGCTCCAATGGCTTCACCGGAACAGTCACCACATCCGACTTGTTGCCCGCTCTATCCAAGGCATACAACTGAAGGCTATGTACGGTGGTATCGGGCAAACCGAATATCTCCAAATGAGGCGCAAAAAACGACACGGCAGATTTTATCAATTTACCGTTTGTAGCCGTAAACGAAGCCTCAATACTGATAACATCCTTGTCGGCAGGAATTTTGTAAAAAATCCTCGCCCCACCGGGAAGAGCCCATACACTGTCAAACACAGGAGGGTCCGGTGCTTTGGTATCGTCAGAAGAGATGCCAAACCGTTCTCCCTCCGCGCAGGCATAAAAACCTGCCACTGCAATAAGCAATAAAATTGCTCCTTTTCTAAAATTATTCATAATCGTTAATTTTTAAATTTTAATTTTCAATTCTTTTTGTCTGAATCTTGATTTACAGGATTTTAAGATTTTCAGGATTAACTTTTCCTCTTGTTCATCCTTTTCTTTTTTCATCCTGTTAATCCTTTAATCCTGTAAATCAAGATTCAGACATTTCTAACTCATAACTCATAACTCATAACTCCCCTACCATCCCGGATTTTGAATGAGTTTGGAATTTATATTCAATTCATCCGTAGGGAGTGGCCAGAGGCAGTCCCTCAGAGTAAACTTGCGTTCTTGCAAGACTCTCTGTACATTGCGCGCAGCAAAGTGGACGATTGTTTCGACTATATCGTCAAGACAATGACTACTGCCATATCCGGTCTTCAGTTGAGAAAGGAAGGACTTGTACACGGACAGGTGGATAAGTTGGGCGCCTCAGCCATCAAAGCGCGGGTGTTGCTCTACAGGGCAAGTAAGTTCTACAGCGGCAACACTGATTACTTCGATTTCTACGACCATGACGGGAAGCCGTTTTTTCCGCAGGATGACGCCGCAACGACAAAAGTCAAATGGAAAGACGCTTTAGACGCCATAGAAGCAGCCATTAAGCTTTGCGAGGATGAAGGAGCGGCACTGTACACGTATGAAAAACGACTGCCGGCAGAGGATTTTACCGACTCGAGGCTCAACCCAAATTTGAAAAAAATCTTTGATTTGAGAAATGTGGTCGTTGACCCCTGGAACCAGGAATATATATGGGGACTTTCCAATGTCAATGTTACAGCATCAGAATATCTTGTGGCTGCCGAAGCCAACATTGTGAGCACTGTGGGGGCACAACCCAATCAGCCATACTACTGTCGAAATACATTGGGTGCCACCTATGCAACCCTGGAAAGGTTTTATACCAAAAACGGGCTCCCTTTGGATGAAGACCGGACGTTCGACCGTGATAATATGCATAGGGCTACACTTACGCCGGACACGGCACTCACCAAAGCCTATCTGGGCATCCTACAGTCCGACGTTCCAACGATAAACCTCTATTTGGACAGAGAACCCCGCTTCTATGCCAATCTGGGAATTACCGGCGGTTATTGGCGGTCGCATTCCACACGAATCAACACGTCTTTCTATAATCGTCAGCTCGGTGCCAGTTACGGTGGTAGCAACCGTTTTTGGACGGGAATAGGTGCGCAGAAAGTAGTACATCCCGCCAGCACAGCCGGAGGTTGGATAAGGTTATCTCTCTATCCGATACCCATCATCCGCATGGCGGATTTGTATCTGATGAAAGCCGAAGCACGCAACGAGTGGTTGGATGCTCCGGACGAGGCAGTCTGGGAAGCCATCAACAAGGTGCGTGACAGAGCGGGTCTGCTTTCTGTGGAGGCTACCTACACTGGTCCATTTGTGACGACGGCAGCATTAGGCAGCCATACCAATAAAGACAAAATGAGGGAAATTATCCTGAACGAAAGAGGCGTTGAGTTTGCTTTTGAAGGACATCGGTTCTGGGATATGCTTCGACTCAAAAGAGCACCCCAAGAGTTCTCTTCGCCTGTAAGAGGGGGGAACTATGACGGTAGCGGCGCGGACGATTTTTTTCAACAGAGAGGTCTGCAAGCAAGCAAG
>BNTU01000092.1 GCA_025996835.1 Bacteroidia bacterium
AGTGAATGTGTAATTTTGTAACCCTGATACTTTGGTTGCACCATCGTACCAACCGTCAAAATCATAACCTGTTGAAACGGTACAACTTAAATTTGCCGCTGTGCCGTAATCTATACTTCCTCCGCCGGTTGGAGCGGTAATGCCGGTGCCTGCTGTCGTAGTGATGGTGTAGGAGCATATCCCCTGCGCATTAGCATACGCTTGACCTGCAGTTATTGCCGGACTGTTAGCAGCCGTTGTGTCGGTTTTAGAACTATACTTCCCTTCAGGAATATAATAAGCAACACTCGAACCGATGCCATCACTACCACAATCTTTAGTAAATGAGAACATCTCATCATTATAGAAAGTGGGTTTGAGTAGTGCCAGTTGCCCTGACGGCTGCATCCAAGTGTCAGCAAAATCCCAACCTAAATTAGTCAAGCACCATGCTGAAGACTGGAAATTAGCAAGTAATGCATCTGCACCATTTTTCACTGTTTTATCGTTGCTACTTACCGCTGCGCCGTTGACCAACATAGCCGAGTTAGCATAACAATTTGAACGGGTTCCGCTGGAAGTGCCGGTAATTCGTCCTGCGTATGGTGGGACACTAGGGTAGGGGCCATACTGGCTATCATCTACGGTTGCAATTATTTGATTGGTAACAACAAAACAATTCGAAACGGCAGGCGGCGGTCCCGATACGTCCGCACAAATACCACCAGAACGCACAGAACCCTGTGTAGAGTAAGTGGACACAGTCGAAGAGGAAACGCTGCCTGTATTGTAACAATTCGAAATAGTCATATTACCACCCGCTCCTGTAATTCCACCGGAATAAATATTACAAGCAGGACCGGAAGCAGAAATGCTACCTGTATTGTAACAATTTGAAATAGAACCCCACTGACCGGCATCACCACAAATGCCACCGGCACACAAAACACCAGCCGACAAACGAGAAAGAGAAATATTACCTGTATTGTAACAGTCAGAAATGTCAGAAGAGTTGGCACTACCGCAAATGCCACCAATCTGATAACCACCACTAACAATAGTGCTGGCATTGTAGCAATTTGAAATACTGCTATTCGCGACTCGAGCGCAAATGCCGGCTACATATTCTTGATCAACTGAAGAATAAACACTGCCGCTTACTCTTAAATTTTTGATAACACCATTAGCACCTAAATAACCAAATAGTGCAACATAACCAGAATAAGCAGAAAAATTGATATTTACAGCCACCTCATGCCCCCCTCCATCAAACGTACCGCGGAACTGACTGTTAGAACCAATTACAGTTGTAATCGTTTCACTTGCGCCGGTCAAATTAGTTGTTAACAGGAAGTGTTTGGTGGAATAATTATTTCCACCACTGATAGCCGAAGACAAAGCCAACATATCTGCTTTTGAAGAGATGAGATAAGGGTTGGCAACCGAGCCATCGCCGCCGCTGTATGATTGCGCTGCCGCTGTGCTACACGCTATCAGAGCGAGTGCTATGGATGAAATAATCTTGTTCATAATTTACTTATAATTTACTTATAATTTACTTATAACTTGTTCATAACTTTTTTGGGCGCAAAGATACGGACAATATTTGACACAGCCAAATGTTTTTTGAAGTTTTTTTTGAAAAATGTGAAAAAAATAGTTAATTTTTTTATTTCTCCACCACCACAATCACCACCCGCCGGTTTTTGCGCCGGTTTTCTTCGCTGGTGTTGGGGACGAGGGGTACTGAGGCTCCTTTGCTGACTACTTCTACTATGATTTTGGCGGGGATGCCTTTTTCGAGCATGTAGGCTTTGACCACTTCGGCGCGGTCGCGTCCCAATAGCACATTATATTCCGCTGTGCCGATGTTGTCGGTGTGCCCTTCGATTCGGACTTGCAGGTCGGGGTATTTCTTCAGGACGCGTATTTTTTCGTCCAACTGCTGTTTGAGGTAAACTATTTCTTTGTCCAATGCTGCTCGGCTTGCGAGTAAGAGGTCGCTCCGGTCAAATTCAAAGTTGATTGGCTGTTGCAGCCGTTTCACATCGGTTAGTCGTTCCACACGTAGCCGTTCCCTCTTGGCTCTGTCCACAGTCGGCTTGGGGCTAACCGGTGGTTCAACCGGCGGCGGCAGCGGCACAATAGTTACCGCCCGGGGAGGCATTTTTCCGAACGCCAACGCCACCCGCACGCCCACCGACAGAGGTGCTTCCTTGCCAATGAAAGCCTCGCCTTTGGGTGTTTCGACCAAAAGACCGGAGGGGTGCAAGTTCGCATCATTCCCAAAGAAGTCGGCGTTGTAGTCAATGAAATGTTCGTTGGCGGGCTTGACGATTTTATTGATGCCGTAATCAAGGTATGCACCCGTGTAGAGCGACCATTCAGCGTTCAACGCCCATTTCATCCCCGTTTCGGCGGAAATAAAAAAGGCGGTTTGGGGCTGTTGGACGCGCCCCTTGCTGCCGCGGTCAGGGAAATCGCCAAATCCCATGTAGTCCGGTCCGGAGTATATCTCCGTGCCCGGAACCTCACCCGATGCGTGTAGCATGCCCACATTGTTTTGGTATTGGATGGCACTGAGCGGAAGCCCCACTTTTAAGCCAAGTGCGGCGTAAAATTTATCTTTCTCCGTTGCCTTCGTTTCAAAATGCAACAGGAGCGGGATGGTCAGCAGGGCAAGGTACTGCTTTTCGGTGTAATTGTAGGCGGTGTAACTGTATGTAAATTCGCTTACCCCGTCAAACAGGTCAAGTGTGCCATCGTTCACCGGCGCATGGTTAATCTGCTCATAACTTTCCGCAAATTGAGACAAGGCATATTTGCCATTGAAAAAGGCTACCCCTACCCCACCGGATATTGCCCACTGCTTCGTAAAAAAATAGGTATAGCCCACGCCAAAATCAAAGCCGCCGGCAAGTTCATTTTCGCCCGCCTTAGGCACACTCAGCAACGAGGAAAATCCACCCCCGGCATGAATAGAAAATTCATGGCGGACAATCGGCAGCGTATCAGGCTGTGCCGGTTGGGGTTGTAGCTGGGATTGTGCCGCCGCCGCGCAACACGCCAGCAGTGCAATGAGTAGTGATGTGATGTGTTTGTTCATCTGCACTTTAAATTTGGTTGCAAAGGTATGAAATGTTTTTGAGTTATGAGTTATGAGTTATGAGTTATCAGACTTTCAAGAATGCCTCATCCATCGCTCTTGGCAAAAAGAAGCCTTTGATGCAATTGGGATTTCTAATACAAATTTGAATATGGTCTTTTTCGCGAAATCCGGCATTGGGATACAACTCTTTGCCTTCGTAAAAAACGCTTCGGACAGAATCGAAAGGCGACTGACCTGTTTTTTGCTTGAATTTGTGTACAGCCTCAACCACACTACAATCCAATTCTCTGAGTAAAAGGTCACCCAAGTTGTCTATTGTTTTATTTTGGGGAATTTCAGGAAAATAAGATGTATCATTCATTACCAATTCATAACCTTTTTTAAGCAACCGAAGCTTTTGATAATCAAGTAAATCAAAACATGTTCCCAAATCAATCACAGCACCAATCACTGCCGGTTCTTTGATAGCACCTTTTGAGTGACTTGGATGTTTTTGCAAATATTGGGCAAATTCCATCGCCCGCGAAGGACTATGCTCCCAAAAATAGATGCCATGACCTAACCAGTCATAATTATTAGTGCTTGCTTTCAGGAAAGTTTTACCGAGCAACACATCTTTAGCGATGGATGCATCACAACCGTGAAATCCCAAAATTAGTCCTGAACGAGTAGAGTACATAATCTTCTATTTTATTAGTAATTAGCGCATTGACTTGCCTTGAGAGCACCTAAATGGCTATAAGACTCAGTAAATCTCCCGTCTTGATTCAAAATACCTGCTTCTATAAGAAACTGTTTGCCTAATTCCGGATCTTTCCGCACTTTTTTACTAAAATCCTCCATATAGTCAAGGAGTTCTTGCAATTCTTTATCTGTCATAACTGATAATATTAAATTATTATTTCGGCGACAAAGGTAATCTTATTTAATGGCTTTACCAAATTTGTAATCATCAATTAAATAATAAGGTTCTACCGTTATTTGTGTGGAAGTGATACACACAAAATATCTTTCCACACAAATAACGGTAGAACCAAAAATATAAGCAGGTCAAGCCCGCAATGATATGTATCAAAAAAACAGCACCAGCAACTGCGCCGTCAGCACTCGCAAAAACATGGTGAGCGGATACACTGTGGAGTAGCTTACCGCGGGGGCATCATTGCCTGCCGTGGCGTTGGAATATGCCAGCGCAGGCGGGTCGGTCATGGAGCCTGACATTAAGCCCATGAGCGTGTAATAATTGACTTTGCATACCGAGCGCGCGAAAATGCCGATAATCAACAGCGGTAGCATCGTGATGATAAAGCCGTAGCCTATCCAGACAAATCCGCCGTCCCTGATGGTGGCGATGAAATTTTCGCCCGCACCCAGCCCCACACACGCGAGAAACAGGCAGATGCCGATTTCACGCAGCATCAGGTTGGCACTCAGCGTTGTGTAAGTCACCAAATGGTATTTGTGTCCGAAAATGCTAATCAGAATCGCGACTATCAGCGGACCGCCTGCCAAACCGAGTTTCACCGGTTGCGGAATGCCGGGGAACATCACCGGAATACTGCCCAGCAACACTCCTAAGGCAATACCTATGAATATCGGTATCAAATTGGGTTCGTTGAGGCGTTTCATCTGGTTGCCCAACAGGTGTTTGATGCTTTGGATGGAATCTTCGTTGCCCACCACCGTCACGAGGTCGCCCACTTGCAACAGCAATCCCGGGTCGGCAATCAAATCCACCCCCGAACGGTTGACGCGCGTGATATTTACGCCAAAATTGCTGCGGAGGTTCAGGTTGCGGATGGATTTGCCGTTGATGCTTGACTTTGTAATCACGATGCGGCGCGATACCATGTGTTTGTCCAACTTATCCCACTGTTGTTGCGACATTGTTATTTCTTTTCCGAGGAATGCCATAATGGCAGCGCGTTCGGGCGGCGTGGTTATCACATACACTTTGTCGTTGGCGTGCAAAACGGTGTTGGATGAGGCTATGGTGATGTGTCCGTCATGCAACACTCTGGAAATGACGAACTTACGTGCAATCAGGTGTTTAATTTCGCTGATGGGTTTACCGAAAATGGCGGGATTGTTGATTTCGAGCGAAACGAGCTCCACCTGCCCCGCTTTATTGTTGGAAACGGCGTTGATGTCGTCTGTTTCTTTCTGCAAATTGATACGAAAGATGTATTTCATCAAAATGATTGAGGCGATAATGCCAAGCACGCCCAGAGGATACGCCACAGCATAGCCCATCGCGATAGTGGGGTCTTGCACATGGTCGTGCATATCGGCATAAGCCTGTTGTGCGGCACCAAGTCCGGGAGTATTCGTCACCGCACCCGACAAAATGCCCACCATCGTGGACATTTGAATGCCGGTCGCGTAGTGCAACACAATAGTAGTGGTCACGCCCAGAAAAACGATGCCCACCGCCAGCATATTAAGCGTGATGCCGCCTTTTTTGAAGGAAGAAAAGAATCCGGGACCCACCTGTAAACCAATGGAATAGACAAAAAGAATCAACCCAAACTCTTTCATGAAATGCAACACCTCGTGATTCATCCGCAGCCCCCAATGCGCCAAAAACAGCCCCACAAACAGCACAAAGGTGATGCCAAGCGAAATGCCCCAAACTTTAACTTTGCCCAAAGCTAACCCCGCCGCAATCACAACCGCCAACAGCAGCACCGTGTGGGCAATCCCATCGTTCCAAATCAATTCACTAAACCAGTCCATTTTATCCTATTAATGTTGTAATGTTGCTCATAAACAGTTTTACTGCGATGGCTAACAGAATGATACCGAAGAACTTGCGGAGCATAAACACACCGCCTTTGCCAAGCAACTTGGCTACCGGTGCCACGTTTCGCAACACCACATAGACAATTAGCATGTTTGCCACCAATGCCAAAATAATGTCCGGCGATGAATATTCCGCCTTCAGCGAAAGTAGCGTTGTGAATGCCCCCGGACCTGCCAAGAGCGGGAAAACAATCGGCACAAGGGTGGCACTGCCTTCCATCGCCTCCATCTTGAAAATTTCTACGCCAAATGTCATTTCGCACGCAATCACAAAAATCACCAGCGCACCGGCAACCGCAAACGAACTGACATCCACGCCAAACAGTGCCAAAATGCCTTCGCCCACAAAGAAAAACGCCAACATAATCAAAAACGCAATGACTGTGGCGCGCCACGCACTGAATTTCTTGTGCCTCTGACTTAAATCCAAAAATACAGGCAACGACCCCGTCACATCCAATATGGCAAACAGGACGATGAACGCACTGGCAAAACTCTGAAAATTAAACGATAACCATTCCATAAGCGGGCACAAAGGTACGAAAAAAATCAAAAAAAAGAAAGTCGCACCGTGGATTCAAACAAAACTCCGATAGACAGGATTTGAGAGCCTTACCGCGTTTGTAATCCGTCTGCCTCGAAAGACTGCGGCCCGCCATTCACGATAGAAGCATGCCTCGGAATCTAAATTAAAACTGTGAGTTTCCCGATCGACTGCGTGCGACTTCACGCGCAAAGGTAGGAAATAATTTTGAGTTATGAGTTATGAGTTATGAGTTTTTTTTTCTTAATTGATGAAATTTACTGATAATCCTATTTTTATTACATCGGGGTTTATCGGGTAGTGGGGTAGTGAGAAGTAGTTGGGGGGGACGTTTAGTAACAGGGTGCCTACGTTGTACCATTCTATGAAAAAGCGGGTTTGCTTCAGGTGGGCGTTGACAAAGGCATTGATTAGGGGGTAATTGCCGACTTTCGTTTTGGGGTCATCTTCATCGTCTTTCTGCAATTTAAACTGCTGAATAGCAGGCTCGTAGGATGGCGCATAATAGCTTGTCCAATAGTGGGCGTTCGCGCCCAACTGCACCGTCAGCACTTTGGCAATTTTAAACTGCACGTAGAGGCTGGTGTAGGCGGCAAAATCGGGCAACGGGAGAATTTCGGCTTCGCTGGATTTTTGATACACCAGCCGGCTGTCCCAATGCAGCACACCGAGTTTGAAATTTTGGTCGAGCCGCCCCGTCAGCACCTGAATATTGTCGGAATATTGCACAGGCCAGCCCCAAGCACCGAAATAGATGTAGTTATTGATGTTTTCTACCTCAATGCCAAACTTTGTGTCGGTGTGCGGAATCACTAAATCGCCGCCAAACTTTTGCCGAACAACGCTTTCAAAACCACCGTCCGGAACGCCGCCCAAGCCGTCGCCCCACGATATATATTTGCTGTTATATCTGTTTTCGTAAAACGTTGGTGCCGTGTTGGACAGGGCGGCGTGTCCTATCACAGATGCCGTGTCGCCAAAAATGGGAATGCGCGTTTCGACAGTTCCCGAAAGGGATAAATTGCCCTTCTTCTTGCCAATAATGCCCAAGTTAAATGCCGCATTGTAACGCAAAAAGGCTCCTTTGTTTTTGGCAAGTTCACCGCCGACAAACAGGGACTGTTCGGGCAATTCGATGTCGCCGCCGGCAATAGAATCCTGTCCGAGTATCCTGTAGCCGGCGTATTCGTGGGTCACAAAAGCCGCCAAATCCCATTTTGCCCAGTCGGCAAAGCCCTCACGGAGCGACAGCCCCAAGGTGTTGTGCATCAGGAAAAACGAGGTGGAATCGGCATTGGATTTATGTGTAGGCGTATATTCTCCGTAATAGTTGTCCAAAATAGAAACATCGGTGGTATAAAATCGGCGTTTTTTATCCTGATAATCGATTGTGTAAAAGGCAGTTGCGACAGGCACAAAATGCGCTCGTTGCATACCAAAACTGTAACGATAATTCAGGTATGCGCGTTGTCCTGCCTGATTGCTCCACGTGCTGCCAAGTTTGACGGGAATTTCCTTGCTGCTGTGCAATGCCCTGTCCATCGTGTCGGGGTGTGTAATCCAGCCGTCGCCGTCTATGCCGCCGTTTTCGGTGGTGGTAATGTCCGAAGTGTGGTAAAAAACGTGCAACTGGTGCCTGTCGGACACATAATTGGCAAAACCCACCCAATCTATCCGCTTATCGGCTTGCGATTCGTAAAAACCACGCGCATAGAGGTAGTCCACGTCCGCTCCAATATTAAAATGTTTGCCCAAATTCGTCGCCACAAGTGCCTTAAAGCGTTCTTCCTCCTCCACATTGCCGCCACCCGACTGATAGGAAACCACGGAACTCGGAATTTTTATATTCATAAACTGAAACTTCTCCGGCGTTTTCGTATAGGCATAAAACGGGTCGGCAAACATAAAATCGGAGCGAGATGCCCGTTCGGAAAAGATGCGCGACTCCATCGGCGAACCCAAATTGCCCAAATAGCCAATTGCAGTGCCAAATCCCTCCACATTGGTGCGATGAAAATAGTCTGTCAGCACCGTATCAGGCACCGCAGGAGTTCTCTCGCCCGTAAATTCGGAAATAGTCCAAAACCGCTTCTCAATGGTGTCAGGAATAATCTCTTCAGGGATAATTTCGGGGATGCTGTCGGAAATAGCGGCAGGGATGCTGTCGGAAATGACAGGGGGAACGGTATCTGTAATAATCGGGGGGATGGTGTCGGAAACAACGACTTCCGGAATGCTGTCAAGCTCCTGCCCCCATCCCACAAGTGGAATAAACCAAAGAAAAAGTAATATGCAAGTCTGTATTTTCACGGGCACAAAAGTACTCATTTTTTTTGTTACATTAAATCTGCAAACCATTTTTTTTTCCCGTAAGGACTTATTCCTCCATCACCACAATCACCACCCGTCTGTTTTTTTGCCTGTTTGCTTCGCTGGTATTGGGGACGAGAGGCTCTGTGGCTGCCTTGCTGACCGTTTCCTCAATCATTTTGGCTGGGATACCTCGTTCAAGCATGTAGCTTTTAGCCGTTTCGGCGCGTTCCTTTCCCAAAATCATATTGCGCTCCGTACTACCAATATCATCGGTGTGACCTTCGATGCGTATTTTCCAGTTGGGGTATTTCTTTAAGATGCGTATTTTCTCTTCCAACTGCCGTTTGAGGTCGGTTATTTCTGCCTCCAATGCTTCTTTACTGTTAAGTAGCAGGTCGCTCCGGTCAAATTCAAAATTGATTGGCCGCTGCAGCCGTTGCTTGTCTGTTACTTCTTCCACACGCTTCGAACTAACCTGAGTACGCTTCCGAACAACTTTTTTAACTTTGGTGGTGTCGGGTGAAGCAGGCGGAGCAGGTTGGGCAACCGGCGGAATAGTCGGCGGAATAGCCGGCGGTGTAACAATTGGTGTAACCTTCGTCTTTTTTGAGGGCATTTTTTTGAATGCCAGCGTGAGTCGTATGCCTGTGGAAACCGGTGCCACTTTGTCAACAAACGGAGTGTTGTCTGCTTTTTTGGCTAACAACATACTTGCAGGGTCGTAGGTGTAGTCCACATCGGGGTCATCAATAGGGACTTTGTAAGTGATGAGTTGGGATTTGTCTTCGGCTGGTATGGAAGAAATGTGGTTTAACCCGTAGTCTATGTAGACACCTGTGTAGAGCGACCATTCGTTTGACAACGCCCATTTCATGCCCACTTCGGCGGAGGCAAAAAAGGCGGTTTGCAGAGGCTTGATGCTGCCGGTGCTACCCGGCACCTCCGACGGGTTAAATGTGCCAAAGCCCATAAATTTAGGACCGTAGAAGTATCCAGCTTCGTCCGACTCATAGCTTGGTGAACTCTCTCTGTATCTTGTAACCAATTCGTTTATACTGTTTTTATAGTTGGAGCCAAGCGGAATGCCTACTTTACCGCCGAATGCGGTGTAAAACTTGCTTGTTGCTGTTGCGCGTGTTTCAAAATGAACCATCAGCGGGATGGTGAGAAAGAGTATTTGCTGCGTTTCGGTGTAACCTTTGATGGTATAACTAAAATAAAAATCCATTTTTCCATCGTTAGTCTCATAGTTATCCCCAAATGCCGGCTGGTCGTAGGCATATTTGCTTGTGAAGAAGGCTGCACTCACGCCGCTTGATATTGCCCATTTCGGCGTAAAAAAGAAAGTGTAGCCCACGCCCACATCGTACCCGATACTGCTTTCATAGTCGCCCACGTTGGGGGAATAATTCCACAGCGAAGAAAGTCCGCCTCCTGCGTGGATGGAAAATTCGTGACGAGCAAATAGTTTGCTCATATCAACCCGCATTTGCGGCTCAACAGTCCTCTTCGGCACCGGCTTGCCCTGCGCTCGTGCCGAACCAATTCCAACCAAGACGAAAAGCAATATGCATAAAATGCGAATGTTCATTCATTTTCATTCCACCACCACCTTCAGCAACTCCTCCCCTACCCGCACAAGATAAACTCCGCGTGTGGTTGGCATCTGCATTTGCAGGGTCGTAGACGTGGCGCGCTGTGACCCTACCGGCAATGTTGCAACCGCGCGACCGGTAAAATCGTAGATGACGATGTGTTTAACACCGTCCGGGACGCCTTCGATGGTGATGATATCACCTCTATGCACCGGATTGGGATACAGTTTCACAGACGTAGCCTCTACTGACTCTATCTGCGTGGCACTATTGCCACCGGTATTGACACCGGTATTGACATCGGTATTGACACCGGTATTGACATCGGTATTAACGCTCACTTTATCTTTGGCTATCTCAAATTCCACCGTTCTGGAATCCTGGTAATTGCCTTTGCCTTTGATGGTTATGGTGGCTGTGCCTTCGTCTGTATTGTTGCTGTAAGTCAGTGTGTAGTCGGTGTTGTTACTGAGTGTAACGCCGTCCGTCACTTTGGGCAACGGCTTGATTGCTTTGCCCGTGTACAGTTGAGCGGCTATGTTTGCCACCGTAACCGTGGAAGCGGTAATGCTCTTCGGAGTGATGGTGAAAACCTTATTTGCCATGTTGATAGTGTAGTTGCTGCCGGCTGTCAGTGTGCCTATACCGATGGGATACTTTCCCGCTTTGTCGGTGGTGGCGCGGGAGAGTGTGCCGCTAAAACTATCGCCGTCGAACAGTGTAGGACTGCAAGTGTAGGTCAGCACCGGATTGACGGCTTTGTAGGTTTTACTCTGATTATCGTCCGGCGTGACCATGACAGGCAAAGGAGTGATTGTTGCCGTATCAACAGCAGGCTGCGCAGAGATTTTGTAATTAGCATGGTGCGTGCCGGTGAGCGCGAAACCGTCAAATGTGACCGATTTGCCTGTGCCTGCATTTTTATCGGCAAAGGTTGCCGTCCCATTTGAAGCATCCACTGTCACCTCATCGCCGACACCTTCCACTTTGCCAACGACTGTGCCTGCGCCGCTAAAGGTGGCTTGCGTAGTGCCATTGTAAGGTCTGCTATTGGCTGAAATACCCGACAGCGTTACCGGCTTGGGCGTAATCGTGGGTTGGGCTATCACATCAGCCGGCTGAGCCGTCAACTCATAATTGTCTTTGTCTGTGCCGCCGAGCGTGAAACTGTCAAATGTAACGTCCCAGGTGCCTGCATTCTTGTCTACAAAGGTTGCCGTAGCATCCAATACAGTTAAGTTATCGCCCGCAACTTGATTCGCAATCTGCACCGCAGCGTTATCCACTGTGGCTGTTTTGGTGCCATCGTAAACTTTGTCGGCAAATGAAATGCTGGCGATAGTGACCGGGCGGCGGGTTATGTCGGCGACCATATCGGCGGGCAGCGT
>BNTU01000093.1 GCA_025996835.1 Bacteroidia bacterium
AAATTGACAAGCCGATGACGCTTACGGCAATTTACAATCAGGATGAGGCTGATTTTCAGCCGATTGCAAGGCGGACGATTGGGTTTCAATCGTGTGCAGTGCAGGAAAGGGCATCGGCGTGAAAAAAAATATGAACATACTAACGCATAATTATGAGTTATGAGGGCAACGGTTCAAAATTCAGGGCTTTACCTTGTTAGGGGTGGCTCTCGTTGCGTATTAACACAACATTAAGAAAGCGTTATCATATAGAAATCAGCCTCTAAATTTTAGTAAACATATCTTTTAAATCGTCACCTTCAAATTCTTTTCCTTCTTGTAGAATTGGGATAATCAGTGATTCTTTCCCCTGTAAAGAGGCATCGTTTATTGCAAAAACCAAGTCGGCAATTTTTGCGTCAAAATACTGAAAAACAGCTACCAGAGATAGAGTTCCCATTTCCTTAGCCAGAGATTCATTGCTCTTTTGGACAAGTGTTGAGTGACATTCCAATATTTGTACAATGCTGTTTAATGCACGAGAAGCGGCATCTTTGCCCTCCAAAGCAAAAGGCGTTGTCACAATACACAAAGATGCTATCTTGTGTTCGTGTAGCAATTTTGCTATTTGTGGAGTTAGTGTGCTCCCCGTTCTTCCGCCGAGAGCAGAAATTACCACCCCTATTTTCACTCCTCCCAAATGTGGATTCAATTTTCCTTCCACTTCCTCTGTTGAGTTCTCGTCTTGTATCAATATCTTATTATCAAGACCGGAACTCATAAGATCATCCTCTTCCGTATCAATGGCAAACAAATTGATATTCCGTTTTGCTTCCTTTGCCGTTTTAGAAATAAATTTTGCTACATTTAAACCTCCGCCGCCAACGGCAATAACCATAAGTGAATTTTCCATATTGTGATATTTTAAATTATTTATTTACGCCAATTTTATTGCTTCTTGCAAGTATGGGATGCTTTTACTGAAAGCACCGCCCCACGCCGGATGATTGACTTTGTAGGCTGGAATTTCTTTATTCCCAACTTTATAATAGTAAAACTTCCCTCCATTTTCATCCAAAATGGGAGTGTCGCCGTGTCGTCCAATGCCGGCTCCGGGCATTCCATGCCATAACTTGTTGCCCCATACGATAATTATGTCCGGTTGATATTTTTCAAGAACTTCAAAAAAAGCAGGGTGGCTATTTTTGAAATCTTCTTTTGTTGGTTTATCTTTACGACTTTTCATTGCTTTTTGAACAAAGTTGTAAAAAACGACAGAATTCCAAAAGTCAGCAACATCAGATTGGTTGCCTGTAACGCCGTTTGTGAATCTTGTGAGAGTATTCATCCACCTATCTTCTTTGGGATTAAACGTATGCTTTCCTTGTTTATACTCTAAAAAGCGTTCCATAACACTACATGTGATGGTGCATTTCTCACTACCGCACGTTTTACAGCCGTCATCACAGTAATGACTTTCTCCCAAAACGAGAATTTTCTTCCCATTGTACCCTTTTGTGGCATAGTTTTCGCCAACCCAAGGGGTAAATAATACATTTTTCATTTTTATTTATTTTAAATTTTTAATAATACTCTAATAAGAACAAACCCGCCCTTAACCCTTCAAGAGAAGAGCAGGTTTGTCGTTCGGTTCTCAGGCTCATTTCTTCGCCTTAGCATCAGTTTCACACTTTTGACAGCAGTAGGAATTTCTGTCTTTGGCAGCTGATTTTGCCCAATCATATTCCTTACCGCACCATTTACACGTTCTCAATGTTGCCATGATAAAATAGTTTTATATTTATGCTTCAACTTTCGGGTTTCAGCTTCCCCGTCGCGTTCAACGCGCATCCTCACGTAATTTGGGTGCAAAGGTAATTTGCACTTGTGCCAAACCGCTGCACAAGTTCTGAAAAAATTGCAAATCAGCCACAACATGGCGACAAGACCATGCTGTGGCTGTTCATTTTTTGTCGAATTAGCTTTGAAAATTCTGTTTGCCATTGTTCTAAAAGTTTATGACCTAAAGTCTTACTCTCTTCGGCAAACTAAAAGCGTAATACTGCCCGTTGTTGCTTATTTGTTCCTGAGGCTCTACCAAAACCATTTTTCACTTAAATAAGCACAAACAATTCACGCCCAGGTGTGTAATTGCTGCACTTTATTCTCAAGTGAATTTGAAAACTTGGTAGAATTTCAGAAACGAGAATAAAGACTAAAAGCCTTGTTATCAATATTTTATAATTCTATTTTTCATTTTTTACTGTTCATTTTTTTATTTCGGCGGCAAATGTACGAATTATTTTTGAATTGCAAACTGTTTTTGTGGAAATATGCTGAGCAATCCTAAATAATACAAAAGTAATTTTTTTTTGAACTTGTGCTACGGTTTGGCACAAGTGTGCCGTACCTTTGCAGAAATTTTTTAATAAATAGCATTATGAAACAGTATGTAACAACGTTTTCTTGGGAAACAAAAAAAGTGAATACACTTGGTATTCGGAGTGATGAAGGTGTGCCGTTCTCGGTGGAATGGGGCGATGGCGTTGAAACGCAGTATGTTGGTGATTTGACATCCCAAACGGAGTTGGAAGGAATGCAATTGTTGCATTGCTACAGCGCGGATGGCGTAGCAACCGTTACCATTGAGGGACCCATTAAGGCGTTGAGCCTGACTTGTCAGCATGTTGCGATAGATTCAACTCAAAATCCGGCGTTTGAGGGAATTTATTGTGATTGTGACTCCATAGACACGAGTAAAAATCCAACATTGAAATTTTTGTGGACTGAAGGTCAACTTACTACATTAAATGTGACTCACAATTGCTTATTGACAGAGTTGTATTGTTGGAGCACTCAACTGACAGCCTTAGATGTGAGCCAAAATGCGGCACTGACAAACTTGAATTGTAGTAACAATCAACTTACTACCTTAAATGTGAGCCAAAATGTGGCATTAACAGAGTTGTATTGTGCTGACAATCAACTGACAACCTTAGATGTGAGCCAAAATGCGGCATTGATACACTTGAATTGTAGTAACAATCAACTGACTGCCTTAGAAGTGAGTGGCAACAATCTATTGACGGGGCTGAACTGTGGGGAAAACCAACTGACTGCCTTAGATGTGAGTGGCAACAACCTATTGACGGATCTGCACTGTTGGAAAAATCAGCTGACTGCCTTAGATGTAAGTCACAATGTGGCACTGACAACGTTGAATTGTGAAAACAATCAACTGACTGCCTTAGATGTAAGTCACAATGTGGCACTGACAACGTTGCATTGTGGAAGCAATCAACTGACAGTCTTAGATGTGAGCCACAATGTGGCATTAACAGTGTTGTATTGTAGCAAGAATCAACTGACTGCCTTAGATGTGAGCCACAACAACCTCTTGAAGAAGCTGGGCTGTTGGGAAAATCAACTGACCGCCATAGATGTGAGCCGTAATGCGGTATTAAGCTTACGTTTGCATGGCAAGAACTTTGAGTATCAATGTAAACCATCAGATGAAGAGGCTGTGCGTAAGACAGCCATGATGGTGGATAGTAAGATTTTGGAGTATGCCGGCCACAGCACGGAGAATTTGTTGAGGTTAGAGACATTTCATTTTGCTTTCAAGCAGTTTGAAAATGCACCCGCCCCGTCTATTATCAAAGTGGTGGGTGTCGGCGGCGGTGGCAGTAATGTTGTAAATCACATACACAGTAAGGGTATTGAAGGTGTGAGTTTTGCACTCTGCAACGCGGAAGCGAGTGCTTCCGAAATAAAAAACATGCTGAGTGATGGCACTAAAATGGTGATAATCGTAGCTTGTATGGGTGGTGGAACCGGGACGAGTACTGCACCCGTCATCGCAAAAATTGCCAAAGAAATGGGTTTGTCGACCATTGGCATTGTTTCCACGCCGTTTGCGTTTGAGGGCAATCCGGCAATGTCGCGTGCATTAAAGGGTGTGGAAGAAATGAAGAAAAATGCGGATTCAATTTTCCTGCTCAATAACGCACTGCTGGGAAGTGTTTATCCGGGGTTAAGTGTAGCTGAAACTTTCAAACGGGCGGATGATATGTTGGCAACGATGGTTAAAAGCATCGCCGAAATCATCACGATAGATGGCTATCAAAACATAGACTTCCGCGATGTGAAAACAACGCTGGAAAACGGCGGGGTAGCAATCCTGAACAGTGGCTTTGGAGAAGGCAAACAACGTGTGTATAAAGCTTTTAACGATGCTATAAATTCGCCGTTGCTCAATAACAAGGATGTATTTACGGCAAAAAAAATATTGTTTAACATATACTCCGGTTCAGAAAAATCGTTGCAAATGTCTGAATTAGATGAGATACGCGATTTTCTCTTGAAGTTTGACAAAAATATACATGTAATCTTTGGGCTTGCCAAAGATGAATCGTTGGGCGACAAAATTAAGGTGACTGTTATTGCTTCCGGATTCTCGTGACCATTCGATTGAAAGATTTTGCTACTTATAAGCAGCGAAAAGAAATAAAATAATTTGCACTTGTGCCGCGCTTTGGCACAAGTACGTCGTACCTTTGCAGAAATTTTAAATTGCAAAAATGGCGCGAAAAACAAAAATTTCATTCAACGTTGTGACCATAAATTGGTCTTATGGCTCTGTATGCGACTTTTTGATTAGAGCAAGTAAAGGATGTGTCTTTTTTGTGGATTGGGGTAATGGTAAGGCAACGAAACACATTGGACAAGAAGAAGTTATGCAGTTACAACATAACTATAATCCGCGTGTTATGATTCCAAAAGAAGAGATTGTCTATCACATAAAAATTCTCAGCGAGGACGAAAATTGCCTGTTTACTCTGTTGGATGTGTCGCATTATGAGATGAGATTTTCGGATATTGATGTGAGCCGCTGCACTGAATTAGAGGTTTTAACGTGTAAATGGAACGGTATCACAACTTTAGATTTGCGAAAAAATGAAGCATTGCAGGTTTTAGATTGCGAGTATAATGGGCTTACTAACCTGTTGCTTGGAAATTGTTCAAAATTGAAAGAGGTGCATTGTATCGAAGGAAACAAACTAAAAGAGCCGATGAAACGCTGGATTGAGCGATTGATAGCGGCACAAAACACAAAATAAAAATCTTCGTTGTCATACAAAATATTGGCTAAAAAATGGAAATGCAACTTTTGTATTATTCTCAAAATTTTTGCTTACCTTTGCGAACTGATAGTCTAAAAAATTTAGATGTATGGTTTACGAAAAAGAGAAAGACATCGTTTTTGAAATTTATCGCGATTCACGGACAGTGTTCAGAATCAACGATATAGCGTTACTGCTTGGCTATGAAAAGACTTCTGTTTTGCACAAGAAACTGTTTTACTATGTGCAAACCGGCAAGTTGCTCAATCCGCGCAAAGGTTTTTACGCCAAAGAGGGATATAAACCCGAAGAAATGGCTTGTTTGCTCTATCCGCCAACTTACATTTCGCTTGAATATGTTTTGCAGCGGGCAGGTGTTATCTTTCAGTACGACAGCGCAATAACTAATGTTTCGTACCTCGCGCGCGAAACCGAAATTGACAATCTCACGTTTCGATACCGTCAAATGAAAGGCGAAATTTTGACCAATACCGCAGGTATTGTGCTGAACAAAAACAATATAAACATTGCCACACCGGAACGTGCTTTTTTGGATATGCTCTATCTGAACAAGCATTTTTATTTCGACAATCTGCATATTTTGAACAAAAAAACGGTGGCAAAACTCCTGCCGGTTTATGGTTCTCAAACGCTAATAAAAACAGTAACTAATTTATTTTCAATATGTTAGATATAACTAAACACAAATTTTATATGGTGCAAGTGTTGAAAGACATTTACAGTGATGCCGAATTGGCTAATTGCTTGTGTTTCAAAGGCGGAACTGCGCTGATGTTTTTCTACGAATTGCCGCGCTTTTCGGTCGATTTGGATTTCAATTTGCTCACTCCCGACACAAGCGATGCGGTTTATCAGAAAATACGCAAAATTGTGCTCAAATATGGCAAAATTCACGATGAGGCGCAGAAATTTTACGGAAGCATTATTGTCCTTGATTACGGCATTGCAGAAAGAAAATTGAAAATTGAGATTTCCAACCGTCCCGGCAATAACGAGTACGATATTTGCAACTTATTGGGTATCAACATAAAAGTAATGACTTTATCCAATATGTTTTCAAATAAACTTTGTGCATTGTTGGACAGGAGCAGCGTTATAAACAGGGATATTTTTGACTGTTGGTTTTTTATGAGCCGTCAAACACCAATCAATCAGGAAATTGTCGAACAGCGAATGGATAAATCACTGCCGAACTATCTGCAAGAGTGCATTGACGCAATGGAAAATCTGCCAAACAAGAGCCTGTTAGATGGCTTGGGCGAATTGGTGAACCCCGATATAAAGGCATTTATCAGGAATAAACTCCGCACCGAAACCATCACATTGTTGAAGTTTTACAAAGAATTTCCAATAATCCAAAAGTAAATTTTTTTGAGCTTGTGCTGCGGTTTGGCACAAGTTTATCGTACCTTTGCAGAAATTTTAAAATGAAACAATATGAAAGATTTCGCAGCAATAGACTTTGAAACTGCCAATCACGCACAATCAAGCGTGTGCAGCGTGGGTGTAGTGATTGTTCGTAACGGTCAAATCACAGAAAAATTTTATTGTTTAATCCGCCCCGAGCCGGAATGGTATTCGTATTGGAACACGCAAATACACGGGCTGACAGCCGAAGATACCCAAAACGAAAAGGTTTTTCCAGATGTTTGGGCAGAAATTGCACCGAAAATTGCAGGTTTGCCTTTGGTGGCGCACAACAGCCCTTTTGACGAAGGTTGCCTGCGGGCAGTACATCGCGTTTACCAAATGGATTATCCCGATTATGAATTTCATTGTACTTGTCGCGCTGCCCGCAGGATTTTTGGTAAAATCTTGCCCAATCATCAATTACATACTGTGGCGGCACATTGCGGGTATAATTTAACAAATCATCACCATGCTTTGGCGGATGCTGAGGCTTGTGCGGTGATTGCGATGAAGATAATAAAAATTTAGAGATACAATTGATATAAAAGTATGTAAGGCAACTGCCGAAAATTTTTAAAATAAAAAAAGTATATGAATTACAAATTAGATAAATTTTTGAATAACAAAATGCGCGAATGGATTGAAAATGCCCAAAAAAGCGATAATCCGCCTTGTAAAGATGTTTTGTTGGATATTCGTCAAGGCAACAACCTGTGTGGTTTTACGTTGGAGAAGGAAGAAAAAAATCGGTATGATAATGAAGTTTCTTTTACTTTTATAAAATCAGAAACAAAGATAAAGATAGATTGTGGCATTTATGATAGTAAGAAACGGCGTTGGAGTTCTCGACCGTGTATTTCATTAGGAATTAGCGGTGTTGGTTATTCGAGATGGTATATTGGCATCTACCCAAATCTGGTTTATCTGGTTTTTAAACATTCAAGCGAAATCACGGAAGAATTTTTTGCTTTGAAAGCGCAGCTGGAAAAAGAGGCTAAAATTGCCGACATTTCAGCAAAAAGCGTCAAAGCATGGCTCAGAGTTGTATTAAAAGACATTGATTGTGAATATTATATAACAGGAGAGGAACACAAACTCACACTTTCGCTAAAAATGCAGCACGGTCTGCAGTTGGATATTCCGATTTATTACAACAAGTTTCAAAAAATTATGCCCGATTTGTTGGCTACTATCAAGGAATACGAAAATTTAATCAACAACCGCAAAGTCAAAGTTCTCGTATCCAACCTTAAATCAAAAAAAAATTGGCAAATCCGTAAATAAATAAATTTTTTGAGAATATGGGAGTAAAAATTAACACCACCGAACTTTTAAGCGTATTAGAAATAACGCCATCGCACCACAATATCATGCTGGTGGGCAAGCACGGTATCGGCAAATCGCGCATCATTGAGGATTACTTCACAGAGCGGGGCAAGCGCGTTGTAACCTTGTTTCTCGGGCAAATGAGCGACCCGGGCGATATCATAGGGCTGCCTGTGCTCGACGGGGCAATCAACAAAACGGTTTTTCGACCGCCATACTGGTTTCCCGAAGACGGGCAGCCTATCGTGCTGTTTTTGGACGAGTTGAACCGCGCCCGTCCCGAAATATTGCAGACAGTAATGGATTTAACGCTAAACAAAACCTTGGCGGGGAAAAAGTTGCCCGAAGGCAGCCAAATCATTTCGGCAGTGAACGAGGGCGAGGAATATCAACTGACCGACTTGGACCCCGCGCTGGTGTCGCGTTTCAACATCTATTTCTTTGCGCCAACACCCGCAGAATGGCTGTTGTGGGCGGCTAAGAATAAGTTGGATGCACGCGTTATAGATTTTATCGACAACAACAACGATTGTTTGGAGCCGCCTCGCTGGATTCGGACATGGACAAAACAGCAGACCGCCGCTCGTGGCAACGTGTTTCGGAACTGATTGAGGGTATTGAGAATATCGACAAAACGGCAGAAAAAGCCATTGCAGGTATTGTTGGAATCGGGGTAGCGTTGAAGCTTGTAACCTATATGAAAAACCACTTCGGCATCGACCCCAAAAAGGTGCTGACCGACTTCGCGAAACAAAAGAAAAGTCTGTCCGCATTGAAAGTGCACGAACTTACGCCTCTCAACGAGAGTATGTTCCGCACCATAGAAACCGAAGAGCAGTCCGATGTATTGAAAACGTATATTGAAAACCTCGAATTATACGTCAAATGGCTGCGTAGCGACAAGCGGAACGAGGCACTTGCGCATTGGACAACGCTCTACGACTCATCGGCATACCCGCGGGCAAAGGTGGCTATTTTGACGCTTTCGCCATATATTTTCAAAAATGTGGTTGATTTTATCAGAGATATAAAGTTATGAGCGGGTTGAATGAATTGGTGCAACAATCAGCACAAATAAAAAATATGCTCAATGGCTTACAAGCGTGCCGTATTGATTTTTCGGTTATATTCAGCGACCAAAATGTTAGGATGTCATCAAAAGGAATTAAACTTGGCGATTACACCGACAGCACGCGACAAATCCGTATTTTTGTATCTCGCGTACATTCACTTGCCCAAATATTAGAGGTGGCTATTCACGAATATTCCCATCATTTGATGAACGAAGCCTGTATTTTCCACGAATCAGGGCGAGTGATACATGGCAAAAAGTTTTGGCAATGCTACAATCACTTGATGGAAATGGCACGGAAACAAGGTGTTTTTAACCGCAACAATTCATTTTGTCCCGATGAAAGAATACAACAAATTACCGACAAATGGTTTATCAAAGAACCCTTGTTGATGATGACCATGCTAACGCACGAAATCAAACCTACACAGCATACCGATTCTATCCGCTGCGGGAAGGGAATGATTGAATACAATCCGCAATATGTGTCGTTTCTCTCGTCCGAACAGTTTGAGGAAAGGCTCAAAGCGGAGGTTATCCGCATTTTGTTGTGTCATCCATACCGTTTGCCAGCCGGCAGCAACAAGGCAAAAGCATATATGGCAAGTAACATTACGGTAAACGAATATTATCCGTTTAAATATCTGTTATACAAGGCTTCTGATTATTGGCATGATGCTACATATCAAAATAAAAATTTTGAGTTTTATTATCGTGAAGTGATGAAGTTGATTATTCCGTCCGGCGAGAACGGACTTAAAAGCGAAAGCACAGAAACAAATCAAGATAATAATGATAACAGGAAAATAGATAAACCTGCAGCAAACAGCCAACAGGAACAAGACGATAGCGAACAGAATGATAAAGAACAAGATGGCGATGGACAAAACGATGGCGAACCAACGATAGACTACGCCGAAACAGCCCCAAATGCTGCCCTCTGGGAAGAAGATGATTACATGGAGCAGCAAATTAAGGAAGTGATAGAGTGGGCGCACAGCAACATGACGTGGGGAAGTTTGCCTGCAAATTTGGTGCAAACGCTCATTGCCAGTCTAAAACCGGTGATTGATTACCGTAAAGTATTGAACGGCTTCCGCGCCACCGTTTTGTCGAGTGATAAAATGCTTACCCGCTTTAAACCCAGCCGCCGCTATGGTTTTGAGTACATGGGCAAAAAAAGTCAATTTACCACAAAGTTGCTGATAGGAGTGGACGTAAGCGGCTCAATTTCCGACCAGGAAATCAATTTGTTCTACTCTACCGTCAACCGTTTTTTCAAATACGGCATACAATCGCTCGAAGTGCAACAATTTGATTGTGAGTTAAAAGGCAAGCCGATAGAGATGAAAAAAGCGCAAAAAAACATCCACGTAATGGGGCGAGGCGGCACAAATTTTCAGCCGATTATCGACTTTTTTGTAAAAAATAAAAAAAAATACGATGGTTTGATTATTTTTACAGATGGCTATGCCAAAATTCCCGACACAAAACCTTTTATCGCCCGAAAAATGCTGTGGATATGCAACAATAAGCACAACTACGAAAAACATCACGATTGGATGAGCAAGATGGGGCGATGCTGTTGGGTTGGCGAAAAATAAAAATTGATTCAAAAAAAAGTTGTACCTTTGCGGACGAAAAAAAATAAAAAAATATGGCAGAAAATAATGAATTATTACAAAGCGTGTCAGATGTGTTTTCAAATTACTTATCTAAAAATCAGGCACAATCTTTCAACATACCCGAATATCAACGAGGGTATAAATGGACAAAAGAATGGGTTGATGCTTTGTTGGACGATATAAATGACGCAGATTTTGAAGACGATAAGTTTTATTGCCTTCAAAATATCACTATCATTAAAAAAGATGGAAAATTCAATGTAATCGACGGACAACAGCGTTTGACAACTCTGTTTATTATATTGTCTTACCTTGGCAAAAGCAATTTAGTCAAGAACAAAATTGAGTATTCAATCAGAAAAGAAACGCATGATTTTTTAACTGATTTTATAGCAACACGCAAAATTTGGGAGGAAAAATTCGATTCGTATAGTGACTTTGTTAATGTGCATAAAGAATATGATAAGCCTGACACTTATTTTATTTTTAATGCCGCCCAAACAATAGAGAGTTGGTTTGACCATGCGGATAAGGATAATAAAGTTAGTGAAAAATTAAAGGGTAATGTTAAGTTTATTGTAAACAATTTGCCATCTGATAAAACAAACGAAGAAACAATTTTCAGAAATTTGAATAGCGACAAAGTGCCATTAGACGGGGCTGATTTAGTACGTGCAATTATTGTTACAAGAGTTGCGAAAGAACTTGTAAATAACATAGAAAAATCAACAAAGAACATAGTTGCTACAAATGAGTACAGAGTAAAAATTGGTATGGAACTTGACCAATGGAACAATTGGTGGAGTAAATCAGATGTGCAAGCATATTTTGACTTGTTTACTTCTAATAAAGCGAAAGACAAGGCAAAAGAAAATCGCTTTGACAC
>BNTU01000094.1 GCA_025996835.1 Bacteroidia bacterium
CTCATAACTCATAACTCATAACTCATAACTAAGATGATATTTGCTAATCCATATTGCTTCCTACTCCTGCTGCTGCTCATTCCGATGATTGGGTGGTATATCTGGAAACAGCGCACCGCACAGGCTACGATGCGCCTCGCCTCTTCGGAGGGTTTTGCGAAAACGAAAAAGACGTTTCGGCTCTATTTATGGCATGTGCCGTTTGTGTTGCGACTGCTGACTGTGGTGTGTGTCATCATTGCGCTGGCACGTCCGCAGAGCACAAACAGTTGGAACACGTCCACTACGGAGGGTATCGACATCATGATGACGATTGATGTTTCGACCTCCATGTTGGCTGAAGACTTGAAACCCAACCGGTTAGGTGCCGCAAAAGATGTTGCTGCCACGTTTATCAGCGGTCGGCAGACCGACAACATCGGCTTGGTGGTGTTTGCCGGCGAAAGTTTCACGCAATGTCCGCTCACCACCGACCATGCGGTGCTTCTGAACCTGCTGAAAGACATCCGCTGCGGCATTATCGAAGACGGCACCGCCATCGGACACGGCTTGGCAACGGCTGTCACGCGCCTGAAAGAAAGTGATGCGAAGTCCAAAATCATCATTTTGCTGACGGACGGCACCAACAACCGTGGCGAAATAGCCCCCACCACAGCGGCAGAGTTGGCAAAAGCCTATTCTATTCGTGTCTATACTGTGGGGGTGGGTACACAAGGCACGGCACCCTATCCGATGCCCACTCCCGGCGGTGGTGTGCGCTATCAAAACGTGCCGGTGGAAATTGACGAAAATGCGCTGACAAAAATTGCGCAAATGACTGACGGACAGTATTTTCGCGCCACCAACAATGCAGCTTTGAAACGCATCTACGAAGAAATCGACCAATTGGAAAAAACAAAGATGAGCGTTCAGGAATACAGCAAAAAACAGGAGGAATACCAACTGTTTGCGCTCATCGGACTCCTCCTGTTATTGTTAGAAATGCTGCTCCGCTACGCTGTGTTGCGGCATATTCCCTAATTATAGGGCATTTCCCAGCCGTTCACGAGAATTTGAATGTACGCTGTTTCTTCGTAGCCGTATCTGAGATTTATCCTAATCTGCGGGGTTGTCTTCGACAGGTTGTCCCACAATTTTTGAGAGTTCAGAATTATGTCTGTCCCAGCACCACCGTTTAAATTGTCGCCTACGTGAATTATAATACCTTTGTAGGCATCTTCTTTAAGAAAAGGTAAATTAAACGTTAGCACCTTTCGGTCGGTCTCAAGGTCACCGAATGCTACTCTGGAATCAAATGTATAGTCACTCAGGGACTCGGGATCATTAAGGATTTTATCATGTTGTTGATATGGTTGGTCGATTAGTCCAAAACCATTGGTAAAATTATCAAACAATATTTCTGTAGGCAGAGGATGCACCCTTATAGCAGGAAGTGCCCGGGGAGTTTCAGTACCTTCATAATTTTTCTCATCGGTCACAAATATCTGCAACTGAATATGGGCTTGTACAAAGTCAACGGTCGGATAGATTTTCCCGGAGAAAGGCACAACTATGGGAATCTTCGCAAAATAAATTGGGTCCATATTTTTTGCATATCCCCCTCCCCCGTCTTCTTTCCGGGCTATAAGTTTAAAGGGGCTGTCCGCAAGGTCATAGTCCGAGTAATTGTACTTGCCCACGTTAGCCCAAAAGACAAGTGTGTATTCTCCCTCTTCCAAGCGAAATTTTTGTCTGCCTTTCATCTGCAGGAAGAAACGAAAATTTCCGTCATCTTCTTTCCTGTAAACGAAAATATCTATCAGCTCATCATCCGTGATGACATCTTTATAAGAAGCGGCATAAGTGTGATATCTGTGATTGCCGGTGAATGTATACTGAAGTTCAATATTTTCACAATTGGGGTCGTAGTTGTCACTGATACACCCGCACAGAGAGAAACCCAATGCAAATAAACTTAATTTTTTTAACACTTTCATACTGTAAATAATTTATATTTTACTCTTTTCAGTCCGCAAAGGTACAACATTTTTTTTAATTAACCAAATATCAACAACTTTTCAACATTCCGCCTCGCAAGAAAGTGCGTCTTTTTGCAGGGCAAGATAGGCGTTTTGTGCTGCCGACATATTTTTCACACGTTGTGCATACACTTGTCGTTCCGTGTTGTTGACGCCCGGCGTGCGTAAAGTGTTTCTGAGTCGTGTAACATGCGATGCGGCAGCAATGTGGAAAGCATCCTTGGGCATATTGTGATGGCGATATTTGCGATGGCGGGGCCATGACGTTTCGGCATTTTGGTATGCCACAGGGTTTTGCACAGTGACAAGTACTCTTAGCGCATCATCAAAGGATGCAAGTGCCGCAGATAAACTGGATGCCACCATGGGTTCAACAGAATATCGCAGTTCCTCGGTAATGAATGCATGTTCTGCAAGTATTACCATTTCCAAATCATTGGAAACATTGTCGTGCACTTCGTTGAATACATCCAATGCAGTTGACAACCCGCGCATCAACGCAATTCGTCCTTCGCTGTTACTAACTTCGGAAGCAAGTTTTTTCCGTCCCAAGTCAATATGATTCACGCTTTGGAAAATACTAATGAGTAAGCCACTCTTTTCCATACTCTTCATCCGCTTCTGCTAAATTAAACCCATTTTGCAGCAAAAAATCCACTCCGACTTTTTCCTTGCCCCATTTTGCCAAATACGGTGCTAATGGAATTTGCATCCCAATTTTTTGCGCCTCTTCTTTTTGCCCTGCATCTTCTAATGCCCAAACTTTCTGAAGTATGGCGAACTTTTCATCCATTGTCATTATTTTGTGTTCCATATCTAAAATATATTTACGTTACAGAAATCAAAGGTAGATATTTTTTTTATAATTTCTCATGCGCCTAAAAATAAAACATTATCGAAATATTCCCGCTTGGCGTTGTGGCAAGCCCTATACTGTAAGCCTTGTCCGTTCCCGACCTTGCGCGTTCTGTGGATTTGTAGTATTCGTCATTTAGCATTTGCTCGCTTGTATTTTCTCCTTGTCCGCGAAACAAGCAACTAAACCCGATGCTAACTTCACCTCCGATAGATATTTGAGACATCAAAAAATATTCTACACCCACAAAAGCACCTAATCCTGCGTTGAATGCAGTGCCTGACTTTGTTTCAAGCACGCGAGAACCCACCTTGTCGATGGTTATGGTTTCATCGTCAACAAAACGCGTTGTAGCGGGATTTTGGTTTAGATAGTTCATCTTATTTCCGTAGTCATAAGTGGTGTGTGTGCCACCATTATAGCCCAACAGCAATTCTGCACCATAAAATCCTTGCAACCGGTTGGAGCCTCTTCGCCACTCATATCCTAAATGGAGAGTGATGTCGCTTTCAGATACGCTCTTGGTATCAACCGTTGTCGCATTGGGGTTCACTCCAAGAGCGGACTCATCGGGTACTGTTTGTTTATATTCGTCAGTCCGAAACTTCAAGTTCAATTTGGCGCGAATAGCCAGACTGTTGGCAATAAAATACTTCCCATAAATGCCAAATGCATTGCTACCAAATGAGGGTGCTTCGTTCCAAGTTGCTCCATTCAACGCATTACCCAAGTACGTAAAAATGGGGCTTGCATCAATTCCAAACGCAATATCACCCGCTTGGGGAGTATGCGGTATGGGTATGGAAATTTCTTCCGGCTGCTGCGGTGTCGGCTCCGGTGTTATGCGTGCTACCGTTGGAAGTGGTGGTTGGGTTACCCTCTGTGCCTCAGCAGTCAATAAACTAAAACCAAACCACGCGAATGCTACTATTACTATTTTTTTCATGATGAATTATTTTTTTAATATTGATATTTCCTGTTTATTAATGGATTGGGCAACTCCGACCGGGTTGAGCCGAAAGAATAGGTCTTCTGTTGGGCTACCGTCGGATTGGATGTCAACAATAGCAGGGCTTAACAAAAATTGCTGCTTTTCAGCTGTAATTGGGAAAGCGGTAATTTCAACCTCTATAGCGTTTCCGCTTTTAAGGGTTGGCAATCTTTTTGTGTAACGCCCATCTGTACCTACGGCTGTTGTATCCAGATAATTACCCTCGTAAGGTGGTAGCCCCAAACTTTCGTAGGGAATGCTAAAATACAGGATTGTCCCTTTTGGAACAAAGCCAAAAAAACTACCATCGGCACCTGCTAATTGCGCCGTCCCACTTACAGTGGCTTTTGTAAAAAACTTATTTACATCAATAGCCTGCGCAGGGTCTGTGTTGTCGCAACTGTTGAAAGTAAGCACTGATGCAGCAATGGCTGCAAAACAAACTGTTTTTTTCATTATATCTTTATTTTTAAATATTAATCCATTTTACATAAGCAAAGTCCATGCGGTGCGGGATGTCCTCATGGTAGGGATAAATTCGGATGCCGAAACGGAATTTGCCCGCCTCTTCGGCTATGATGCGCGTTGAGAAATAGCGGAGGGTGCCTTCACGCTTGTCCCAACGGACGGAACTGACCCGGAAGTTATCCACTCCGGTTGCCACATCTGTCTGAACAGAAACGAGTTCCAAGCCCAAACTGCCGTGCAAATTGTGCTTGTCAACCACCACTTCCACGCCCACCGAATCGCCCACTTCGATGCCGCGTATCCATGTGTGTTCGTCGTATTTGACGGACACCACTTCGATTTCGTCCCAATGTGTGGCCACCTCCTCTTTCCACGCCGCGAGTTCTTTCGCTTTGGCGAAGTCGTTGGCAGCCAGCATCTTGGAGCGTTCTGCCAATCCGGAATAAAAACGCTTGTCATAATCGTCAAACATCCGCTTGGTGGTGTAATGCGGCGCAATTTGTGCAATCGAATTTTTGATGTATTTCACCCATTCCGACGAATAGTTTTTCGCATCTTTCTTGTAATACAGCGGGATAATCTCTTTTTCGAGCATAGAATAAATCGTGGCAGCATCCAACTGGTCCTGGTATTGCTGATTTTCATAACTGCGCTTGTCGGTCAATGCCCAACCCGCCTCTTTGCGATAGCCCTCATACCACCAACCGTCTAATACAGAGAAGTTTAACACGCCGTTCATCTGTGCTTTTTCGCCCGATGTGCCGGATGCTTCCAGCGGGCGTGTCGGCGTATTGAGCCAAATATCGACCCCCGACACGAGGCGTTTTGCCAAGCGCATATCGTAATTTTCGAGGAAGATGATTTTGCCCAGAAATTCGGGGCGGCGCGACACTTCCACGATGTGTTTTATCAACGCCTGCCCTCCACCATCGGCAGGGTGCGCTTTTCCCGTGAAAATCACCTGCACCGGACACTCCGGATTGTTCAGGATTGCCGCCAGCCTGTCCAAATCAGTGAACAGCAGATGCGCCCGTTTGTAAGTCGCAAATCGGCGTCCAAAGCCAATCAACAACGCATTGGGGTCAATTTTGTCAAGGATGGAAACCACTTTGGAGGGGTCGCCCTGATTTTTCAACCAGTTTTCTGTAAACGACTCGCGGATGTATTTGACCAAGCGGTTTTTCATTGCCATGCGCACCTCCCACACTTCTTCGTCGGGAATGTCATAGACTTTTTCCCAAATTTTGGGATTCGACTGGTCGTTGTAAAAGTTCTTGTCAAAATATTTTTCATAACATTTGCGCCATTCCGAGGCTGCCCAAGTGGGCATGTGAACGCCATTTGTAACATATCCTACGTGCAATTCCTGCGGTGCATAGCCCTTCCAAACGGGAGCAAACATATTTTTCGACACTTCGCCGTGCAAATACGACACGCCATTGGCGTTGAGGCAGGTGTTGAGCGCAAACACGCTCATCGAAAATTTCTCATCGCTGCCCGGATTGGCACGCCCCATATCCATTAAATCTTGCCACGAAATTCCCAATTTTTCGGGGAAATGGCTCATATATTTTTTGAACAAAGGCTCTTCAAAATAGTCGTGACCTGCCGGCACAGGCGTGTGACAGGTGTATAAAGCCGAAGCACGCACCACTTCCATCGCCTCATTGAAACTCAACCCGCCCGCGATGTAATCCGCCAACCGTTGCGCATTTATCAACGCCGCGTGACCTTCATTGCAATGATAGACCTGTTTTTTGATGCCCAAATGGTTGAGCAGCATGATGCCACCCACGCCCAAAAGATATTCCTGCTTGAGGCGGTGCTCATTGTCGCCACCGTATAACTGAGCCGTGATAGAACGGTCCCATTCGCTGTTTTGTGGCAAATCGGTGTCCAACAAATAGAGTTTCACGCGACCGACATTCACCGCCCAAACGTGTGCTTTGACGGAAAACGCATTGTAGGGAATATCCAGCACCAGCGGCTTATTGCGGTCGTTAAGTACCTGCTCGATAGGCAGTTTGTCAAAATCCTGCGCCTCATAATTGGCAATTTGCTGACCCTCCAGCGACAACGACTGCGTGAAATAGCCGTAGCGATACAAAAACCCAACCGCCGTCAAATCGGCATGCACATCGCTCGCCTCCTTGATATAGTCGCCCGCCAAAATGCCCAACCCGCCTGAATAGATTTTCAGAACGTTAGACAGCCCATATTCCATGCTGAAATAGGCTATACCGGGGATTTTTGTGCTGTACGGCTCGTCCATATAGGCGCGAAACTTTTTATACACAGCATTGATACTCGCCATGGCATCGCGGTCTTTCAAAATAGCCTCATACTGCGACACCGTCAAACTTTGCAGCATGAGTACGGGATTGCCTCCGGTGTATTCCCACAAGTCTTTGTTCAAACGGGAAAACATCTCGGTGGCTTCGTAGTTCCACACCCACCACAAGTTGCGGGCGATTTCGTCCAGCACTTTCAACTCCTGCGGCAGTTTGGCTCGCACACTGCCTTCTCTCCAAACGCCCTCATTGGCGTAACTCGCTTTGATTTTCATCTGTTTATAATTTTATTGAATTTTTATTTTGTTTTCTACTCTTTTTACTGTCCTTTTTCAATGCGATGGCATAAGCCTCCAAGTAATAGTGAATGAAATGTGTCCACGAGGCTTTTTCGGACAGAGATAATGCGGCTTCCTGACGTTCCAGCAGTTGCTCTTTGCTTTCTGTGAGCCTTGCCAAAATTGTTTTTTTGATGGCTTCGGCTACCTCAAAATAATTGTCGTCGGTGCGCTTGACTATTTCCACGCCCAAGTTTGTTTCTGCGCGTTTTTCTGCGCCTTTTTTTGCGCCTTTGCCCGAATGTTTTGCCCAAATGCCGAAGCCTGCCAAGTCGGTGGTGATGGTGGGCACGTGGAATGCGATGCTTTCCAACGGTGTGTAACCCCATGGCTCATAATAAGATGGGTAAACGGTCAAGTCCATGCCTATCAATAAATCGTAGTAAGGCTGATTGAAAATGCCGTCATCGCCGTGCAGATACGATGGCACAAACACGATTTTCACTTTCTCGTCCTGCCAATTGGTGAAATCCAAATAATAGAGGTAGTCACTGATGGGGTCGGTATTGGGCTGTACCAATTCGTGCGTGTAAAAAGGTGCGTAGAGCGGTTCCTTGCCTGCTTTTTTCTGCTGCAATCGCTCCTGCAAATCTTCCCGCGCCCCTTTCATCCACGCCGGCACCAATATATATGCCACAATCGCCCGCTCAGGATTGGCTTGACGGACACGATTGATTGACTCAATGAACACGTCCAGCCCCTTGTTGCGGTATTCGTAACGCCCGGAAGTGGAAATCAGAAAGGCGTCATCGGGGATAGAAGTACCCGTGAGGCGTTCGGCAACCTTGATGAGTGCCTTTCGAGCGGCTGTGCGCTTGCGCGAATACGCCGCCCCTTTCGGCACAAAATCAGCCTCAAACCCATTGGGGGTGATAATATCCTGTGCTTTATCTAACAGTTGCTCACACTCCGTGCCGGTGATTTCGCTCACGGTTGTGAAGCAATCCGCATGGTGCGCCGCCTTCTTTTCGAGGGTGTGTTTAGCCACCATATTCAACTCCTGAGCCATTTGGTCGCCGTTATAACTTTCCAAGTGGCTATACAAAGGCTTCCCGTTGCCGCAAATTGACCGCCCCACAGAGGTGGCGTGCGTGGTGAAAACCGTCGCAATATCCGGCACGTGGCTGTGCACATACAGCAAGCCCATGCCCAAAGTCCATTCATTGAAATGTGCAATCACCCGCGGGGACGGGGTTTGCCCGCCTTTCAAGAAATTGTAGAGGCTTTCCATCACCATTCCGGAGGCGTAAGCAAACATGCACGACTCGTCATAATCGCCATAGCCCACCGTGGAATCGATGCCGTATTTCTCCCACATCTCAAAATAAATCACATGTTTCTTTGCGTATAACGATTGAAAATCGACCAAAACAACGAGCGGTTGCCCGGGCACATTCCAACGCCCCACGCGAACAGGCAGTCCGAGCTTTTGCAACATCTGCTTTTTCCAATCGTGCCAAAGGGTTTTCTCCTCCAAAAAATCGGGATTGTCGGGCTTCACATCGGGTCCGATGAAGACCGTTTTATCCTTCAAAAGCGTCTGCAAAGTGGCTGCACGCGTGGACAAGACCGTATAAATCCCGCCCACCTTGTTACAGACTTCCCAACTTGTTTCAAAGATGAAGTCCGGTATCATTTCTTCTTTTTTTGCCATAATTGGGTGCAAAGATAAGCATTTTTTTTGTTAATGCATCAATTTGAATAAAAGTTCGGAAAGTTGTTTCTCTACCGGTGTCAGGCTGTTCTCAAAGCCTTTGCTCTTGGCATCATACTCGCGAATGAGTGCCACATTGCGCATTGTTTTCACCGGGTTGTAATTGTTCATAGCCGCCAGATAATCAGCCACTTGAATATCCCACTGCAAGCCGAGTGCCCGCATCAGCCCGCCTTTTGTCTTGTCTTTTTCGTAATGACAAATCATCAGGTTGACAAAAAAACCAAACAAGACGGTCAATGTCAAAATCAGCGGATTGTTTTTTTGATTTTCCTCAAAATAGTTGGCGATGCGATTGGCTTTCACCACATCCCGATTGGCAATGGCTTTTTGCAACTCAAAATTGTTGAAGTCTTTGCTGATGCCGATATTCTGTTCGATGATTTCAGGCGTAATATGCTTATTGTCAGCAGGTAAGATGATTGCCAATTTATCTAATTCGTTGGTGATTTTGCTCAAATCGGCACCCAAATAGTCGGTTAAAATTTGGGCGCATTGGGCATCAATGCCAATCTTTTTGTTCTTCAAATAGTTGATGATGAACGTGGGTACTTGATAGTCGCGAACTTTGGGGGACTCAAAAACAACATTCGCGGAGGCTTTTGCAATGGCTAAACCTAATTTTTTTCGCCCGTCCAATTTGCCGTGCTTGTGATTGATGACGAAAACGGTGGATTTGAGCGGATTGGTGACGTAATGTATCAACTCGTCAATATTTTTCAGATTTTGCGCCTCGCGAACCACCACTAACTGGTGCTCTGCCATCATCGGATAACGCCGACAAGCATTCACAATGTCCTTCACATCGCTGTCTGCACCATAAAAAAGCGTTTCATTGAAATCCCGTTCGTGCTCAGCCAGCACCGTGGACTGCAACAAGGCGGTCAACTGGTCAATATAATAACCCTCCTCGCCCTGTAACAGGTAAACCGGCGCAAACTGTTTCGCCAGAATACTGTTCTTTACATCATTGAAATTCAAATCTTTAGCAGCAGCCATATACTCATTTTTACATTACACTCGTGATAATTCATAACTAATTTGTACTTTTGCAAAATATTAAAAAACATAATGGACTTGAGAATAAAAATACAGAACAACAAAGAATACGTCTTCGACAGATTGCGTAAACAATATGTGCGGCTGACTCCGGAAGAGTCTGTCCGCCAACAGTTTATCAAGTATCTTATTCACGAAAAAAAATATCCCGAAAGTATGCTGGCAAACGAAGTATCCATCACGATGGGCAATGTAACCCGCCGTTGCGACACCGTCCTCTACGACCGCCAACTCCAGCCCCAAATGATTATCGAATACAAAGCCCCAACAGTAACAATCAACCAACAGACTTTCAACCAGATAGCACGCTACAACACCGTGCTCAATGTACCATGGCTAATTGTCTGCAACGGCATACAGCACTACTGCTGCCACATTGTAAACGGGGAATATGCTTTTGTCAAAGAAATCCCGTGTCATGGGGCGTTGTGAACTATTCGCTTTCCAACAACCACGCATCGTCGAAATCCGGCTCGAATTTGCTTTTGATGCGGTCGCGTTCCGCAAGAGCAGCCGCACGGGTGTCAAACGTTGCAATGATAACGCGGTACATACCGGTTTTGTTTTGTGCAATCACCGGACGATAGCCTTCAAATTGCATCCGTTCCTTCAACGACTTGGCATTTGTCTGGTTGATGAAACTGCCGATAATCACGCTATAACGCTGAATAGTGCCTCCATCAGCCGACGTCAACTGCTCCCTTCTAAAGGCAGATGCGCCTGTTGACGGCTCTTCCGTTGTGAAATCCGCCAGCATTCCGGTTGTTGAAGTCGTTACCAAGCCGCCGCTTCCCGTTTCGGAAACAGTCCGCGACGTTCGTGGCGCAACCGGTCGCACCAAAGACGGCTCATTGTCCGAATCGTCCGACGTAGGAAACTCTACCGGTTTCGCTTTTGCCGTTCGATACACTTGTTGGTACGCACTCTGCTGGGGTTTACACGAACTAAACACCCACAAAGTTGTTGCGACTAATCCCAAAAGATAAATTTGTCTGTTCATTTTTTTCTACTATATATATGTGTATTACATTATTTTTATTCGTCTGTTTCGTCCGTTATCGTTGTTTCTTTCACAACCTTTCGCGTAGCGCGCGTGTCGTCCACCACCTCGTCTGTATTGTCCAACAACTCTTCTACGCCATAAGTTGGCTTCTTTGCCCTTTCTTTCTGATACACGCGCTGATAGGCACTTTGCTTAGCCTGACAAGACACAGCCCCCAATGCTATCACCACGACCAACCCCAATAGATAAATTTTTGTCCTCATTATTTTTATCATTTAAAATCCGCTGCAAAGGTAATTATTTTTTTCATAAAAAAAAAATCACGGTTCAGATATTCTGTATTTATTTTTGCCGATGAACACAATGACCGCGGCTTTCAGGTCGGGGCGGCTTCCCAAGCGGTGCGAACCAACGTATTGCTGCATCTGCTCCTCACCTTTTTTCTGTTGTTGAACGATTTCTGCTTCGGTGGCATCCGTTTTGCAGTATTTCAATTCAAACAGCCATTCATATTTTATCTGCGGCAACCGCGGGCTGCGTTGCAAAAATATATCTACCCGACCCGGAACGGCTTCATATTCGCTCATCGGAACGTAAACCGTACTCATAAACAGATATGCCAGCAGCAGGGTTTGAATATATTTCTCATCGTAACGCTGCAGGTCATAGTCGGAGAATTTGCTGAAGGCATTTTCAGAAACAT
>BNTU01000095.1 GCA_025996835.1 Bacteroidia bacterium
GAACAACAGGGACAGTCGTGTCCGCGTCCATATCATACACGACATAGATTTCATGCGGCACTGTTACTTCCGCCTCAATCCTGTTGATGGCAGTCGTGATATTGCCAGCCTCGTTATATACCGGAATTACTATCGTCAGTTCATTCATCTTGCTTTTCTAAAAATCAAGCGACAAAGGTACGTATTTTTTTTGTTAAATTAAAGTATCCGCAGTTGTTACACTTCATCATGGGCAAGTACGCTCTGTTGTATCACCAAGTAGGCACCTTGTGCGGCAGACATGTTTTTTGAGCGTTGGTCATAGATTTGCCGCTCTATATCGTTAATGCCGGGGGTGCGGAGGGTATTGTTCAAGCGGGTGGTGGCGGCGAGGCAGGCAACGTGAAAAGCATCTTTGGGCATTCCCTTGTAGCGATATTCGGGGAGATGGGAGTAGGTTGCCTCTGCATTCCGGTAAGCCACCGCATCCTGCGCTATTTCCAACGCCTGCAGAGCATCCTTAAAAGCAACGATTCCTGCCGTCATGCTGGCGACCACGCTTTTTTCGGCATCACTGCAATACCTGCGTTCCTCAGTCAGATAGGCATGCTCTACAAGGACTACAGCCCCGATGTCATTGACAACATTGTCATGCACTTCCGTAAAAACAACTTTTGCTGATAACAAACCACTCATGAATGAAGCCAACCCCGCTTCGGTGGCACCTATTGTGGCAAGCCCTTTGCGCCCATCAGCGATATTTTCTACACCGAGGGTTATTCTATCGAGTAAGCCAGTCTTTTCCATATTCTGCCTCTGCGTCTGAAAGGTTATAACCCTGCTGTAATAAGGCCTCTACGCCCATCATCTCTTTCCACCATTTTGCCAAATGGGGGGATAAGGGTACTTGCACCCGCACTCTTCTTGCTTCCTCCGGTTGCCCTGCTTTTTCCAATTCAATACTTTCCACGATAGTAGCGAGCCTTTCTTTCAATGTCCATTCTTTTTGTTCCATGATTTTATTCTGTTATTAAAAATTTTTGCAAAGATACGACAAAAATATTGAACCGCCAATATTTTTCGCAGTTACTAATTGAACTTACCAACTTACCTGAACTTACCGTGGGGATTGACGCATTATACAACCTCATTTTCACCTAATTTTCTCAACAAACCGCCTCAGTAGCAAAATGTTACACATCCTCCCTCTAACCTCATTACCTCATTTTGCGCAATATAAAATGAGGCAATGAGGTTACTCAATACGAAGTGCAAACAAGGCTACTGAGGTGGTTTTTGTTAAGAAAATTAGGTGAAAATGAGGTTTAAGAACCATCCTGTGGCAAGTTTTCATGTACCCACATCAAACGTTATAGAGCATAATTCTATTCATTCATTTACTTTCTCCAAAACTAAAAAAGATTGTACATCCATAATCAAATATTCCCTAATTCCACCTGCCGTTTTATCCACGGAATCACCTCATTCAGCGTGGTGCTCAAATCGGTATCTGCCTCAAAACCGAGCACTTTTTTGGCTTTTTCCACAGACGGCACCCGCTTTTGCACATCGTATTCGTAAGCCTTGTCGCTGATGAACGAGATGGGTTTGTTGCCGTTGATTTTTTGCCAAATCAGCGTTGCCAATTCTTTCACCGTTGTTGAAACGGGCGTTGAGAGGTTGAAATCGTTGTTTATTGCCTTTTCGCTTTCGATGCACATCCGGATGCCGCGCGCCAAATCGCCGCCGTAGGTGTAGTGGCGAATCTGATTGCCTGCGCCCAGAATGTGCAACGGGTCTTGTCCTTTCAGCACTTTTTGCACTAAATCGGGCACCACGTGGCTCATCGCCAATTTCACGTTGCCGGACAGGATTTCTTTTTCGTTTTTTGCCCGCTGCTCCCCCACCCCAACGCAGTTGAATGGACGGATGATGGTGTAAGGCAATTTATGTTGTTCAAAAGCACCTTTGGCAAAATATTCGCACGCCAATTTCTGAAAGCCGTAAGTCGAAAGCGGCGGCGGGCATTGCAACTGCTCGCCTTCGGGCGTGGGGTAAATCGAGGCACTTTCATACACCATAGAGGACGAAAGTACATTGATTTTTTTCAAGTGTTTTTCCTTAAACGCCCAAATGGCGGCATCAAACGTAGCAGCCGTAATGCGCTCATTTTCAGCCAACAAGTCGTAGGCATATTCGTGAAAATAGGTAATCCCGCCAATCATCGCGGCAATCGCCACCACTTGGTCGCAATCGGCAATCAACTCCCGCATCAGGGGCGCATCCTTCACATCGCCCTGCACCAAATGATAATTGGGGTTGGTGTCGTAACTCTTTTCGATAAACCCATACTTGCTGTAATTGTCAATCCCAACTACCTGATGACCACGTTTTAACAAATCTTCGACCAAATAGCCGGCGATAAATCCGGCTGAGCCGGTAACTAAAATTTTCATTATATCTTCCCTCCGTTATTTAATATATTCCAAATATCTACTACTTTTTTATCCTTGATTTTCAAGTCTTTATACCGTTTATGCGGCGCGGCAATGATGATGATGTCGCTTTCCTGCAACACTGTTTTTTCGTCGGCGAGCGTCGCATCGTGCACATACGGGTCGGCGCACAAGACCTGTTTGGCTTCGATTTCCAGTATTTTTTTCAATTTGTAAGAAAGCGATTCGCGGATGTCGTCGCTTTCGGCTTTGAATGCCATACCCAGAATGCCGATTTTCTTTTCCGAAAGGGTATATTGTTTGCCCAACTGACTGACCACATAGTTGGGTAAACCCTCGTTGATAAGCATGGCGGTATGCCCCAGAAAAAAGTTATTGTTGTGGAATGCCGACAATTGCATCGTATCTTTGAACAGGCAGGGACCGGCGGCAAAACCGGGGCGCGGAAAGTCCTTTGTCCGGTTGTAGTTATAGGTCATGGCATGGTAGATGTTGTAAAAATCGAGGTCGAAGTCGTTGGCAATCATATAGAACTGATTGGCGATGGCAAACTTCAAGTAACGCCACGAATTGGTAAACAGTTTCGCCAACTCGGCTTCCATCGGCTCCACAACGACCAAATCTTTGGTGAGCAACGAAAACAATGCCGATGCGCGCTGCACACCTTCCTCCGTGAACGAAGAAATAATTTGGGGCAGATTTTCCATTTCCTCCAAGGCTTTGCCTTCCAAAATGCGCTCCGGACAGAAAGCCACGTGGATATTTTTTCCGGCTTCAATAAACCAAACATTAATCCGCTTGCTCAAGCCGGGATAGACCGTGCTGCGCAGCACAAGCAACTGACCATCATAGAGATAGGGCACCAACTCATCAATGACATTTTTCATTATCCCGAACTTGGGATTCAAATGCTCATCCACGGGCGTGCCGATAATCAAAACGGCGGTTTCACTTTCAGTAACCACATCAGGCGTTGCCGAAAAGTGCAACTTGTTGCTTTTCAAAACCTGTTTCAAAAGCGACTCTGCACCTTCCTCCATAAAGGGAATAATCCCCGCTTTGGTCAGTTCAATCGCTTTTTCGTTCGTATCATAGATACAAACCTCTTGCCCTTTGGAGGCTAACAAAATAGCCAAGGGCAAGCCCACGTGACCGCAGCCACCAATTACACAAACATTGTATTTCATAATTTTCTTTTTCATCAAACATTAACGTTTATATACACCCAACTTCCCTTTCATCCCATGAACGAAACCCAACAACATAGCACAAAGTTTTTGCCTCTTATTTGTTTCCAAAAGCAGAATGGCAATTGAGCGTTTGAACATATTATTGTAAAAATAATCAATCATCACGGCTTTATCTTTGTACTTTTTATACAAATAAATAAGATTACGAACCGAATAATAGAGCCGAACAGGCGGGTAGTTATAGGTGTGTAATTTCAGCCCTAAAAACTTAAATTCTTTTCGGTTTCCTACGGTGTGATTTAAATAAACATGATTGACTTTCAATACTGTCAAATCATGTTTTTGGGCTCGCCAACACATTTCATAATCAACTCCCTCAATAAATAACTCTTCCTGAAAAAATCCGATTTTCTCAAACACCGACAAGGGCATAATAGAACCGGATGTAATTGCCAATTTTTGTTCTCGAAACTCACCGTCAAAAGCAGGGTCGTCACCGGAAATCAAACACACCATGGGAGCGTACATCACCACATCCGAACGATTGGCTTTTTGAATCATTTTCAGATAATGCGCCAAACTGCCTTCAACAAAATGACTGTCCTGGTCCATCGTAAGCAAATAATCGTAATGATTATTGATGCCCCACTCAGCCGCCCTGTTCAAAGCATAACCGATGCCTTCATTTTTCCCTGTGGACTGCACTTGGATTTTTTCGCCGTATTTTTCTGTGAGTGGCTGAAAAAAAACGGGGGCTTGTTCGGGCGTATTGTCCCAAATAATCAAAGCATCCAATTCCGTGATATAACTGGCAATATTGAACGATAATTCTTCCAAATCAGGGAAATAGGCAACAACAACTCCAACTGTTTTCATAAAATAGATGATGGATTAATAAAACAAATGATATTCTCGCCACTTAGTTCTATTTTGAAATCATATTTCACCAATGCTTCAAAAAAGCTTTTTGAACAACCGTCCTTCATTCTATCATGCATTTCAATAATAATTACACGCGTTCTGGGCAGCCAATAATCATAGTTTGATGAAAAAACTTCTTTTTCGGAACCTTCTATATCAATTTTCAAAATATCAATAAAGTCAATCTGCTGTTCTTCCATTATCTCTTTGATAGTGACCGCTTTGATGCTCTCAGGAGAGGCAGCCTCTACCTCTTTTACTACGAAAGACGGCGCATCGGCATCGGGGTTTTCAATAATCAAATGGGCTGATTTATTCCACAATCCGGCCTTGTATAAAATGACATCTTTGAAATTCTGTGTGTTTTTACATAACATTTCATAATTACCTGAATCCGGTTCAACACAGACAATCTTGGCGTTTGGAAATTGATTTTTGAAAAAAACGGTTGCAAAACCAACATTTGCACCACAATCCAAAATAACGTCAGGCTGAAATCCATAATCAACAGGATAGCTGTTATCTAAAAACACCTGATCAAATATCATGAAATCACAGCTACCGCCCCTAAGATACACAGGATAAGCCAATTTTTCAGATACAAATGGAACTATTTTATGCTTGGAGAATCTCTTTCGGTTCATTAAAAACCGCAAACCACTGAGATTTAATCCAAATTTTTTGCGAAATCTACAGATGTTTTCCATCCGCTCTTGTAAAGTCATATTGAAAACGTTTAATAATTATCAGGGCGCAAAGGTACGAAAATTATTTCAATGACTGTTGTTTCATATAGGCATCAACATCCTCAATTAAATAGGGCAATCCAAGCGTGTGAAGAGCATCCGCACATTCATACACATAAGTCAATGCACCGGTTTCTTTAAAAAGATTATAAACATCTTTCCCGCTCATCTGCTTAACTCCGCTATACTGTTCAATAAAAAATGCCGTAAATTTCATTGATTTGCTCATAGTGCCTCCTCCGGATAAGTGATTTTTCCTGTTGTAATCTCTTCGTTGAGCATGTCTGCAAGCACTCTGGGGCTTAAATGCCACAATGCTGTCTTACTGTTTTCAAGCTGCCCATAAAGCACCGAATTGTAAAGTCTATCCACAGCAATATGCTCATTGACCTCATAATCGCTTACATACCACCGGATAATATCCGGCACAACAAACGTAAGCGAATACTTCAATCCACCGGCAGCAAGAGGATATTTATTCATAGCTCACCTCCTCACTCGCAACATAATGAAGCAATTGAATTGATTTATCAGAACAAAAAGTGTATTGATTAAACAATTTCTTGGGCTTTAACAACATTAAGGCAATTTCGGCAGACATATTTCCCGCAAAATACGGCAGCAAAGTATTGTAAACATCATCGTTTGCCACCGGTCCAATGATTAAATCATAGTCATTATCAGGATTTTTTTTTATCCTGTTTTTTGTGATAAACTCTAACCACTCTTTATTAGGACTATCAAATTGTAACACATTTATATCGGGCAGTAAATTTTCATCAAACTCATAATGCGAAACAATAGCTTTACCGGTATTTTTTCGGTATAAAACCTTGCGGGCAAAAGCTCTACATTGTATCAGGTTCGTTGTTGTATAAAAACCATTCCCAAAATCAAGAGGTCGCTGCCCCTCCAACAGTTTGGGAACCTTTATTACTTCATTACTACCATGATAGAGTTTCATAATTTCTAATTTGTGTCATAAATTACGCAACAAAGGTACGCTTTTTTTTTCATTTCAGCGAGACATGCTGCGCCAATTTATTCAGTATTGACAGTGGCAACACTTTTTTCAAAAGTTCATAAGCCGTTTTTAAAATTTTCTCCTTCCGATGTGCGGATTCCCAGTTTCTGAATACGGAGTTGATAACATTCTCACTATATCCGTTTTTAAGCAAAATGTTTCTATTTTCAATTTTTCCATCAATCGGAGCAGATGAAGAAAATCCCCCTTGCCGAAAATTAGAAATCACTTGAGGCACGTAACAAAACTTAACGCCCGCTAAGTGGCATCGCAGAGCAAAATCGAAATCGGCAATAACAGTGAAATTGGTATCATACAAGCCCTGTTTTTGATACGTGGCATTAGTTACGAAAAAGGAGGGATGATATAGCGAAAAACCTTTGTATAAATCATTTAAATTGGTATTGGGCTTTTTCCGTTTGAAAAACGAGCCATCAGCGTTCAACAGATTGATATCGCCGTGAAAAATGCCGCACTCCGGATGTTGTTTGTAAGCCTCAACCATCTGTGCAACCGTATCCGGCTCATAATAATCGCCGGCATTGACGAGGCCGATAAGTTCACCCTTTGCCAGTTGGATGCCTTTGTTCATGGCATCGTAAATGCCATTATCCTTTTCGCTGCGCCACAGAGCCAACTGCGATTCATGCTTTTTGATGATGTCAACGGTGCCGTCAGTAGAGCCGCCATCAATCAGGATATATTCAACATTCGGATACGACTGTGCGAAAACGTGTTGCATCGTTTCTTCCAGATGCTCCTGTGCGTTGTAAGTGACTGTGATGATGGATACTTTTTGCTTCATATTTTTGTTATTTAATATTTTTTAATGCCAAGCCCAATGGTGTAAGTCTGTATTTCTGCAACCGGCTATTGGGTTTATCGGGAATAGTTCGTTCAATCAGCCCCTGTTTCAAAGCAGGATTTATATATGCATTTAAAAAATGTACCTTGTTTAGAAGATTTAATTTTCGTTGTAATTCATGGCGAATCATTTCGCCGTCCATTACAGCAATTAATTCTTCGACTGTTGTGGTGACTGTTGTGGTGACTGTTGTGGTGACTGTTGTGGTATCTGTTGTGGTATCTGTTGTGGTGACTGTTGTGGTATCTGGTGCGGTGACTGTTGTGGTATCTGGTGCGGTGACTGTTGTGGTATCTGGTGCGGTGACTGTTGTGGTATCTGGTGCGGTGACTGTTGTGGTATCTGGTGCGGTGACTGTTGTGGTGACCTCTGTATCAGGAATTACGAACGTCACTACCGAGCGGTCAATCTCTTTTTCAAAGCCAATTTTGGTTTGAGTGGATTGCTCCCATTTCAGCATTTTGTCGAAGCCATAACCGGCATTTTCCGACAGTTTGGCACAACGAAACAGCTTTGCAAGTACCGGATTGCGAGGAATTGAGATGTCTTTTTTCAACAACACGTCTATCGGACGAGGAAACGCTCCCGGATTTTCAAATTCAATCCGATTAGAGAATACCCTGACACGCGGCTTTTCCGGACTGAAATAATCAGTGTGCATCAGCATATTGACCAAGGCTTCACGAACAGCACCAAATTGAGGACTATCCTCAATAGCTATCCCTAACTCATTCATTTTGAAAGGCATATCCACATACCGTTTCAATCGTTCTATAATCGCAAAATAATATTCCCACAAATTTTCCTGTTCTTCTAACCGAAAAGTGTAGCGCGTTGCCGCCTCAGCATACGATTTTCCGGGTATTTCCAGCAAATCGACCCTGAAATCAGGAAAACTTCTGTTGATAGCCAAATTATTCCCCATAAAGAGAAGTCCACCATACGTCAGGTGTTTCCCTTCTGTAATTTGCATTTTTGTCAAAAACTCATTGTTTGACAAAGTGTTGTAGGGCAATCCGGGATTGAAACGTGTCATATAATCCCTGTATCTGTACAATGTGGTCTGATTCAAGTCCTTAAGGCTTGTTTTTTCTACCGGTAGTGCCGACATGACACCAAACAATTGGTCTCGAAGCATGGCATTGATTTCAGACTCCTCTGCCCGCTGGTCGCCGCTGGCTGTTCGGATAAACGTGTTTGTCAGAGAATTAAAATAAACCGGCTTTTGTGCCGATGATGGAATGAAAAAAGCCAACACAATCCGCCCATCAATCATGTATTTCTTGCACTTGGGCGTCATCAAAACGTTAAACTTGTTTTGACCTCTCAAAGTCGTTGTGAAATCTTGCTCCATCTTTTCAGGGTGCTGCACACCAACAACTTCAAATTGCTGCCCGTGTTGAGCAACACCAAAAACTAACCAGCCACCGGCGGAATTAGCAAATGCACTAACAGTTTCCCAAGAGTTTTTGGGAAGCCCGCCGGAGGCATCTTTGACTTCAAAGTCCTCCCATTCTATATCAGACAAGCGTGCAAGCAGAGTTTCTTTATTCATCTCTTATTTTTTTGTTTCACAAAATATTTTCCTGTTTTCCCCTTTTACCTAATAAAAAAGTAAAATTTTCTTGTTTGGAGTAATTGATGAAAAATTCAATTAACATTTGAAATTTTTTATAGCCTAATATTTTATATAATAACACAAATACTTTGTTTGCTCGGCTTTTATTTTTGTTAATATCTTTCTTATTGCCTCGAATATAAGCCTTTAGATTGAAAGAAGACAAAAGATTTTTCTTCTTTAATTGAGTATAAAATGAATTTTCTTCTTGCGTTCCAAATAAATCGGTATACTTTTTTCCTTCCTGAAGTAGTCCATTGTATAGTCGTCGATGAAAAGGAAGAACCGATGCCCCATTATCAAAAAAATTATAGGAATACGACATATTCAGGTATTTTTCAAAATTTTCTTTTTGAGAAGCAAGGATTTCTTTATATCTATTCAGAATAATCGCAGCGTCGTCATATTCTTTGACCGGCCTACCTCTTTGCGTAACGATACCATCATTGATTAGGTTTTTATAGTCATAACCTGAAAAATGGGCAAATATAAGGTCGTAGAGTGTGTCGTCCGGTTCATTTCGCAATTTGACATACCACTCCGAATCTTTTACAACACCTTCTCGCTCAAACTGGTTCCAAGGAGCATAATTGAGTCCGATATGTCGCGAAACGTGTAAACTGTTGCTATCAAAAAAACAAGGCAACATATTTATCCAGCATTGATCCGTAAAATACGGTTCTTGATGATTAACAAAACATTTATCTGTTAATCTATCTGTCCACCAAGCCATAAACTTGGTTGTATCCGGGGAATTTCTCACGGCACAAAATCCTAAATTATACGACCCGACAAACAAAATTTCCTTTTCCGGCATCTCTCCCGTATAATGTTCTTGTATTCTTGAAATGTGAGGCGTCAGCACGATAGAATAAGTATCCAATAAATCCAACACAGGTTTTAAAGAGTTAAAGACCAATATATCAGGATCCAAATAAATGGCTTTATCATAATGAAGTTCTTTTAAAAGGTATTGAAAACATCGGGGCTTAATGGATGTGCAAAATTCGGTCAAATCATATTTAAACGCCATCTCTTCCCACAATTGGTCGTCTTTTGCTAAAACAGTCCGTGAAACAATCACATGGTCCGATAATTCAGCAGGACGTTCCTCAAATTCGTCCGCAACAAATACAAAGAAACCTAATTCCGGACTTTTCTCTTTGATTGAATTTTCTAAAATTTGAGCCAATCCGATATAATTTTTGGCGCAAATTGTAAATGCACATTGTTTCATATTTTTGTTATTTCTACTTGATTATATCCTCCATGGTATCTAATTTCCGCTTCCAAACCTGATTCATGATTTCGAAAGTCAACAAAACATCTCTATTAAACAAATGATAAAGAATAACTTGTGGTCTTAGTTTTTTTAAAATGCCGGGAGCCCTAAAATTATATCGAGCATGAAAACGGTTGTCGGTTTCTCCACAAAATGGCAAAAAAAGCCATATCAACAATGCTTTTGACAATTCTTTATAATTACGAAAAAAAAGCAGAATCCGCCCCAAGAAAGCATCATATATTTTATCCCGAGTAGCTTGCGAAACGTATTTACGATATAATTTTGTCAGCATATTTTTTTGCGATTACTCTCATTATTTGAAAATTCGGGTGCAAAGGTACAACTTTTTCATCAATAGCAACCAATTTTCAAAAATAAAGTGTAACTTTGCGGCAAATTTAAAATGTATGCAAAATTTACCTATTGGAATACAGTCGTTTGCGAAATTGCGCAATGATGATTGCTTGTATGTTGATAAGACGGAGGTTATTCACCGCCTTATCACATCGGGCACCACTTTTTTCCTGTCGCGCCCGCGGCGCTTTGGGAAGTCGTTGCTGGTGAGCACGATGGAAGAAATCTTTAAGGGCAAAAAATCCTTATTTAGGGGGCTGTGGATTGAAGATAATTGGGATTGGACAGTGACGAGTCCGGTGATTCGGATTGATTTTGGGGGAACGTCTAATCGGAGTCCGGAAGCGTTGACGAACTCTTTGCTGGGATGCGTGAAAGCAAAAGCGGCAGAGTATAAAATAAACCTTGAGATGGTAAATCTTTCCGACAGGTTTAAAGAATTGATAGAAAAGTTGCATTGCTCTGCCGAAAAGCAAGTTGTTGTTTTGATTGACGAATACGACAAACCCATCATCGACAATCTCTCAAATCTTGACATTGCAGATGCTAACCGCTTGGTTTTGCACGATTTCTATCAGGTGATGAAAGCTACCGATGAGCATTTGCGCTTTGTGTTTTTGACGGGCGTATCCAAATTCTCCAAAGTATCTATTTTTTCGGGATTAAACAATCTGCGCGATATTACACTTGATGAGCAATTTGCCACCATCTGTGGCTATACACAAGCCGAATTAGAATCCAATTTTGACGCCCATATTGAACTGTTGGCGGCAAAAGAGCAGGCAACCAAGCAGGAAACGATAGATGAAATAAGGCGTTGGTACGATGGCTATTCTTGGGATGGTTTCAACTTTGTCTATAATCCTTTCTCAACTTTATTGCTGTTTGCGGTAAGGGTGTTTAAAG
>BNTU01000096.1 GCA_025996835.1 Bacteroidia bacterium
CTGTTGGAAATGGCAAGTCAGGAAAAACCACGCAAGCAAGGCATTGAGCAGCCGTCTTTCATCCATCCATCGGTGAAAATTGGTGTTGAACAGGCAGCCCCCACCGCCACGAATGTCTATATTGGCGCATTTGCCTACATTGGCGAAAACGTCAGGTTGGGCGAAAATGTGTCCATTTATCCCCAATCATACATTGGCGATAATGTTACAATTGGCTCAAACACACTAATTTATGCAGGCGTAAAAATTTACGACGGCTGCGTTATCGGCAACAATTGCATCATCCACGCGGGAGCTGTCATCGGTTCAGATGGATTTGGCTTCGCAAAAGAGGGCGATTCGTTCAGAAAAATCCCGCAATTTTGCCATCAAGAATACATGCTATTTGTTGTGCGCTAAACTCCATTGTTGTACATTTAGATAAAATTCCTGCAAAAGTAGGTATTTTTTTCGAACTTCACAAAAAAAATTGATAAATTTTCATAAAATTTCACTTTTTCCATTGTGCAGAATTATTTCACTTCCCAGGTATCCAGCGTCAAAAGATAGTCGCGCAGTGTGCGTGACGGCTTTTTGGCTTGCACGTCGGCGATTTGCTTTTCCACTTCGGCATCGTAGGTGGGGGCTTCCACGTCGCGGATAATTCCCAATGCGACAGGCAGTTCGCCGCCATCCATCAGTGCCAATTTCAGGTGCAGGGTGGGGTCAACGGTCTTTGCGTCGTGCACCAGCACCTTGTCGAGCGTGTAGCCGCCTTCGCCGATGGTCACGGCTTTCAGGTTGAAGCCGTCTTGCACGATGCCGCGGTTGTTGTCTTTGCCGAAGAGCATTTTTTCGCCGTGCTTGAGCGTGATGGTCTTGTCGGCGCGCACGTCCCTGTTGACGATGGATTCGTTGATGCCGTCGTTGTAAATCACGCAGTTGAGGATGACCTCTATCACGGATGTGCCTTTGTGTTTGGCAGCCGCCACAAGGATGTCAGGGGCGTTTTTCACGTCGGTGTCGATGATGCGGGCGAAAAATTTGCCGCGCGCACCGATTGCCAATTCTGCCGGACGAAAAGGGTCTTCCACCGTGCCGTAGGGCGATGATTTGGACACAAATCCGCGTGCCGAGGTGGGGGAATATTGCCCTTTTGTTAAACCATATATCTTATTGTTCATCAACAAGATATTGATGTCCACATTGCGCCGCACCGCGTGAATAAAATGGTTGCCGCCGATTGCCAGACAGTCGCCGTCGCCCGTTGCGAGCCAAACGGACAACTTCGGATTTGCCACTTTCGCACCGGTAGCGATGGCTGCACCGCGCCCGTGGATGGTGTGAAACCCGTAGGTGTTCATATAATAGGGCAACCGCGACGAACAGCCGATACCAGAAATCACGGCGGTGTTGTGAGGTGCCACGCCCAAGGTTGCCATCGCTTTATGCAGGCTGCTCAACACGCCATAATCGCCGCAACCGGGGCACCAGCGCACTAATTGAGAGCTTTTGAAATCTTTTGCTTCGTATATATTCATATATATTTATTTTTTTTGTCATTGCGGGCTTGACCCGCAATCCCCTGAAAGAGAGCACCCCTTTGGAGGGGATTGCGGGTCAAGCCCGCAATGACAAACGTTTTATTTTTCAATTATTTTAATAATCTCTTCCACAAGGCGGGCAACGATGAACGGCTGCCCTTTCACGCGATTGAACTGATAAGGATTGAAGCCGCCGATTTTGGAACGCAGGTAGCCTGCGAATTGTCCCAAATTCTGTTCGATGACCAGCACTTTTTTGTACTTCCGCAGAATTTCCTCCGCGTTTTTCGGTAGCGGATTGATGTAGCGGAAGTGCGTGAATGCCACTTTTTTGCCTGCTTTGCGCACGTCGGCAACGGCTTCGGAGAGGTGTCCGCAGGTGCCACCCCAACCCACAACCAGCGTGTCGGCATCTTTGTCGCCCAGCACTTCCTGTGGTGGCAGCACGTCGGCGATTTTATCGACTTTTGCCTGACGCACCTGCACCATTTTTTGGTGATTGTCGGGGTCGGTCGAAATAGTGCCTTTGTCGTAGTCCTTTTCCAAGCCTCCGATGCGGTGCATAAAGCCCTCTGTACCCGGAATTGCCCAATAGCGCACGTCCGTTTTCGCGTTGCGCGTGTAGGCTTGCCAATTTTGGGCAAGTTGTTCGGGCTTCACGTAGGGCGGTTTTATGTCGGGATATTCTGCCAAATCAGGGATGTGCCAGGCAGACGAGCCGTTGGCTATGTAGCCGTCGGTGAGCAAGATAACGGGTGTGAGGTGCTCCAGCGCGATTTTTGCCGCCCAATAAGCCGAGTCGAAACAGTCGGTCGGCGAGAGGGCAGCCATCACCACAGCGGGGCTTTCGCCGTTGCGTCCGTAGAGGGCTTGCAGCAGGTCGGTTTGCTCGCTTTTGGTGGGCATACCGGTGGAAGGACCGGCACGTTGCACGTCCACTATCACCAAGGGAATTTCGGCAATCACTGCCAAGCCGATGGCTTCGCTTTTGAGAGCCAAACCCGGTCCGGAGGTGTTCGTGGCGGCGAGGCTGCCTGCAAACGCGGCTCCGATGGCGGTGCAAATACCGGCGATTTCGTCTTCGGTTTGCATCACCTTGACACCCAACTCTTTACGCGCCGTCAGTTCGTGCATCACGTCCGTCGCCGGTGTGATGGGATAGGAGCCGAGGAAGAGTTGCAACCCTGCTTTTTCGGCGGCGGCAATCAAGCCGTAAGCCGTTGCCTTGTTGCCGTTTACGTCGATATAAAAACCTTTCTTTTGCGGTTTTGTTTCGATGCGATAGGTTGAAACGCTCGCGTGGATGTTGTGTCCGTAGTTGAAACCCGCCTGCAACACTGCCAAACTTGCTTTCAAGGCATCCGGTTTCTTTTTGAACTTTTCGGACAGCAGTTTTTCCACAATCTCGATGGGGCGATTAAACAGCCAGCAGACCAGCCCCAGCGCAAAGATATTGCGGTTTTTGAGGGCTTGCTTGTTGTCGGCAATGCCTTCTAAGCAGTCCTTGCACATCTGCGTGATGCTTGCCGCCACCACTTGCACCGAGTGGAGACCCAATTCTTTGAACGGGTCGTCGGTCGTGAAAAGGGCTTTTTCCAAATCCTCTTTTGCGAACGAATCGGTGTCGATGATGACCACCGAATCCTTTTTGAGGAACTGCGCATTCACTTTCAGCGCGGCGGGATTCATCGCGATGAGCACGTCTGCCTTGTCGCCGGGGGTGAACACCTCCTTTGCGCCCAACTGCATCTGAAACCCCGAAACACCGCTCAGCGTGCCGTGAGGGGCACGAATTTCAGCCGGATAGTCGGGAAAAGTGATGATTTCGTTGCCCAACTCCGCAGAAAGGTTGGAAAACATCGTCCCCACCAACTGCATCCCATCGCCGGAGTCGCCCGAAAAGCGCACCACCACGCGGTCTAATTCTCTAATTTTAGTTTCCTGTGACATTTAGTACTGATTTTCTATTTCAAAAAATGCCCCGCAAGATCGCCAGACAATAGATTCGACCGGCTTAGGGGTAAAACCGAACGCAAAGGTACAACATTTTTTTGAAATATTCAACGGGTTTTGGCTTTTTTTTGCCCATCACTGCCGAATTAGCGAAAACGGACAATTATTCAACGATTATCGGCAAGCGATTTTGTTGCAATAATCACTTGCGGATGCGGTTAAACAAATTTGAGGTTTCCCTGTTTATATATTCGTATTTGTCTATTATCCAATTTTTTACGGGGATTCTTGCATCCCAGACCGGTGTTAGCAAATCAATCACCGGTTGCACTCTTTTGCGATGTTGATTGCGGGGCGTGGTTGCCATATATATGTCTAACGGGATGGTCGCGGGCATATCCTTATGCTTACTAAATAGCTTCGCGGTATTTTCCAAATCCGACACAAGACATTGGTTGAGTTTGGGCGAAGTGCAACCGGCGTAATCCATTTGAAAATCCAATAATTTATCCATTCCATAGTTGTGATACATGTCAGGATGCTTTCTTCGTGCTATCTTGGAGTGTCCCCATGCTGCTTCGCCCACACCATATTCTATGGTTATGATGGCGCATTTCGTTTGTTGAGGCAGGTGGTAGTGTTCCATGTTTTTCGCTTCGAGCAAGGGCATTTCGCAGTTGTCATCGGCATAGACCATTCGCCCCTGTTCGGCGCAAAATCGGAAACCTGATGCCAGGTCGCAGGCAAAATCGGTGATGGTGCCCACTCGTCCGTCAAAGCCGTAACCGGCGTCTTCGTCCACCATGGAAAATTGTTCCTTGCTTGCAGTTCCTTCCAAGTTGCTGTTTAAGAAGTCTTTCTGAAGTTCTCCGAAGCAATAAGACCTGTCAAATCCTTCGGCGGTTTGGTAGGGTTTGCCGGCATAGATGATGTTGCCTACTTGGTGGTTGCTCTCGAAAATGACGGCTTGACGCTCTATGACGGCATAATAGACAAATTTGGAAGCAACGATGGTTTCGATTTCCGAGCCTAAATGCTTTCCCGCATAGAAATTGCCGGGCTTGTTGACTATGGTGGCGCATTTTGTCACGCCGTGTGCCAAGCCGCCGGAAATGGAGGCAAAAAAATTGCGATTGATGTCCACGCCGTTCATATTTGTCTTGTTGGCAAAATGCCTTGGGTGGCGAAGCATATCTTCAAGCCCATCAGGATTGGTGCAAACGGCAATCAGCACCGTCACTTCTTCCAAGTTTCTCCGTCTTATAGCGTTGGTATCCAATGAATTGACATAATCCTCAACTTGCTTGACAAGCGCAAAGGTGTTGAATGTTTCCCGCGAATGGGTGCCTCCCTCTTTGGCTATCACGATGTCGCCATGTCCGAGCACGAGCATATAGATAGACCTGCCTCGTGTGCTTAGCCCCATTTCCACCAACCTCACATGGGGACTATTGACTAAATTGAGGAGCCGCTCTTCCAGCAGTTCGTAGGTGAAATGCTGCGTTAAATCCATCTCTGAATACTCAAAATCGCCGTTTTCGGGAATTTCTCGAAAGGGATTTCTGCTCCACATCTCCTTTAATTGACCGATTGAAAGCCCGTTGATTAGATATTCGCCATGCTCGTGGTATTTGGCTGTCAGCTCGGTTTTGTTGAGGAGAGTGCAGTGGATGGTGTCTGTCAGGAAATAGGCAAAGTCCGGGTCTTCGATTGGACCCGGATGGGAGGCTGCTTCGGCGGGTTGGTGGCTCGCGAGAAATAGTATAAAGAGTTTAAAGATACTTTGCCGCATAGCCCGATGCCGTAAGTTTTCATTTTTACAACTTCTCAGCCGCACTCACCAACTTTTCCGATTCTTGTTGTGCATTCCTCTTTAAGCCGTCTGACTTGCTTTGAGCTTCCTTCACCAATTTGTCGGCTGACACTTGCGCCGCTTTCTTGGCTATCGGGTTGCCGGCTTTGCTCACTAATGCGTCCCCTTGCTTGCGGGCTTCTTCCACTAATTTGTCGCCTGCTTTTTGGGCTTCTGCCTGCAGTTTGTCGCCTTGGGCGCGGGCGGCTGCTACGGCTTCTCCACGCTTCTTTTGCAGTTCGGCATCCGCTTTTGCCTTGGCTTCGTCAACCTTTTGTGTTACTTCTGCCTTTGCCTTGTCAACCTGCTTGTTCACCTCTTCCGTTACTTTGGCTTTTGCATCGTCCACCATGTCTTTTAGTGTGTTCAATACATCTACTTTCACTTTGGGGCTGGAGAATGTGCCACCGATGCTTACACCCACTTTCGACAATTTGCCCAGACCAAGTTTGTCCGGCAGTTGCACATTGCCCTTGTAATCAAGCGTTTGGTCTAAGCCCGAAGAGCCGCCGAGCGTCAGTTTTGTATCAGCTACGTTGATGTCGAACGGCTCGGTGTGCAACCGGCCATCAATGAATTCGAAAGCGATTGACACGTTTTTCAGCGACAGCGACTTCAAGTCGGGGCGTTTCAGCGCATCTGCCAACGAGTTGAGGGCGGACACATCGTGCAACCCTACCGATTTGCTGGTGAGTTTTCCTTTGGCGTACAACGTTTTCAAATCCGGCGACATATCGCCCAGCAAAGTCGTTTTGAGAGCGAAATCTATTGAGCCTCTGCCTGTTGCGCTTTCAAAAATCGGTGCCATTTTTTGCAATGTTTCCACCTGCTTGAATATCTGCGTGAACTCTATCTCGTTGATATTGAGGCTCAAATTGGCTTTCGGCACTTTGGGGTCAATCGTGCTGTACACACCGCTCACTTTCATACTGCCACCAAATGCCAGCAGGCTCAAGTTGTTAATTCTCAACTCGCCATTGGCTGCACGCAACGCCCCCTTGGCATCCTTGAATTGCATTTGACCGAATATCAATTCTTTGAAATTGGCATTCAACGCCGCATCAATATTTTTTGGAATTTCAATGACCGTCATCGGCTCTGTGGATGCTTCTTCGGGCTTTTTTTCTTCGGGCGTATCGGACATGAAGTCGCTCAAATTCAGATAGTTAGACGAAACATCCAACTGCCCTTTCAGCGATTCATTTTCGAGCAGCGCGTAGGCAACATAATTTTCCAATTTGCCGCGCAAAGCCACATCGTTGCGCCCGATTTTTATTTGTCCCGTCGACAAATCGGCGTAGCGATTGTTGAATACAAACCCGGCTTGCGAAATAGCTACATCATCTTTAAATCCGGCAAGTTTCAACAGCAAATTGCTCAAACCAAGATTACCGGCAAAGTTGAATTTCTGATACTGATTGTTCTTGACGTACGACATCCGACCGCTTGCCGAGAGGTCTGCCGTGAACACACCGTTCAGTTTGAGGTCGTCGCCGAGCGGATAAAAATCTTTCACCATGCCCAAATCCAATTTGCCGGTGGCTTTCACCGAAAAATCGGGGTCAGAAATCGGCGTTGCCAAACGCGCCTGAATAGCAAACGGATTTTTGCCCAGACTGAGCGAAAAACGCGAAACATCCACCACCGTGCGGTCTAAACTGCCACCCGGACTGCTCGCCTTAATGTCGATATTGATGGCATCCACGCTTTTGGGCAATGCCGGATATTGGAACTGACCGTCAGCCACCGCCAATTTCACATTGAAAGCAGGGTACGTTTCGCCCACCATTCGCCCTTTGACGGCAGCGTTGAGCGTGACACTCCCTTTGGCTTTCAGCCCGTCAAAATCTTTCGCATAGAGGGCAGGAACCATTGAGAGGATAGATTTGAACTGTATTTTTTCGGTATTCAATTTCAAATCCATATCCATTCCTTCGGGTTCCAGCAAATCCACCCAACCATCGAGGGCTAAAGCCATATCATTGAGGCGAATATAATTTTTGCTGACCACAAACCGCATACTGTCCAAATCGGCTTCCACATCCACATTGAACTCAAAATTGGCTTTTGACAAATAATTAACACCGCCCAAGCCGACAGTGATGGATTGAATGGACGTTGCGGTTTCGATAAGCGATGTAGAGGTAGAAAAATCGCCCTCCGTGTGGTGGTTCAGACCGAGAATTTCGGCTTTTGTCTTGCCTTTTTCGTCCCAATACACAATGTTGGCATCTTTAATTGTGAAGTCGCGCAATTGCAGGCGAAAACTCATTGCAGTGGTGTCTTCCGGCTCTTCTTCTTTCACTTTGGTGGAATCGGACTTCATAATGTCCCAATTGGCTTTGCCGTCGGGCAAAATGTGGGCATATATATATGGTCGGTTGAGGCGAATTTCGCGAACCTCGTAGCCGCTGTCCGAAAACAGGCTCATCAAATTGACCACCACGCGGATTTCCTTGCCGGAAAACAGCGTATCTTGCTGAAACTCATCCACTCCAATCACGCGAATGTTCTTGATACCAACCGAAGCATTCGGGAAATCGCGGATAAAACTGAGCGAAATTTTCTCAAAATCAACCTGCGCATTCAGCATTTCATTGATTTGTTTCTTCGCCACCTCAACTATTTTGCCACTAAAAGCAAACGGCAACACCAACAGCACCGCAAAAAGCAACACAACACCTCCCAAGCACCACAGCAGTGGCTTTTTAGCACGAGGATTCAACACTTTCATCTCTTTCATATTTGTATATTTTTATTTTCGCTGCAAAGTTACATATTTTTTTTGAAATGAATACCGGATATATTATTAATGCCCCCACTTACGGCTGATTATAGATTTATAATCAGCCATAACTCACTATTTTTACCCACTTACGGCTGGTTATAGATTTATATTTTGAAATATCGTAACTTTTTTATACCTTTGCGGCTGATTATAATTCGATAAATGGTTGAAATATGAAGAACAATATCATTGGCAGGGATACGGAGCAGCAAGCACTGCAAGATATTTTACAATCCGATATATCGGAATTTGTGGCAGTTTACGGCAGGAGGCGTGTGGGAAAAACATTTCTCGTTCGCGAAACGGTTGCCGACCAATTTGTGTTTGAATTTTCAGGGTTGGCAAGAGCCAAAACCAAAAGTCAGTTGCTGAATTTCACGCTGACTTTGAACAAAGCAAGCGGCGAAAGTGTGAAACCCGCCGCAAATTGGCTGGAGGCGTTTGCGCAACTTATTGATTTTGTGGAACGCTGTCCGCAAAAACGGAAAATTTTGTTTTTTGATGAAATGCCTTGGATGGATACGTCACGCTCCGATTTTCTCCCGGCTTTGGAACATTTTTGGAACGCTTGGGCTTCGGCACGCAAAGATATTGTGCTGATTGCTTGTGGCTCTGCTACTTCGTGGATTATCAACAACTTAATCAATAACCACGGCGGACTGCATAATCGTCTTACGGCAAGCATTTTTCTCAAACCATTTACTTTATTGGAATGTGAACTGTATTTCAAGGCAAAAAAAATAGAATTGAGCCGTACGCAAATTGCTGAATACTACATGATTATGGGAGGTATTCCATTCTATTTAAGTAAAATAAAAAAAGGGTTGAGCTTGGCACAAAATATTGATAATCTGTTTTTTATACCCAAAGGAGAACTCCGAAACGAATTTAACAACCTTTACGCGGCATTGTTTAACAAATCGGAAGAATATATTAAATTAGTGGAGGCATTGGGCAAAAAAGGCAAGGGATTGACTCGCAAAGAAATAGAAACAACGGCAAAAATCACGGGTGGCGGCACACTGACAAAAATTCTGCAAAATCTTGAATATTGCGGTTTTATCAGAAAATACGGCACTTTCAATCGAAAAAAACGCGATATGCTTTATCAACTTATCGACCCTTTCACGCTGTTTTATTTCAAATTTATCGCTAAAAACGAATATAACGATGAGCATTTTTGGACAAATTCGTTAGACACGCCGCTGCACAACACTTGGGTGGGCATAGCCTTTGAGCTGTTGGCATTGTTGCACACGGCAGAAATCAAGCAAGCAATGGGCATTGCGGGCATTCAGGCGTCTGTTTCTACATGGCGTAGCGAAACGTCAAGCCCTGCCGCTCAAATCGACTTGGTAATCAACCGAAAAGACGGAATCATCAACCTCGTAGAAATAAAATTTGCGGGGAAAGAATTTACCATCACCAAAGACTACGAATCAAACCTACGTAACAAGATTTTTGCGTTCAAAGGTGAAACCCACACACGAAAAGCCGTTCATTTATTGATGCTTACTACTTTTGGCGTAAAACAAAACAAATATTCCGAAATGGTGCAAAAAGAGCTGAAACTCAAAGACTTATTTCGTTAATATAATTCTATAATCAGCCATAACTCACTATTTTTACCCACTTACGGCTGATTATAGATTTATAATCAGCCGTAACTCAATATTTATACCCACTTACGGCTGATTATAGATTTATAATCAGCCATAACTCACTATTTTTACCTACTTACGGCTGATTATAGATTTATAATCAGCCGTAACTCACTATTTTACCAACTTACGGCTAATTAAAAAGTCTGTCATTGCGGGCTTGACCCGCAATCCCTTGTTGTGCATATAATTTACGGTTGATACCAAAATAATTTAGCCTTACTTTAATGCCCGATTTTCATTTTGGAAAACTTTTTTACTTTACTAAAAAATTAAATAATTGAATATCAATTAGTTAATTTTTATTTGGGAAAACTTATCAACAAAATGAAAAATAATTATCAAAAAATTTGGTAGTTTTAATATAAATATCTACTTTTGCAGTGTCAAACTTTTGACGACAATTATAGAATTTCAAATTAAAAAATAAAAATAAATATAAACAACGTGAAGGCAAAAGGTTATACTTTTGATGAAGCATTTCAGGCTTCATTGGATTATTTTAATGGCGACGAATTAGCCGCCAAAGTTTTTTTGAATAAATACGCATTGAAAGATGGCTTTGGTGGCATTTTTGAGAAGACACCGGCTGAGATGCACCACCGTTTGGCGGGTGAGATTGCCCGTGTTGAAGCGAAGTATCCTAACCCGCTGACGGAGCAGGAACTGTTTGACTTGCTCGACCATTTTAAATACATCATCCCGCAGGGTAGCCCGATGACAGGTATTGGCAACAATCACCAGATTGGGTCGCTCTCCAATTGCTTTGTGATTGGCATTGACGGGCTGGCGGATTCCTACGGTGCCATCATCAAAATTGACGAGGAGCAGGTGCAACTGATGAAACGGCGCGGCGGCGTGGGGCACGACCTCTCGCACATCCGTCCGAAAGGCTCGCCGGTCAAAAATTCCGCATTGACTTCCACCGGCTTGGTGCCGTTTATGGAACGGTATTCCAACTCCACGCGCGAAGTGGCTCAGGACGGTCGCCGCGGGGCGTTGATGTTGAGCGTTTCCATCAAACACCCTGATGCAGAGTCGTTTATAGATGCTAAATTGGTAGAAGGCAAAGTGACCGGAGCCAATGTATCCGTCAAAATCACCGATGATTTTATGAAAGCGGTGGTCGAAAACGAACTGTTCAAACAACAATATCCTGTGGACAGCACCTCACCAACTTTCACCACCGAGATTGATGCCGGTGCGCTGTGGGGCAAAATTATCCACAATGCGTGGAAATCTGCCGAGCCGGGGGTGCTGTTTTGGGACACCATTCTCAAGGAATCGTTGCCCGACTGCTACGCTGATTTGGGCTTCAAAACCGTTTCG
>BNTU01000097.1 GCA_025996835.1 Bacteroidia bacterium
ATTTTCATAAGATTTTCAAGATTAACAGGATTAAAATCGTGTAAATCTTGAAAATCTTATGAAAATCCCGGTTCAGACAAAATTGCAGTAGAGACGTGGCGCGCCACGTCTGTACCATGATGTTCGTATGCACTGTGATTTTAGTCTGAACTGTGATTTTAGTATGATTTTATTGATTTTTATGATTCAAACCAATCATAAAAATCACAGAAATCATGCTAAAATCAAGGTTCAGACAAAATTGCAGTAGAGACGTGGCGCGCCACGTCTGTACAGACAAAAGGATTGGCAGGATTTTTGATAATCCTGTCAATCCTTTCATCCTGAAAATCCTGATTCAGACAATTATCCTTGTGGGAAAAAACACCCTGTGTTGAGCGTAGCATCCCCGCTACTACTGAAAACCCAACCCTTCAACTTATCGGGATTTTGACGACAATCCCATACGGCAACGATATAAACAATTTCATTTTCTACAAAATAAATAATTTTGTATCTTTTTCGTACAATACATCTGCGTAATAATCGTAAATATCACGCAAATGTTGCTTGGCTCTGTCTGTCCAATTGATTACCATAATATCATTTCCTTTTCTAATTGCTCCTGCGTAGTAACCCTGCCGTGTGCAACATCTTTCAGTGATTGAGCAATTTCTGTTTTTAACTCTTCTACCGAAAAATGACAAGGCGGTACTTTTGTATCATCCTTTACTGCCCGAAAGGCAAGCGTAACTGTTTGAGTGTCTAATGTTACTGCGTTCATACCATTTTTGAATAATTTGTTATTTTTACACCGCAAAGGTAATACTTTTTCCTCATTCCACAAGCAACTAACAAAAACATTTTCAACATGGAACAACAAATGACGACACAGAACCACGCCATTGCGCGGGCATAGTCCGAAGGGATGAAACTTTGAAACTCCTGAAAAACCCGCTTCATTAGATACAAAAATGCAACTTTTTTATTTCATTGACTTTACTTTAACACAAATTATAAATTTATGTCAAATTTAGTCCGTACATTTGCACCAAAATTTATTGGTTATGAAAACAATTTATCACTCTGTTTTGGCATTTTTAATGCTTCTTATGGTGGCTGGGGTATCGCAGACACCGGTTAACGCGCAGGCGAAAGTTTATGTGTCAGTCTATGGCAGCATTCCTATTGCACCGGATATTGTGCTTGATGTGAATGTGCCGGTTGTTGCGCCTCCTGCGCCCAATTACATCTGGATTGATGGTTTTTGGTCGTGGGACAATTACCGTCACGGCTATGTGTGGACGCCGGGCTATTGGGCAGTAGCTCCTTATACCAATGCCTATTGGGTGCCGGGCTATTGGGAAATCTACCGTCATGGCTACCGTTGGGTGGAAGCACAGTGGCTGCCGCGCAATCATGCTTTGACTTTTGGCTACTATAATGGTCGCTACGACTATTATGGACGTCCGGTCTATTACCACAAGCCGGCCGGAGCCGGTCGTCATGGCTACGCTTATGGCTACGACCACCGTCCGGAATATCGGGGAGCAGGCTACAGCAGTTCGCACAGTTTCAACCGTCAGCCCGCCAGCGAACGTTCCTCAATCAATCAGGCGGCTCGCAATCCGGCACCGGCACGCACCGAAAGTTCGACACGCAGCAGTGGAAGAGCAAGTACGGAAACACGCACCGGAACACGCGAAAGCAGTTCTGCCGAAATGCCTGCGCGCAGTTCGGGAACAAACACCACAACGCCTGCGCGCAGCAGCAGCCCAAGCACCACTACCACACGCAGTGGTAACACGGCAGCCCCGGCAGCCCCGACAACAAACACCCGCAGCAGCGGCTCCGGCACTACCCGCAGTGGCAGCGCGGCTCCGGCATCAGGCACTCGCAGTAGCGGCAGTGCAACACCAAGCTCAACCCGCAGCAGTGGCAGTTCGTCAGGCTCGTCGCGCAGCAACAGAAACTAAATGGACGACAACTATATAGTATCGGCACGAAAATACCGCCCTGCTACCTTTCAATCGGTAGTCGGGCAAAAATCGTTGACCACCACCCTCAAAAATGCCATCCAAAATCAGAAATTGGCGCACGCCTATCTGTTTTGCGGTCCAAGAGGGGTGGGAAAAACAACTTGCGCCCGCATTTTTGCCAAAACTATCAACTGCCAAAATCTGACGGCGGACGGCGAAGCGTGCAACGAATGCGAATCGTGCAAGGCGTTCAACGACAATCGCTCCTATAATATATATGAATTGGATGCGGCATCGAACAACTCGGTCGATGACATCCGCGCACTGACCGACCAGGTGCGCATCCCGCCGCAACTCGGAAAATACAAGGTCTATATCATTGATGAAGTGCACATGCTCTCCACGGCGGCGTTCAACGCATTTCTCAAAACGCTGGAAGAGCCACCTCATCACGCTGTTTTCATCCTGGCAACCACCGAAAAGCACAAGATTATCCCAACGATTTTGTCGCGTTGTCAGATTTATGATTTCAGCCGCATCACTATCAATGATACCGTCAGTCATTTGCAATACGTGGCAAAAAGCGAAAATGTGACTGCCGAACCGGAAGCCCTGAACGCGATTGCCCAAAAAGCCGATGGCGGGATGCGCGATGCGTTGTCGATTTTCGACCAGGTAGTCAGTTTTTCGGGCGGCAACGTAACCTACAAGTCGGTGCTCGAAAACCTGAATGTGCTGGATTATGACTATTATTTTCGCCTGACGGAAGCTATTTTGGCGGGCGAAGTGCCTCAAAGTCTGCTCATTTTCGACGAAATTTTGCGCAAAGGCTTCGACGGACAGCAGATTATCTCCGGTCTTGCCGGATTTTTCCGCGATGTGTTGGTGTGCAAAGACCCCGCCACCATCGTCCTGTTTGAGGTGGGCGATGCCGTGAAAGAAAAGTATTTGGCACTGTCGCAAAAATGTCCGGTAGAGTTTCTCTACAAAGCCCTCGAATGGAGCAACCAAACCGATTTGGACTACCGATACAGCAAAAATAAGCGGCTATTGCTGGAATTGCTACTCATCCGCCTATCGCAATACAATCGCCAACCAGCAACGGTTGACGACAAAAAAAAAATAGCACCGTTAGTTATCAGTGACCAGTTGCCGGTGACCAGTGACCAATTACCAGTTACCGGTGAGCAGTTACCCACGACTGATCGTCATTGCGGGCTTGACCCGCAATCCCCTCAAACAATTGCCAATGCGCAGTTGCCTGCGACTGATTGTCATTGCGGGCTTGACCCGCAATCTCCTCCGGCGATTGCCGATGACCGAACGTTACCTCCCGCCCCTATCAAAAAAGGCAAATTGCCATCTTTCTCTTTGAAAAATCCGGATGCCAACAAGCATACTGAAACAGCATCGCAAGCCCCTGATTTGGCGAATGCAGTTCTCGTGGAAGCATTCACAAGCGAAGATTTGGAGCGCGCGTGGAAAGCCTTTGCCAACCACGAGGCAGATACATACCTCAAAAATACCATTTTGACTATCAAGCTGGAATTGCAGGACAGCAACCGCATCCTGATTGGGGTTTTCAATCCCGAACAGCAACATAAACTGGCAGAGAAACAGCCCGAAATCAAATACTTCCTCGCCCAACAGTTGCGAAACAACCAATTTGAGTTGGAAATAGCCATCACCGACAACCCCGCCGACTATTTGCCCTACACAAACCGCGATAAATACGATTACATGCTAAAGAAAAATCCCAAGTTGGAAACGTTTGTTAAAGATTTTAATCTGGTGCTGGGGTGATTTTCCCCGCAGGGCAACTGCATCAAAATTCAGCGATATTCTACAATTTGCTCCCGTCTGCCACGCCGGAAGGCGTAAAATTTCGATAACCCCGCACAAGCGAAGCACCGTGCGGGATAGATGACCCCTCACGGCACCGGGTCAAATCCACTTCCGCCCCAAGGATGACAGCGGAAGATGCGCTTGAAAGCGAGCCAACCGCCTTTGAGCGCACCATGTTTTTTGATTGCTTCGATGGCATATTCGGAACACGTGGGCGCAAAACGGCAACTTGCGGGCGTGAGTGGCGAGATGCAGTATTTATAGAACCAAATTGGCAAAAGCGCAAGTGCTTTTGAGGGCGAAACCCGCTCCCACCCCCGATTGTCATTGCGGGCTTGACCACCTGCAACCTCCTGTCGAAAAGCCGACTGTTGCCCAACTAACGTGCTCAAAGCCTTTTGCATAGCACTTTCCATCTCCGAATAAGTGCATAATTTGTTGCCAATGTACAAAAATCCGACCAATAAGCCGTTGCCATTTTTTTGCACTGCTTCGCACAGGGACGTTTTGTTTAGTCGATACGTTTCTCGGATGAGCCGTTTCAGGCGATTGCGGTCAACGGCATGCTTGAATTTTTTCTTGGGGACACTTGCTAATATCGCGACAAGAGCCTCCTCTCGACCCCCTCCAAAGGCGGGAGAGGGGTGTACCACATCGGCACATTTTCGTGCAACAAAAACAACGCGCAATGGATAGACAATGAACGATTCGGACGTTTCCGTGCGATTAAACAACCCATCCACGTCCCGACGACCGGAGATACGCTCTGCCTTACTCAGCCCGCGTGTATGGTAACCGGTAACTGGTAACTGCAAACTGGTAACTGGTAACTGAAAATTGTCCAATTATTTTCCTTTTTTTTGCACTGATTTGAGATAATTCTCCAACGCACCAATCATGGACGGGACTCCCGGTGTCGGTGCCTCAATATCTAACCGTAAACCGGCATCTTTGGCGGCTTTGGCGGTGGTTGGTCCGAATGTTCCGATGGCGATTTTGCCCTGTTTGAAGTTCGGGAAATTTTTTACCAGCGAATTGATTCCCGATGGGGAGAAAAATATCAGTGCATCGTAGTCAAACGGCTCATCGGGCGCAAAATCGTTGCTCACCGTGCGATACATCACCGCCTCTTTGTGCTTGATTTTTTTTGTGTCTAATGCCGTTATCAAATCGTCTTTGTGCACGTCAGACACCGGCACAAGGTAGTTTTCTTTGTTATGTTTTCCAACCAGAATGACCAAATCGGACATTTTGCCGGAGGGCGGAAAAAATATTTTGCGCTTCCTGTAGATGATGTATTTTTGGAGATACACCGCAATGGATTCGGTGGTGCAAAAATATTTCATCGTCTCAGGGATATAGACACGCGTTTCGCTGACCAGACGAAAAAAGTGGTCAATCCCTGTTTTTGCCGTAAAAATGACCGCCGAAAAGTCCAATATACTGACCCGCTGGGAACGAAAATCCTTCAAATCGACCGGCTCAACCTTAATAAACGGACGAAACACAATTTCCACACCAAATCTTTCTGCAATGTCGTAATATGGTGATTTTTCGCCGGTTGGCTGGGGCTGAGAAACCAAAATCTTTTTTATACTTACATCCATAATTCCTTAATTTTCGGGCGCAAAGGTACAAAATAATTTAACGCGCACCAATTTTTTGTGAAAAAATACTACCTTTGCACCATGAAAAGAGGAATAATTATCATTGGTGCGCTGTGTGCGGTCTGTGTCGCGCAGGCACAAGACAAGCAGGCAAAAACTTGGCTCGACAAATCGGCGTTGGCATTTACGGCATCCGGGGCACTGTCCGCCGATTTTTCGCTGTCCGCTATCATGTCGGCTCAACAGGGACCCCTCAATTTTGAAGGGACAATTGACCTGAAAGGTGCAAAATACCACCTGAACGTCCCGGAGATGGAAACGTGGTTTGACGGCAAAACGCAGTGGGTGCTGCAAAAGGCAGACGGAGAGGTCAGCATATCCGAGCCTGATGTGAAAGAAGTGCAGCAACTCAATCCGGCAATCATCTTTGAGATGTACAAAAAAGGCTGCAACTACACCTATCTGGGCGAAAAAACGGATGCCAAAGGGAAAAAAGTGCACGAAGTAGAACTTATTTCGCAGGATAAAAAGAATGATTTGTCAAAAATCATCCTGCAAATCAACGCCACCGATGCGATGCCAACAAAAATGCACGTTTTTTTCAGCGACAAATACGAAAATATTATACAAATTAACAAATACCGCAAAAATCTCGCGCTACCGGACAGTTTTTTTAGCTTCGACCCGAAGAAATATCCGAATGTGGACGTGATTGACCTGCGGTAATGAGTTATGAGTTATGAATTATGAGTTATGAGTTATTAAGATGGAAATGATAAAGTGTTTGATTATTGGTTCGGGACCTGCGGGGTATACTGCTGCTATTTATGCTTCGCGGGCTAATCTTGCGCCTGTTTTGTATGAGGGCATTCAGCCCGGTGGGCAGTTGACTATTACCACCGAAGTGGAAAATTTCCCCGGCTATCCCAACGGCATCTCCGGCACCGCTATGATGGACGACCTGAAAGCGCAGGCTGTTCGCTTCGGTGCGGATGTTCGGCGCGGCATTGCCACCGCTTGCGATTTCTCTGAAAAGCCATACAAAGTGACGATTGACGGCAAAACAGAAATTGCTGCTGAAACTGTAATCATCGCTACAGGGGCTTCTGCCAAGTATTTAGGGCTGCCTGACGAACAAAAATACATCGGCTTGGGCGTATCAGCCTGTGCCACTTGCGATGGATTTTTTTACCGCCGAAAAGTTGTTGCTGTTGTGGGCGGAGGCGATTCGGCGTGTGAAGAGGCGATTTATTTGGCAGGCTTGGCAAGCAAAGTCTATCTGATAGTGCGCAAAAACTACCTGCGCGCCTCCCAAATCATGCAAGACCGCGTGATGAAGCACCCCAACATCGAAGTGCTGTTCAACACCAACACGCTCGGCTTGTTTGGCGAAGAATGCGTAGAAGGAGCCCATCTGGTGCGCACAACAGCCGGCAAAGCAGAAAAATTCGACATCGCCATCAACGGCTTCTTCTTAGCCATAGGTCACAAGCCCAACTCCGACATCTTCAAACCCTACTTGGAACTCGACGAACAAGGCTACATCAAAACCACGTGGGGCACCACCCGCACCAACATCCCCGGCATCTTCGCTGCAGGCGATGTGGCAGATTCCAATTATCGACAGGCAGTCGTAGCCGCAGGGATGGGCTGCGTAGCAGCCATAGAAGCCGAACGCTATTTAAATCAATAAATCAATGAGCAACAAAACCACCCCACGAGTAGAGTTTAATGATTTCATCCACGCCATCGGCTCAGAAATCGAACAGGCGCAGGTAAAAACAGTCTCCGCCGCCAATGTGCAAATGCTGCTGCACTATTGGAAAGTGGGCAATTTTATTTTGCACAGCCAGCAACAATTGGGCTGGGGGAGCAAAGTTGTTGATAACATCTCGAATGCCATTCGTGAAAAATATCCTCAAAAAAAGGGGTATTCACCGCGAAACTTGAAATATATGTGCAAATTTGCAGCCCTATATCCGCTGGAGGTGTTGAACCAAATGCTTGTTGCTAATAAAGAATTGGAAACACCAACCGTGAGAAAAGTGCTGGATGTGGCAAAAGCTTTAAATGCATTGGAAATTGCGCAGCAATCTGCTGCACAATTACAAGCAATTGATACAAAGGAAGATATAATTACGCAAGAGCCTCTTGCGCAATTACAAGTATCTGATACAAAGGAAAATATAATTGTGCAGGAGGCTCCTGCACAATTACAAGCAATTGATACAAAGGAAGATATAATTGTGCAGGAGGCTCCTGCACAATTACAAACATCTGATACAGAGGGAAATATAATTGTGCAAGAGCCTCCTGCGCAATTACAACTCACTCATACAGAGAATAATATAATTACGCAGGAACCTCCTGCGCAATTATACAAAGTTTCTGACGTTTTAGTTGAAATTATGCAAGAGCCTCTTGCACAAATTGAAAGCACTTTTGCAAAATCGCCGATTGCCCACATAAATTGGGCTTCCCACATGATACTAATGAACAAAAGTTTGCCATTGGGCATTCGCTATTGGTATATGAGAGAAGCCGTTGAATGTGGCTGGAGTAGCAATGTACTTGATATACAAATCGACAGTGGCTTATTTCAGCGGCAGATGAAAGCGAGAAAGATCAATAATTTCACTAAAACTTTGCCTGATGCGCAGAGCGACTTGGCAAATTATCTATTCAAAGACCCTTATCTGCTTGATACGATGGATATTAAGGATAAGGCTGATGAGCGGGATATTGAAAAGCAGTTAGTGGAGCATGTGTCGAAATACCTTGTGGAAATGGGGACGGGGTTTGCATTTGTTGCTCGCCAAAAGCACTTTCAGGTTGGCGACAAGGATTATTACACCGATTTGATTCTCTACAATATCAAACTCCATGCGTATGTGGTTGTGGAATTGAAAGCTACGCCTTTTCAACCGGAGTATATGGGGCAACTCAATTTCTACCTCAATGTTGTGAACGACCAATTGAAGGGCGAGCACGACAACAAAACAATCGGCTTATTGCTGTGCCGCGGAAAAGATGAACTCACTGCCCAATATGCGTTGGAAGGCTACAGTCAGCCCATGGGCGTGAGCGATTACCAACTCAGCAAGGCAATTCCCGAAGAACTGAAATCCGCCCTGCCATCCATCGAAGAAGTTGAGCAAGAACTGTCGCAAATGCTCGAACAAAAAACTAAACTCTAAACTCCAATAACTAAACTCTAAAAAAAAGTGAACTCATTATTAGAAAAATTAAACACATTAGTCCTCCGCTTTGAGGAAATCGGCACGCTCATCACCGACCCGGATGTCATTGCGGACATGAAGCGGTATGTCAAACTCAACAAGGAATATCGCGAGTTGGAGAAAATTGCGGAGGCTCGCGACACTTACCGGCGTATGTTGTCCAATCTCGATGAGGCAAAGGATATTTTGAATACCGAAAATGACCTCGAAATGCGCGAGTTGGCAAAGGCGGAAATCAACGAGTTGGAGCCTAAAATTCCGGAGATGGAAGAAACTATCAAACTGTTGCTCATCCCTGCCGACCCCGAAGATGGTAAAAATGTGGTGATGGAAATTCGGGGTGGCACCGGTGGCGATGAGGCTGCCATTTTTGCCGGCGATTTGTTCAAAATGTATTCGCGCTACATCGAATCGAAAGGGTGGAAAATGCAGGTTACGAGTTTCAGCGAAGGCACGCTTGGTGGCTATAAGGAAATCGTGTTTGAAGTTACGGGCGACAGTGTGTATGGCACATTGAAATACGAATCGGGTGTGCACCGTGTGCAGCGGGTGCCGGCGACCGAAACGCAGGGGCGCGTACACACTTCGGCGGCAACGGTGGCGGTGCTGCCCGAAGCCGAAGAGGTGGATGTGGAAATCAACCCCGCCGACTTGGAAATTCAAACGGCACGTTCGAGCGGTGCCGGCGGACAAAACGTGAACAAGGTGGAAACAAAAGTGCAGATTACGCACAAGCCAACAGGCATTCAGGTGCAATGCCAGGTGACCCGCTCACAAATGGAAAACAAGGATTTGGCGATGCAGATGTTGCGTAGCAAACTCTACGACATCGAGCACCAAAAATTTCTGGATGCCATCTCGTCCAAACGCAAAACGATGGTGTCCACAGGCGACCGCTCAGCCAAAATTCGCACCTACAACTATCCACAAGGGCGCGTGACCGACCACCGCATCAATTACACCATCTACAATTTGTCATCATTCGTTGACGGCGACATCCAAACCGTTATTGACCAACTCATCATCGCCGAAAATGCGGAACGGCTGAAAGAAAGTGAGATGTAAACATTTTTTTCATATTCATAATTTTTTGTACCTTTGCAGCGTTTTAAAACAGAAACAATAACAAATTAAATAATTATTTATCATGGCAGTAAGCTATAAAGATTTAGGCTTGGTGAACACCAAAGAGTTGTTCAAGAAAGCCACCGAGGGGAAATATGCTATTCCCGCGTTCAATTTCAACAACATGGAGCAGATGCAGGCGATTGTGCAGGCATGTGTGGAAACAAAATCTCCGGTGATTTTGCAGGTTTCGGGCGGTGCACGCAAGTATGCGAACCAAACTTTGCTGCGCTACATGGCGCAGGGAGCGGTGGAATACGCGAAGGAGTTGGGCTACAACATCCCAATCGTGCTTCACCTCGACCACGGCGACACGTTTGAATTGTGCCAAAGTTGCATCGAATACGGATTTTCGTCCGTGATGATTGACGGCTCGCACCATTCTTACGAAGAAAACGTGGCATTGACCCGCAAAGTGGTTGAATATGCACACAAATACGACGTGAGTGTGGAAGGCGAATTGGGCGTTTTGGCAGGCATCGAAGACGATGTTGTGGCTGAACACCACACCTACACGCAGCCCGAAGAAGTGCAGGATTTCGTGTCGAAAACGGGCGTGGACTCGCTGGCAATTTCCATCGGCACCTCGCACGGGGCAAACAAATTCAAACCCGACCAGTGCACGCGCAATGCAGAAGGCATCTTGATTCCGCCCCCCCTGCGCTTCGACATTTTGGAGGAAATTGAAAAGAAAATCCCCGGATTTCCCATCGTGTTGCACGGCTCATCGTCTGTGCCACAGCAGTATGTGAAGACTATCAACGACAATGGCGGCAACTTGAAAGACAGCATCGGCATCCCCGAAGAAGAGTTGCGCCGCGCCGCCAAATCGGCAGTCTGCAAAATCAACATCGACTCCGACGGGCGTTTGGCGATGACAGCCTCTATCCGCGAGAACTTCATCCTGCACCCCGAATGGTTTGACCCCCGTCAATACCTCGGACCGGCGCGCGAAGAGTTGAAAAAACTTTACGCGCACAAAACGGTGAATGTGTTGGGTTCAGCCGGCAAAGCATAGAAATAAGGTGCATTTTTTATCGTTTTCAAATTTACATTTTT
>BNTU01000098.1 GCA_025996835.1 Bacteroidia bacterium
ATTGTCGCGGTTTTTCATGGATTGCCGCATAATGGGCGCGGAAGCAGCCTACCGAAAAATTACGGCAGAGTCGGATATTGCAAGCCGTTTAGGACGACTACGCGACAATTACGTGGTGTGGGAAACTATTCCGCACACGCCCCGCGTTTGCTTGAAAGTGCCTACCGGCGGTGGAAAAACGATTATTGCCGCTCACGCACTCAAAATTGTGTGCGAAACATGGCTTTCACGCGAATTTCCTGTGGTGCTGTGGTTTACGCCTTCCGATACCATTCGCCGCCAAACGGTGGAAGCTTTGAAAAATCCTCGCCATCCCTATCGCGAAGCAATTGATGAGCAATTTGGCGGCAAAGTGCGCGTTTTCGATTTGGATACCGAAAAATTTAACATTCGCCCCGCCGATATTGAAAATAACGCTTGTGTTATTGTTTCCACAATACAGGCTTTCCGCCAATCTAACACCGATAAATACAACGTATATAAGCACAACGAAAACCTTGAACCACACTTTACGCATATCTCTGCAAGTGATGGGATGGAAAAAGACGACAACGGTGCACTTAAATTTTCGTTCGCCAATTTATTGCATTATCATCGCCCGATAGTGATTGTGGACGAAGCACATAATGCTATATCCGGTCTGTCGCAGGAAGTGCAAGGACGTATCAATCCCGCCGCTATTGTGGAACTGACCGCCACGCCGCAAGAAAAAAATAACACGCTTTATTCGGTGCGCGCTTCCGAACTCAAAGAGGAAGAAATGATAAAGTTGCCCATTGCGCTAACGGAACATTACGGATGGGAAACGGCGGTAGATGAGGCAATCGCCAAACGGGCAGAATTGGAAATGGCAGCAAGCAACGAACGTGACTACATTCGCCCGATATTACTGTTTCAGGCACAAGATAAAAACGGCGAAGTCAATGTGGAGGCGTTGAAAAAGTACTTGATTGAAACTGCCAATCTTCCCGAAAGCGAGATTGCCATTGCCACCGGCGAGCAAAAAGAGTTGGATGGTATTGATATTTTTGCCCGCGATTGCACTATTCGCTATATCATAACGGTGGAAGCCCTGAAAGAGGGTTGGGATTGCTCGTTTGCCTACATATTATGTTCATTGGCAAATGTCAAAAGCAACACGGCAGTAGAACAACTTTTGGGGCGGGTGATGCGTATGCCTTACGCAAAAACGCGCAAGACAGTGGCGTTGAACAAAGCCTACGCTTATGTATTGTCGCGCAGTTTTGGCGAAGCGGCAAGTGCATTAGTAGATAAATTGAAACTCAAAGGCTTTGAGGAAGAAGAAGCCAAATCGGTAATAGAGGTACAAACGGAACTGTTTGAAAATGAAGTATTTGAAATCAACAAGGTAAAACTAAATTCTCCGGTTATAGCGATTCCGTCAACCATTGTGCTTGATACAAAAACGTCCACCATTGAATTTACCAAACAAACCTCCGATGAAGATATTCAAAAAATATGCGAACAAGTGACAGAGCCGGAGGCGTATGAAATAAAACGCAAATTTGCCTGTTACAAGAAACGCGAAGAAGAACAATCTCCGGCAAAAGCGGGGGAACGCTTTGCAATACCGCGCTTGATGGCAGAGATTCAGGGCGAATTGGAATTTGCCGACCCTGAAATTATCTTTGAAAATTTCGATTGGGACATTGCCACATTCGCTTCGGCAAAATTAGAAGTAGGCGAATTTAATATCGAACCGCAAGGACACGGCTTTGTGATTGATATTGACGGTAATCGACTTGGCTATTCCGCCGCCGGAGATAACCAAATGGAAATTCCCTATATTGACATTGAAAATTGGCAGCCCGTAAATCTAATTTCGTGGTTAGACAAAACGTTGAAACAGACAGATATTCCACAGGGTCAAATGGTTGATTGGTTGCGGCAGGCAGTAGAACACTTAACCGAAGTGCGCGGTCTAAAACTTACAGAACTAATGATTGCCAAATATGTTTTAGCAAAGAAATTAGAGGCAAAAATCGCAGATGCCCGATTGAAAGCCAAGACAACAGCCTATCAAACGTGTTTGTTTGACAAACGAACCGCACGTGTAGAATTGGATTTTAATAACGGTTTTGATTTTAATGCCAATATATATGCCAATGAACTGTATTACAGTGGAAATTTCCGTTTTACAAAACATTATCTGGGAGCAAACAAAGTGCCTGCAATAGATGGCGGACAAAACGGTGAAGAATTTCAATGTGCCGTAGCCATCGACGGTTTGCCGGAAGTAAAGTATTGGCTTCGCAATGTAGCAAGAAATCCCGCTTCATTTTGCTTGCCCACAGCCACAGACAAATTCTATCCCGATTTTGTTGCCCAACTGAATGACGGACGAATTTTGATTGTCGAATACAAAGGTGCGCAATTTCGCGGAACGCTCGACGTAAAAGAGAAAGAGGCGATAGGCAAGTTGTGGGAAGAGCATACCAAAGGGAAAGGGCTTTTTCTGATGGCTTGGAAGAATGAGTTGGGGTTGAATGTAGCTGAACAGATAAAGAAAAAGATACAATAGTATTTATGTCCATAACAAAAACATCGTCTTAAAACCATGATTTTTAATAATCCTATCAATCCTTTAATCCTGAAAATCCTGATTCAGACAATTTCTCCGCCAATTCGCAAAACACCCGCCCCATAACGCAATCCAAATCAAGCGCAACCGGCTTGCCGTCATCCCCTGCTTCGCGCACGCTTTGCACGATGGGGATTTCGCCTAACAAGGGGATGTTCAGCTCTTTCGCAAGATTTTTACCGCCATCTTTTCCGAAGATATAGTATTTATTTTCGGGGAGTTCTGCTGGGGTGAACCATGCCATGTTTTCGATTAAGCCCAGGATGGGGACGTTTAGTTTTTCGTTTTGGAAGAGGCTGATGCCTTTGCGGGCTGCTGCCAATGCCACGTCTTGCGGGGTAGTGACGATGATGCCGCCGGTGATGTTAAGCGACTGAATGAGAGTGAGATGGATGTCGCCGGTGCCGGGGGGGAGGTCGATTAGGAAATAGTCTAATTCGCCCCAGTTGGCATTGGTGATTAGTTGTTTTAGGGCATTGTTTGCCATTGCACTGCGCCAAATCAGGGCATCTTCCGTGTTTACAAAAAAGCCGATGGAGAGCAATTTGACGCCGTATTTTTCGATTGGGACAATCCATTCGCGTCCGTTCACTTCCTCCATACAGGGCTTGGCGGCTTCTTCGCCGAACATTTTGGGGATGCTGGGACCGTAGATGTCGGCATCCAGCAGCCCTACTTTGTAGCCCATTTGTGCCAATGCCACTGCCAAGTTGGCTGAGATGGTGCTTTTGCCTACGCCGCCTTTGCCGGAAGAGATGGCGATGATGTTTTTGACGTGCGGCAATGGCTTTTCAACCGCATTGGGGGCATCCTTAGTGGGGGCACTCGCAGAGGATGCCCCTATAATTTGTATGGAGATGTTGCCTTTTATGTCCACATCGGGGCTTATGTAGGTCAAGATTGCTGTTTCTGATGCTTTGACTATGGATTTTGCGAATGGGTCGTTGGGTTTGTTGAAAATGAGCGAGAAACTTATTTTGTTGCCTTCTATGCGGATGTTGTCCGCTACCATGCCTGCCTCGACAATGTTTTTGCCGGTGCCCGGGTAGCGCACTTTTTTTAATGCTTCGGTGATTAGTGGGGCGGTCATTTTTTTTAGTTATGAGTTATGAGTTATGAGTTATTTTTCTGGGATGAAGGTGTAATCGAAGACTAAGTGTCCCGGTTCGTCTTGGCTATTAACAAATTTCTTTAAATGTATTTTTATGTACTTGCCGTTGGTTGTTTTGAGAATGAGTACCATTGGGTTAACGGCTGTTTGGTATTGACTACCCATTTTGGTGAATGAACAAAAAGATTTTGATGTGCCATTCAAAACCAGTTTAGCAAGCGACAATTCAGTTGCTTGATAAGGCGGGTCTTGTGCCAGATTTTGATAAAATACACCGGTCACAACTGCGTCCGGTTCCACTTCTACATTGGCATCAGTCGCCTTTTTTATGTTGGCATACATTTGTTCCAAAGCAATCGTAGAAAATGTGGCATCGGCGACCAAAACGGCACCACCGCTGCCCAACCCTGCCGCACCGCTATTGGTGCGAATATCGTAAGCATGAAACGCAATATGCCATGTGGTATCTTTTCGCCAGCGCTGATTGATAACTTCAGTCCCTATGTGGGTCGTTGAATTGGGACTACTCAACTCAAAATCGCTCACGCCCTTAACAATCACACCCTCATTTTCATCAAAAGCGAAATAATGCCAATGAGTAAAATCGGGCAGTTCTATCACAGTCCCATTTACCGACTGATAGCCTGCATACAAGCCATCGTAAGAAAAAGAGCCGGATTTAGCAGGAGGAGGATTGTCATCATCGCTGCATGATTGCATGAAAGTGGTTGCCACCATTGCCAAGCCTAATGAGGCTAAAAGAATTTTCTTGTTCATTGTATTTTAATTTTTATTGTTTTTTTCCACGAAATGACAGCGGAAATGAACCGCACGTCATTGTTGTTATCAAACTGTCCGAAGTTACTTTGCCTTGCAAATCAGTAATGATATACATCGCATACGGGTTACCAGCCGTTGTCGGTATAAGATTTTCACCTGCCAGCACAATATCATTGGTTGTCTTCGTGACGGAAATACTGTCAATCGTCATGTCATTTAGATAGGGCATATTTGAAGCAAATTTTACATTGTGAATGATAATAGTTGCCACAGTGCTGTCTTTGAATGTGACTAACACATTATCCTGCTCATAAAACGGCGCGTCCACCTGCACACGCCCTATATATGCACCACTTTCAATAGGAAGCGGAGGCAGCTTTTTCGGTTCCTCATTGTCACACGAAACCATCATCACTACTGCCGCTGTCGCTGCACACAAAACATTTACTATCTTCATTTTATATCTATTTTATATCTATTTTATTTCCTAAGGAGGTGCAAAGATACGAAAAAAAATCATACATCAAGTCGGACAGACACCCCCATTTGAAACGGTTTGCCCCGCTGCACAAAAGAATTTCCTACCGACTTGAAATAGAAGATGTTATGCACAGCATTCATCAAATTATTGCCCCACAGGCTGACCAAAAACTTGTCCCGCTTCCAACTGACCGAGCTGCCCAACAAGCCATAAAAGGGCTGCGACAAGGTGTTGCTTTCGTTCCAATAAATGCGCCCGACACCCCGCCAGTCCATTCGCAAAAGCAATTGATTTACAGGCTGTTCGCTCAGATTAAACCGATACTCTCCGCACAAATAAGCGGTGTTTTGAGGTGCGTACGGGACGTATTTGTCGGCATAATCAGTGTTGCCGTCATTGTAAGTGCGAAAACGGGCGGTGGTGTGCCCATAACTGCCGGTCAGGGTCAAATCATTGCAGGCATATCTTAAATCGACTTCGGCACCATAACTGCTTGTCCGTCCGGCATTTGACATCATTCGACCGGTGCTTTTGCCGGAGGGAAACACCGTGAGTTGCTGGTCGTAGCAGTCAATGTAAAACAAAGCTGTATTTACAAACAGCTTATTATCAAGAAAATGCAAATGGCTACCAATCTCGTAATTCCAATTATGCTCAGGCTTATAGGCGATGGCAGAGTTGGGGTCGTAGGTGGCATCCGCAATATCAAAACTAAAGCCCAAATCATCCATCAGGTCATTCATCATTTGATTTTGCAGAATATCCGAAAAAATCTGCGTGTTGTAGCCTCCGGTCTTGTAGCCCCGTGCTACGGTGGCGTAGATGCTACCAAAATCGGCATCATATAAAGCAGAAAAATGGGGTGTTAGCTCGTAAAATGCCGTGCTGTTTTGAGATTTTAATTCCGTATGGAGTGGTTTATAATCCTGCATATTGTATGTGAAGCGGTAATGTATGTCGGCAAAATTGTGGTAACGAATGCCGGTGTGTTCGTAGTCGAAACGCAAACCGGCTGTCAGTTTCCAGCGGTTGAACCGAAGCGATGACTGATGAAAAGCCGAAGCCCCCAGCACAGGCAACTTAAACAGGCTTTGTATCACAAACTCATCTTCCTCAAACAACAAATCCGCTGAGGGAAAAGCCGTGTGGATACCCGTATTGGCATTATTCAAAATAAGTTCGTCTATCCCGTCTTTTTTGAAAGTAACAGGAGCATCCATATCCACGTTTTTGTAAAATCCGAACGCACCGCTCAACCATTCCCAACGGCTGTCCGCATCCTTCGACTTCAACACAAACTCCTGTGTAAAAGCCTGTTCCGTTTGCGCCTGAGCCAGCGTAAACATGGATCGGCGCGTAAAATCCTGGTCAAGCACCATCTTGTCATCGGTATATTGCCACGAGGAGGTGCTCGAAAATTGCAGGGCATCGCCGCGATAAAGCAGCGTAAGCCCCTCACTCAACCCCGTGCGGCGATAGGTGCAAGGGTCATTGTGGTCGATGGGCAATGCCTCCCCCGTTGCTTCGTCGTAGCGAGCGTAGGCAAATCCACCCTGCCGTACAATGTTCATTGACAATGTGTTATCTACACTCCAACGCTCCGAGAGCCGCCCTTGCAAGCGCAATCGCAGCCCATCGTTCAATATCCGGTCGCATTGCGTGCCATCGTACTGATTGACGTAAAAACCGCCACTTTGATGATGCCGCAACGCCACCGAGTAGCCAAAATCGCTGTTGGGACGTTGGTAGGTGGAGACTGCAACATCAACCTCATTGCCGCTACCATATCCCGCAGACAGGCGCGTACCGCTATAATTGAAAGGCGACAGCGTTTGAATATTTATCACGCCGCCAATCGCATTTCGCCCGTAAAGAGTACCCTGCGGACCTCTCAGAACGGTAATCCGCTGAATATCCTGAAAATCGAAGTCAAAATTGTTTTTGTTGAGCACCGGCACATTATCCACATAAAGCCCCATCGCAGGCTGCTCCATACGCGCCCCAATGCCACGAACGTAAATCGAACCGGTCATCTTCGACCCATAATCGGGCATATAAAGATTGGGTGTCAAAAAAGAGAGCGATTTGGGGTCGGACACGCGCCCCTTCTCAATGTCAGTCAAGGAGAGAGCGGTGAACGCCACAGCCTGTTTCGTCAATGTTGGCGACTGCTTCAGCGAGGTAGTAACAACCACCTCTTGAAGTGTCCTCACGCTGTCCTTGTCCGGCAATTGGGTGCGATTTTGGGAAAGCAGGACCGGGGAATGTAGCAGGAAGATTACAAAGCAGAGGCGGGGATTGCGGGTCAAGCCCGCAATGACAGATGCCACCATTGTCATCGCCGACTTGATTCGCAATTTGTAATTCGTAATTCGCAATAGATTTCTCATTTTCGGCTGCAAAGGTAGAGCCTTTTTTTTGCTCCTGCAATACCTATAAATGGTGATATTTCAAAAAAAACTCATAACTCATAACTCATAACTCATAACTTTTTCGTACCTTTGCGCAAAAAAAGTCATGTCGACAGGAGAAAAAATAGTGAAACAGGCAAGGAATGCAGCTAAATTGACAACCGTCAAATTCAGCAAGTATTGGGTCGCGGTGGGGGTGTTTCTGCTGCTGTTTTTGTTTTTCAACGAACACACTTTGTTCAAACGCATCAGTTACGACCGGCAAATTCAGCAATTGGAGGATGAAATTGACTATTATAGTGCTGAAAAACAAGCCAATAAGGAAAAGTTGGAACTGCTGAAATCCAGCAAGGAAAATTTGGAAAAGCTCGCCCGCGAACAATATCAAATGGTGAAGCCGAACGAAGAACTTTTCATCATCCGCGAATAAAAGCACCCCCAAAAATCAACGCCTGTATGGAGCGCATCACGAGTCTGCAAAATAGTCGCATCAAAAACATCAGTCTGCTCACCGCAAAAGCCTCCGAGCGCAAGGCACAGCAACTTTTTGTGATAGAAGGTGCCCGCGAAATCAGTCTGGCAATAGCCGGAAAATACCGGTTTGAAGCGGTGTTTGTCTGCCCCGAATTGTTGCACACAGCGAATTATCCGGAGGTGATGCCATTAGTGTCAGAGGCTTGCCGACACGGGAATGAAATGGCGGTGGAAGTGAGCGAAGCCGTGTTTCAAAAAATTGCCTACCGCGAAGGCTCGGACGGGATTTTGGCGTTGGCGCACCCCAAATCGCACAATTTACAGGATTTGCAACTGCCTGACAATCCGTTTGTTATCGTGTTGGAAGCAGTGGAAAAACCCGGCAATTTGGGAGCAATTTTGCGCACCGCCGATGCCGCCAAAGCCGATGCCGTCATCGTTTGCGACCCCGCAACGGATATTTACAACCCCAATGTAGTAAGGTCGAGCGTCGGCTGTCTGTTCACAGTGCCCGTTGCCGTATGCAGCAACGAAGAAGCCCGTAATTTCCTGCACACAAAGCACATACGCACCTTCGCCGCCGAACTGACCGCAACACAATGGTATCAGGACACCGATTTCACCGCCCCATCCGCCATCATCATGGGCACAGAAGCCAACGGGCTGACCGATTTTTGGCTCAAACAAGCCAACACCCGCATCAAAATCCCCATGCGAGGCGTCATCGACTCGCTCAACGTGAGCGTATCAACAGCCATCCTCACCTTTGAAGCCATGCGGCAACGCGGATTTTGAGGTGAAAAAATTATTTACGCCCTCCCATCAGTATCGTATTGGTTAAGTCTAAATATTATTAACAAATAATTTACCTACCTTTGTGGTCTAAATTCATAAAAATGGAAGCAAAGACGTACAAAAGATTGCCTTACGGCATTTCCAATTTCAAAAGCATGCGGACAGACAACTATGCATACGTGGATAAAACCATGTACATAGAGATGTTGGAAAAAGAATCCAACCCCAATCAGTTTTTCATTCGCCCGCGCAAGTTCGGCAAGAGTTTGTTTTTTACGACATTGGCGTATTATTACGACCTCAACGAAGCGAAAAATTTCGATATGTTGTTTGGCGACCTGTATATAGGCAAGCACCCCACGCCGGAAAGAAATGCGTATGCCATCTTGCAATTCGATTTTTCGGGCATGGACACTTCGAGCGAAGAAGGGTTTGTAAAATCTTTTTCCGGCAAAGTGCAAAATACTGTCCGCCACTTCTTTCGCACCTATCAAGATGTTTTTTCGGAAGCAGCGCACTACATTGGACAAATAGACAATTCCAACATGGGTATCATGGCAATGGATTTGGTGTTTCAGGCGGCAAAAACGGATAATGTGAAAGTCTATTTCATCATTGACGAATACGACCACTTTGCCAACGACCTTATTGCAATGGGTAGCCTTTTAGGTAAAGACTTGTACAAAACAATGATTGCTGCCAACGGCTTGGTTCGCGATTTTTACGAAAGGATAAAAGCCTCCACAAAATTTGTTGCCAGCCGCACTTTTATCACCGGCATCTCGCCGGTGATGCTTGACGACCTCACCAGCGGGTATAATATCTCAATGAACTTCACGCTTGCGCCTAAATACAACGAGATGATGGGCTTCACGCAGGAAGAAGTAGATTGGCTGATGCACGAAACAGGAGTTAATGCGGATTTTATTGCCGTTGATATGCCAACTTATTATGATGGCTATCTGTTTTGTGAGGAGGGGAAGAGCAGAGTATATAATCCGGCTATGGTGCTTTATTTTTTTTACCAGATATTGCAACGACAAAAACCGCCTAAAGCCATTATTGACGAGAATTTGAAAACAGATTACGGACGACTGAAACGATTAATCCAAACCGACAAAAATCGCGAAACGCTGATTCAGATAATTAAAGACAACGGAATTGTTGCGGAAGTTTTGCAAAAGTTCTCCATCGACCGGATTAATGACGACCGCTATTTTATCTCCCTGCTGTTTTATATGGGACTGCTGACAATCAAAGAACCGGCAATGGGCAAACTGAGGTTGGAAATTCCAAATTATTCCATCCGAACATTGTATTGGGAATACATCCTGCTGATGACTGACGAAAATTCTCCCGACATGACGGTACAATCACGACCGCTGGACGAAGCCATTATCGCATTGGCGATGGAGGGCAATCTGGGGCGGTTTATCAGTTATGTTTCGGAAAACGCTTTCAGCAAACTGTCCGACCATGATTTGCAGAACTTCGATGAAAAATATATAAAAGCATTTTTGCTTGCCTACCTGTTTATGAGCCGATTATACATTCCGATGAGTGAATACGAAGCCGTACCGGGGCGCGCCGACATCTACCTGCAACGCAATCCTTTGGTGCCACAAGTGAAATATGAATGGCTATTTGAACTCAAATACTGCAAAGCCGGAGCCAAAGCCTCCGAAATAGCCAAACAAAAGCAAGAGGGACAAGAACAAATAGCGAAATACCGCCAATCGCACCGTTTCGCCGACCACCCCGACCTGAAAGCCGCAGTCATCGTATTCATCGGCAAAAACAAATATGAACTGTTAGAACTGTGATTTGCTTTTTTGGCTAAATTATTTTTGCTTCCGACAGCTTTTGACGGAAGTGCGGTTGTATCTTTGCACCATCATTAAAAACGAGCAAAGATGCAAAAGAACGAGTTGGTGTCTAATCGGCAAAAAGTTCGCCATATCAAAGAAACGGAAGCCGAAAAAATGTATGAGGACGATACATTTGTGGTTGTTCATCCATTGACGAAGGCGGCGAG
>BNTU01000099.1 GCA_025996835.1 Bacteroidia bacterium
CACTGTGCTGATTTTGGACGAGATACAGTCGGGTTACGGGCGCACGGGGAAGTTTTTTGCCCACCAATTTGCCGACATTCGCCCCGACCTGATTACGATTGCGAAGGGCATGGGCAACGGATTTCCGATTTCGGGCGTACTCATCGCACCGAAGTTTGAGGCGATACACGGACAACTCGGAACCACTTTTGGCGGCAACCAATTGGCATGCACGGCTGCGCTTGCGGTGCTCGAAGTGATGGAAGAAGAGAATTTGCTCGACAACGCCGCCAAAGTGGGCAAACATCTGATGGACGAACTGCACAACATCCCTGAAATCAAAGAAGTGCGCGGACATGGCTTGATGATTGGGGTCGAATTTGACGAGCCTGTCAAACCGATGCGCGACAAGTTGCTGTTCGACGAAAAAGTGTTCACCGGCGCAACCGGCACGCATATTTTCCGCCTGTTGCCGCCACTTTGTGTCACACACGAACTTGCGGATGAGTTTTTAGTGCGCTTTAAAAGAGTGTTGCGCGGCTGATTTTTTTTTATTTACAAATCTTCTGAATTTCCTGTATCACAGCATCCGGAGCAGGCTGTGCGGCAAAGTAGGCGTTATATATTGGTGGCTTTTTACCACTTATTTTTGCATTGCAATAAGCCGTGATGAAATCTTCCGCACGCAGGTCTATGTCTGCATCATAAGGCTTGCCTACGCCCAAATTTTCGGGCCATAGTTTAGACTTTTCAATATCCGACAAGGCAGCGTTATAGTTGCCTGATTGGATATTCTGCAAAGCACACTTCAACCATGCTTCGCGATATACGCGCCGCCCTTCGCCGGCTCCTTCATTAGGCAAAACGTTCAGGTGTGTCAGATAATCCGTGCATTCACGGTAGTGCTTCATGGCAAGCATCGCTGCGGCATATTTCAATCCCAATTCATAATTTTCCGGGAATAAAGCCGTGTATTCCTTTGCTTTTTCATACATCTTGTCATATTGTTTCGCCTCTTGATAGTAGCGAATCAAAGCTATGCCTGCTCGCCATGATTTATCTAATTGTTCTGCACGCAACAGGTCTTCCAATTTCTTCTCGCCTTGGCGGTATTGTGCTCGTGTGAGGTAGAATGACGGGACTTGGGGGAGATTGGCGCATTGTTCTAACAGGGACTCATGGGACGGGTGTGGCATTTTTCTATCTAAAAAGGCGTATAGGATGCCTAAATAGTATTTGTTTACCCAATTGTCTGATTGAGCGACAGCCCATTCCAATGCCGGAACGGTTTCGGTGCGGAAGGGGAAAACCATCTCCGTAGGAAGCGATTCGGCGCGTTGCAATGCTGTTTTGTATTGTTCGTTGCCCTGTTGATACAGCAGGTAGGCGGAACGATAGAGTGCTATGGGATAGTCCGGTGCTAAATCGTACAGCGTGAGTGCTTCTTCGTTGCAGGCAATGCTTTCGTACCAGCCTGCCATTTCCATAAAAGTTTCGCGGGGCTGTTCGTTGCGGATATAGCGCAAAAATTCCTTTTTCTCTTTCTCTGAGCCGCTACGCAGGTATTTTTCAAAACGGGCGTAATGATTCAGAGGCAGTATTTTTTCTATTTGTGCGAGGCGATTATCCGCTTCCCTGTTTTTGCTTGATTTGCGATAAGCGACCGCTTGCAATTGCAGGGATTCGACATTTGTAGAGTGGCTCTCCGTGTTTGCACCCGTATAGTGCAGCACTTGCACCCAATTTTTCTTTTTGGCAAATTCTTTTGCCAGACCGATGTTTGCCGGGATGCGGTGCGAAGGCGACAAGGCGGCTATTTTGAACCCGTCTATGGCATCAATGCTTTTACCCAGGCGGCTGTTTGTTAAACCGTACAGGAAATTGCCGTCGGGGTCGTAGGTGTTGATAGACAAGATGATGCGGGCGCAGGAATCTGCTGCGGCATAATTTCCCTGTTGATAGTAAACAAAACCCAAATCCCGGATTGCCGGAATAAAGAACGGCTCAATTGCCAAGGATTTTTTCAGCCAATCCACTCCTGTGCCGTACCGGTTGCTGTATATTTCCTGCTCGCCTTGCAGATACAAGCCATAAGCACTGTTCCAATCGAAATTGTCCGGCGAAACAACCGGACGCGACAACAGATTATCTTCCGGTTTTTCGGAATAAACCAAACGATTATCGCCCAGAATGACCTGCAAACCTGTTAGGTCTTTAAAACCTGTCAGGTTTATGGTTTCCGTCCAAGTCTGCAAAACATTCAATGACAAATGTTTTCTGAATATTTCTTTGTCGCCTGCTTTGACCACAATATCATCGTTGATTTTCTGCACCGGTGAGAAACTGAGTGTCACCGTTCCGTCGCTTTTGGCTACGTTCAAGGCACCATAATCGTTGGCTTTCGCAATGCCTCCGGTTGCCTTCACCGGATACCAGTATTCCGTCCAGGTGTCCGTGCCGTAAGGCGCAAAGGCGTATTGCTTGAAAGGCGTAGATTGACTGTGGGCAACCGCTTGATTATAAAGTCTTCCCGATTGCAATTCCACATACTGCCCGTCGGTGTCGGTGAGCAGGTCTTCCCATATCATGCCCTGCCGCGACAATCCCCAGAGAAAGAATTTCATGCCCAATTTGTCGTTGAACGGAGCGTAATGCACCGAGCCGTGTTGGCTGTTTTGATAATAGGCTCCATAGAAACCATTGTAATTGCCCAAGATATGATACGACTTGTCGCCGCCGAAGGTCTGCTGCCTGTATTTGGACAAGTCCCTGCCCTGTTCATCGACTGACCATTCGTGGGCATCGCCGTCATGACCGATGTAATGTTGTCCGGGGAAAAACAGTTCCAAATCATCCGCTGCTTTGTAGGCGGCATTCATCCATTGGTAATACGGGCGGGGCAGCGGCGAGGTGTTGTGCCAGTTGACGGAAGTCGTAAAATACGCCTTGTCTGCCGGAAGATTGATTTCCACCTGCCATTCGGTGCGGGTTACTCTGTCGAAAGCCGATACGAAGCAACTGGCGCTGCCGTCGTCGTTCTTGCGGGTGTAATAATCGACCGGCGAGGCGGTAGTGGGCGCATGACCGATGATGCCAAAATTGAGTTCGATACCGCCCGAAGTCCAGGGTCCCCGCATGGATATGTTGCGGAATTTCGCCACGTGGTTGAAATAGATAAACTCCTCGCCGGTGGTTTTATCCACAGCACCCCATATCTTCCCACCAGAAGCAGGAAGCACGGTCACGCGGATATAATCGTTCTCCAACACGACTGTATTCCACGTTTGCGGCTCCCCCGTGTGGGAATAGCCTTCAAACTTGAAATACGGATAAAAGCTGCTCCCCGGGTGGGCTACAGGGTCGGGGTCACCAAAAGGATAGGTAACCAACTCCAATCTCTCCTCTTGCACTGTTGCCTGTTGACGGCAAGATGCCAACAACAGGATTAGAAAGACGCTGATACTGATATTGAATAATTTTGACATACGATTGTTATTTTATATAAATGACATTGCCTACGCGGCGTTCGCCTGCATGGTCAAATTGTTTGTTATCGCACGGATAATTCACCACGCCATTATCAGGCTCGCCACGCACATACATGGTTGATGAACCACCCCCGTCGAAATTCATTGCATGCTCACAACCCAGCGATTTTGCCAAAACATAGAGTTCGTAGAGGCTCATTCCGGCAGCATTCGCATTTCTTCCGTCAACTACAATCAACAAGATTGTTCCATCTGCTTTGGTCGCTACAAAAGTGCGAGGATGCCGGTTCTTCAAATACGCATCCTGGCCTAATTTGGCAACTTCCCCGTTTTCCATTATCAGTGGTCCGGAAACAATTACATTTTCGCAATCAATCTTATTTTCCCACTTCGCATCCGTTGTGTCGCGTTTGAGAAAATTAATTCCCGATTCGTCAATGGTCATAGCGGCATTCCGGGATTTACTTCTGCTTTCGTGCAAAACAGTTCCGTTGACGCGAACAAAATCAATGGAACCTTTGCCTGCTTCCAACGAAAAAAAGGAAGCATTAACGCCTGCAACCGCATCCACCTGTTTGCATAATTCGCTGGTTAAGTCAAGATTGTCACCCCCATCATAGATTGCTAATTTTGCAGTTGAAGCGGGTTGAAGGGCGAGCATACTGATTGTTTGCTTGGAATCGAAAATCTCAAGTTGTGCTTGTTTCAAAACCACATCTTCTGTTATCTGCTTCGTTTTCCAAGCGGTTTGTTGTATAATGTTGGCAACCTCGTAAACAGACGATTGCGCAAAAATTTGCAATGGCATCATCAAACAGACGAGCCAAAGCGACAACATCCTTTTTATTCCTTTTTTCATTATTAAAAGATTATCAAGCATCATAATTTTATTGTTCCTATGTTATATGCACCTGAAGGGCTCTCATATTCTTGCTTCAAACCAAGTTGGACAGGGCGGGTACTTCCATTTCTAAACTGCTTATACAATAGTATTTCCACTTCATATATTCCTTTGGAAATACCGGAAGCATCCAAGGTGTAGTGTGCTGTTGTGATTCCCGGCAACCACTCCCTATTGCCCGCGTCGGTTGACGGCAATTCTTTCTTTTGCCCCTTCTTATCAATCAGGAAAATTTTTAGGAGATACGGTTTATAAGCCGGAGCAACACCCTTGTTGTTCCATGCGACAGACAGGTTCAACTGCTTTTCGTGCAGTTTCAATTCTGCCCATTCGGGAACAATCCAATAACCAATCCTGTTGATGATATCCCACGCCGCTTGCGGGTTATCTTTTTGCCATTCGCCGATATGACCATGCGGGCTGATGAATGTGGCATGTGCTACACGAATAGCGTCCTTTATGATGTCTAATCCTTTGTCATATCCGTTTGGTATGCTCCAGTACTTGTCTTTATAGTAATAGTAATGACACATTTCAAGTGTTGTCGGCGAATCTTTCCACACATCTTCAAAAAAAGCAACGTTCTGGATAGACCCCGGACAGTCAATCACACCTTCATATAAAATGCTGTCGTCTCGGTACGACACACGCTTCTTTTTCACATACTCCCGCAAAACCTTTGTTTCTTCTTCCGGTTTACCATTCCGCAAGTAATCATCTCCAATTACAATCTGTGTATTCTTGTAGTTGTTCAGCAAAATGTCAAGGTGCTTGATGACAACATCCGCCGGCACTCGCTGGCGCGAATGTCCTTCTCCCCATTCGCCAATACTGCCGGTGGTCACGTCTTGCAGCCATTCTGCCCCATCGTAACGGGCAGCCATAGCTTTATGAAAATTGTTCAACTTTTCGAGAAATACAGGGTCGTTGTAATCAGGTTCCCAATTCACCGAACCCCAACTATCTATCAACTGCCCTTTGGCTCCGGCTTTTTCCACCCATTGAGGCGTAGCATAAGGCAGCGCGTCGCCCATCGTCTCCTTGCAAGTAATGTCAAGGGAAAATTTATAACCTTTAGCGGCATAACGAGTTACGACCGTATCAATGGTTTCCCACCGGAATTGTCCTTCTTCCGGTTCGAGATAAACCCAAGGAATACGTATAAATAGATGGTGCATTCCGGGAAAAGTGTCTAACTCGGCTTCGCTCGTCAATCCGTAGGCCGTGATACTATTATCCATATAGTGATGATACCATCCTTTATCGGGATTCAATAAGATGCGCGAAGTATCTTGGCGTGTGGTAATATCAATCCGTTGCGCCGACGCCGATGACGCCGATTGTGTAAGTAAAAATGGTGGTTGCTCACCAATCCATTGCATACCGGTTACTTCTTTTTTATGCTTTTTCCCGTTCAGGGAAACGGTTACGGTGGTCGGTATTTTGCTGTTCACATGTAACTTGTCGATATAACGCTCATTGGGTACAACCTCTATTGTCGCCCCCTTCTTCGTTGCTTTGCAATTCCACGCTTGGAAGGAGCCATCTTCACGTACAATGAGGTATGCCTGCGTGAGGGCACATTCTTCCATGACCTTGAAAATCTCCTGTACCGTGTTGTCACCGGCTGCACCTCGTTCCCCAAGCCCATCTTGCCCTTGCCCAAAGAAATAAAAGCCGCTTTCGTCGTCCGGACGGTACCAAGGGCTAATCATATCTAAATATTGCTCTCCTATAACAGTGTCCACCTGTATTGCTGCCCGTGGCTGTTGGGGATTTTCTACAAGTATTTTTGCTTGTACAAACGGGTCGGGAAGAAATGCCCATCGGAGTTTTCCTGTATGAGCCATGATTTGCGCCGATGCACCAAGTGTATCCATGAAATCACGAAGGTAAAACTCGTCTCCGGTAAGCAGATACAGGTAGTAAGAGGCATATATTTTCCAGCCTGTCCACCCGTGAGGCGAATTCATCACTTGGTTCGGAAGGAAGAAGACATCCAGAGCCTCCCAATATCGGAGTGTTGCCCCTCTCATGCGCGTATCCGGTATCTGGAGTTGCTCCAGGCATTGGTGTTTATCCAAAACATACTTCGCAGCATTGGCGTAAACGCTTTTCAGTTCTTCGTTTTCTTGCCATAACCCAAATAATCCTAATTGAAGAGCGCAACAGGCAATCATACCGTCCTCAAAAGTCAGGTCGCCCTCTGTATCAATATCATCCCTGCGTATCAACAAGTCGTTGATGGCACGGGCCGCAGAATTGAAATGCCGCTCATACCGCTCTTTCCAAACAGGTTCGGACATAAGCCGTTTCTCACACACGGCTAATTCTAACATTGACTTTGCAGGGTAAACAACTGCTGAATAATAGATACCGTTATTACGATAGACACCATCCGAAGTTTGTACTTTATCTGAAGCCAGGTAATCGGCAATATGGGCTGCCTGTTCCAAATACTTTAGTTCCTTGGTGGCCTCCCACAGTTTGACTAAAATGCCCATGGTCGTTGAGTGGTTCTGTAAGCGACCAGGATATACATCCGGATTGGGCGTCCATGAAACAGTATCCCACATCCGTGCCAAGTCGTTTTCAAATCGCTTGATGAGCACTCTATCCTTCGCTTTATCAGGGAAATATTTTGTGCCGATGAATGCGGTATAGTAACCATAATATTGTTCGCACGATAAACCGATGATAGGCGGATAGTTGAACACGTGGTCCCTGGCATTCTTCAGATACCACGACCAGTTTTCCCGCACATTGACCATCGCCTCACTTGTTTTCGCACCGACGGTCAAACGTATGGTATATACCCCTTTGCCTTCTTTGAACGAGATAGACTTTTCGGAAACAGGCATCACTTTACCGGAGGGAGTGAGCAACTCTATTTTGCCGGTCTTAGTGTCGCAACCGAACAACTCGTATGTAATCGTTTCACCTTCTGCAACCGTATATTGACTACATTCGAGCAATGGATTATTGCCCCACAAAGCCAAGGTAGGTTTTACATCTTCCAGCTTGTCTATTTCCCCCAAATGAATGGTCCACTGCTTTTTCTCACCCGGACGAAGTGACACCATGTCTTGAGGATGACGTGCAGGCAAAGGCAAGCTGTGCAACAAATCAAGACTCGCCGTTTTAATCTGATGCCCAAAAGACCAGTCCATATTGCCTTCCTGTATATAATTCAGATTGTATGAAGCAATAGGCTCGGAAGTACAAATACCCAATATTCGTTGCGTGGGAGACATGAAGTAGCCCCACAAATGCGTCTTCTCGCACCGCAACAAGGTAGGGAAAAACTTGTTGTTCCAATCCGGAAACGTTCTCATCTCGGAGTTCACGCCTACGATAAGGCGGGCGGCTAAAGGAGAAAATTCAGATTGTGAGTGGTTGGTTATTTCTGCTTTGAGCGCAAGATGGTCACCGGCAGATGTATATTGAAGTCGGTAGGTTATTTGATTCTGTGTTCCCTCAAAGAGCAACTTGTTTTTATCTACCAATGACAGGCTTATTCCATCCCAGCAGGGTCCGGACTTGTCACCGTTACGAAAGGGAATACTGTCCCATACGCCGTTTCTGTACGTCTCATAGCTTCGGATTGTCCCATTCGGGTTGATAGCAATCCGCCATGAGTTGTCGCTTCCACTCAATGTAGTTGACTGTGAATAACCGAAAGAGCAGGTCAGGAGCAAGCCTGACAAACAAGTATAAAAGAATTTATTTATCATAATTTTTTGTGAATTGCCACTATGACAACTCGGAGGCAAAGGTAGTGAATGTTTTTTTAATAGCAATGGTTTTTCTAAGTTTTAACTTTTATTATGTCGTGCACCCTTTGTCGATTTGGTTCAACTTATACACTAACTTATACACTCAACTTAGTCCAACTTAGTCCAGCTTAGTCCAGCTTAGTCCAACTTAGTCCAGCTTAGTCCAGCTTAGTCCAGCTTAGTCCAACTTAGTCCAGCTTAGTCCAGCTTAGTCCAGCTTAGTCCAGCTTAGTCCAACTTATACACTAACTTATACACCAACTTATACACTAACTTATACACCAACTTATACACTAACTTATACACCAACTTATACACTAACTTATACACCAACTTATACACCAACTTATACACTCAATTTAGATAAGTTAATCCCATTTGTGTTGAATAATATTGTTGATTAGGATTACGCTGTTTTTCGGGAAATGTTAAAGCAATAAGCCCTTCTTTAATTAGTGGAATAATATAGCGGACAGTATTATTAGGATGATTTGAAATACCCAGCATATCCATAATTTCTTTTCTGCCCTTTGCTTCTTTACAAAATTCCAAAATTTCCAAAGCTCTCGGCGAATCTAATGCTGGCACATTTATCTCGTCTTCCGTTTCTTCTTTCAAAAATTCGGGATGCACCGGCAAAATTGCTGTGAAATGTGTATGAATCTCATCCGTTTCAAATATCGGGTTCGGCGAACCGTTTTGCGCCATTTTGCCGTACACAATTGGGAAACCGGTGCCTCTGCCTTCGGTCAAATCCAATTCTTTCAGGAAATCTCCGATGCGGCGGTTGCGGTATTCACGGGAAATTATTTTTTTCTTTTTAAGCATCTCTTTGTCCACCGGTGGCAAGGGACCGGGAAAAGAGAGCACCACCATTTTATCGGGATAGACACTTATTTCAATGGGACTTACATTTTCGTATGAACGATGATAAAAAGCATTCGCAACTATCTCTTCCACAGCCTGATACGGATAATTCCAAATCCGCAAGGCTTCGGCTTGTCCCGGAATTTTAATAATCTTTTCGGTCAAGACAACACTTTTCAGGTATTCCAACAAGTTCCGTATCTGTTTGAAAAGTGAACCTTTGAATGTCTTTTCTGTAAACGTGATTCCATCGTAATCCTGGTATAAAACGACTTCCGAAATGGCACCACGAAAAAACTTATGCGGCTCCGGATTAAAGAAAAGCAGTGCGGCATTGATGGGGCGCAGGTATTCTTTGGGACCTTTCAGGAGTTGCATCCGCAGAGACAATTCTTCTTTGCTTATATCGGAGGCCTCTTTATAAAGTTCGCTGTCCACACTATATAAAAACTCAGTCATCAAATCTTTATCCAAATCGTGAATGCTTGCTTGAAGGTTAATCCGGTCATCAAATGGCAGGGCAATTGAGATGGTATTCAAAAAACGTTCTTCATCCTTGCTTGCCGGTTTGGTAACGGAACCTTGCCGGATATAAACCCGCTTTTGCGCCTTGTTGCCCAATGTTTGAGGGGCTTTGTAGGGGCGACCGTCGCCACCCGGAACCCATATTATAAAAATCCATCTGTCCTGATAAATCACAGGCTCGGTCACCGGAAGATAATGCGGCTCTATCTTATGGCTGAGTTCCACCAATTCCTTTTGCATTTGGTCTAATTGGTTGTCTTGTAAGCCGACAGGTGGAAAAACCGGTTTCCCGTCCACTTCTTCTATGCCAATGACGATATAACCTCCGCCCCAATTGTTAACATCGTTGGCAAAAGCACACATCGTTCGGACGACTTCTTCGGGATTCCATCCTTTTTTAAATTCCAGTCTGTCCCACTCAATCACTCGACCTTTGAGCAACTGATTTATGTTTATTGGAAGCGGCATATCTCGTGTCTTTTTTATTCTTTGGTAAATCTTAAACCCATGAAACCGGGGTTGCCCCAAAAAGTCCATTTCATTTTGTGTTTCCCTGCACCCAAATTGACCGTTCCGACTGTCGTATAGCTCGTTTGCCCCCAAGTGATGCCGGGAAAACTGAGAGTACCCCAATAATTCAAATAATCAATGTCGCAAGATACTGAATGACCGCTGTTCCCCGAATGGCAAACTTCCACTTTATATACTCCGGGGTCTTGCACCTCTAATGTGTAAACTACCCAGTCACCATCATTAGCCCATGCTATTCCGTGGTAGGCAGGATTATCGTTCCAGATATTAACTTTATTAATGGGGTCGCCACCGGCAGGACGATAGGTTGAGTCACCATGCCAGGTCGTGCCTTGTTTGTGAAAACTGATGCCTTCTCCGCCAATGTCGAAGTCGCCGCCATTCAATTCACACGGCTTAGCGGCGGACAGAATGTGCCGGGCACCCGACGGGAAGGGTTTAGTTTCGTTTAAATAGCTGTCAAACGCTGCCTGAGTTATTGTAGTCACATCCACCTTGC
>BNTU01000100.1 GCA_025996835.1 Bacteroidia bacterium
TTTTGTACTTTTGTCATCTGAAATTGCTTTTTATTGCTTTTTTGTTTGTTTCACGCACCAAAAGTAGTGAAAATTTTTCAAACCGCAAAGCGTTGTAATGATTTGATTTTCAACGCTTTGCATTTTTTATCTAAAAAAATAATTGCGGATTTAAGGTTATTGATAATAAGTCGCGATGATTGTTTCAAGCCTTTAGACAGCATATTAGATATTTTTTCTTTTTTGAATGGCGGTTCATAACTCTCATATTCATAAAATTCGCCATCAATTATCAAATCCGGACATTTGCGCTCGTAGATGGTGCCCATTAATTTTCCAAAAACTTGTTGGTATAGTTCGTTTTTGAAATGGATTGCTGTTGGAATTTGTACAATATGACCTTGCCGGGCAAAGAAAAGCGCAATAGCAAGTAAATCGTCATGGTCGGATTTTTGGCTATATCCATCTATGATTTCAACGTACCCACCATTGGGAAAGGTTTTAAATAATGAGAAATGTTCCATCGGGTAATTTTTTTTACGGTTTTTCTATTGCGCTGCAAAGGTAAACATTATTTTGAAACAAATAGGCTAATGAATGAAACGAGTGATTTTTTTAACCACAGCAAAAAAATATTTGGTAAATCGAAAATAATGTCGTACCTTTGCGGCAGATATCTGAAAGATAAAATCATGGCCAATTATGATTCGGACTGGAAACGGAGAAGATATCGAAGTCTTTCTGAGGATAGGCACCCGTGGGACGGATTGGTACCGTTACTGCTTGTAAACAATGGAGGGGGTATTTTTACTCCCTTCGTTTTGTATATAATAACCTGACTATCCCGTTTTCAAAAAGCCAGACTTCGTCAATATTTTGCTTTTCATAAAAAAATCTGTTATGTATGTTTTGCAAAATAACGTAATCGTCAGCACCTTGCTCATTATTGATAATAATTCGGGAAGATTGTTTCAAGCCTTGTGAGAGCATATTAGATAATTTTTCTTTTTTGAATGGCGGTTCATAACTCTCATATTCATAAAATTCGCCGTCAATAATCAAATCCGGGCATTTGCGCTCGTAGATAGTGCCCATTAATTTTCCAAAAACTTGTTGGTATAGTTCGTTGCTAAATCTTTTTCTTTTCAGGTGCTATCTTTTGCAAACGGTGTTTTATCCCACATGGGACGGCACTTGAGATGGTTGCAATTTTGCTGAATAACAATGTGCCGTCCCATGCAGGACTTTGGGGTGTTGGCTCCGTCACTCCCGTAGACTGAAGTCTACGGTTAATAAAGTGCTGTCCCGGCGGGACAAAAACTATGCGTCATAACTCATAACTCATAACTATTCAACGATGATTTTCACCTGCCGCCGTTCATTTCCTGCCGTTACAATCAAAACATAAACACCCTTGTTAAATTTCTGATTATTGTTGTAGAACAGCGAGTATCTGTTTGCGCCCTGCTCGTTGCGCATATTGACACACGCGCCGGAAGCCACTTCATAGATAAGGACCCTGACATCGGCAACTTCTCGCAGTTCCAAATCTACGGCAAATACCCCGTTGGTTGGATTTGGGAATTGATTTAGCGACTTGATAAGCGGCTCTTGGCTGCCCCAGCCATCGTAAGCATCCTCATCCTCATCACGGATTTCCACCACCTCCACCTGCTTGATTGCCTGAGAATAGCAACCACCCGAATAGGCGAACAAATCAATGTTGTATATGCCTGTTTGCAAGCATTTTAAGTTTAAAATGTACTGCGCATCATCCGTTTCTATTCGTTCAAAAACCGCGGTATCGTAGTTCCATACCAAACTGTCTAATGCCATATTTGAAAGTTCGTAAATAACCAGCGTATGACCCACCTCAGCCTCCGAAGCTATTAAGAAATCGGCTTGCAGGGCACTCTGCCCGATGGCTACCGAGATGTCGCCCCAAACCGAACAACCCGTGCTGTTAGTCGCTTCCAAAAAGTAATGCCCGGCTTCTTTGACCGTCAAATAGCGGTCGTTGGAGATAGTCCCTTTTTCGGCTGTAAACCAACGATATGCCGCATAATCGTAACCATCAAGGGTCACTTGACCGCCCGGACACATCAATATATCTGCTCCCAGAAAGACGGTTTGATACTCCGGCTCATCCAGCGTAATACGTTTCTCGTCGCTGCAACCATTAGCATCCGTCACCCGCACCCAATAATCGCCTTTGGGCAGGTTGTCGATATCCGCTGTGGTGGCTCCGGTTGACCACCGGTAAGTGTAATCGCCTGCACCACCCGTGATTGCCGTGTGTATATAGCCGTTGCTGTAGCCAAAGCATTGCGGCTCTTTCACGTCCGAAAAACTTAAAATCAACGGCTCCGGCTCTCTCAAAGTGATTTGCTTTTCATACGAACAGCCATTGGCATCGGTTACTCGCACCCAATAACTGCCTTTGGGCAAATTACCTATATTCGCAGTGGTGTCGCCCGTTGACCAAAGATAAGTATAATTTCCGGCACCACCCGAAGTTTCCGTTTGTATATAACCATCGTTGCCGCCGAAGCAGTTGGGGTTGTTAAAGTTCTGAAAAAACAACGACAACGGCTCCGGCTGCCCGATGGTGAATATATGTGTGGAAGAACAGCCATTTGTGTCCGTAATTGTCACAAAATGAGTTCCTTTCGAAAAATGATTGGACGATTCGCCGGTATCGCCATTCGACCAAGTGAGCGTGTAGGGCGCGTAAGGTTCGGCGGGTATTACAACAGTCACTTTGGCAGTTCCCGTGCTGTCGCCATAGCACAACACATCTGTTGTTTCCACAGTGACACTCGGCAGGCTGGAACGGTTGATTTGTTGCCCCTGTCCTGCCCCCAGTTCTATCTGGCAGCCATTCCTGTCGGTTACTTTCAGACGATACACTCCGGTTTGTTTCAAATCGCTGATAGTGGAGTCGGTGCTGATTTCTTCGTTGTTGAACAGCCAACTGTAATGATAAGGTCGTGTTCCGCCTTGCATGCTCACGGTGATTTTTCCGTTATCTTCGCCACAAGTGGTATGCGTGACCTCGACGGTTTTGAACAACAGCGAATCCGGTTCGGGAATATCGACCGTCAGCGTGTCCTGCCCTTCGCATGAGAGGCTATCGGTAAACACAAACGTATGCACCCCGGCAGCCAAATTCGTGGCTTCGTTGGCGGCGAGCCAAAAGCCTCCCGCCGTAAGTTCCTTAAATCGGTACGGAGCCGTGCCGCCTGTAATCGCAAACGCCACGCGTCCATCGGTGCCACCCTTGCAGCGAATGCTATCAACACTGACCACGGTAGCGCGTAGATAGTCCGGCTCGGTAATCGTAACCTGCACACTATCAACACTTCCGAGTTTGTCTATCAGGTAAAAATACTGCACACCGGTGGCTAAATTGACAAAAGATGAACCATTATCATAGTTGGCATTCGACTCGTGACGGAACTGATAATCGCCCCATCCACCACTTGCCGACAACACCACGTAGGCACTTTGGTCGGTCTTGCAATCCTGATTTTTCTGCTGTTCGATGCTTAACTTCAGATTCTGCATCGGCTCCGGCACTTCAATGCTCCGTGTCAATCGGTTGCCATAGCGGTCTTCCACCTGCACGGTATATGTTCCGGCAGCCAAATCAGAAATTTCGCTACCGCGTTCATTATCAATAGAATACACACCTTTTCCTTTGGCATTTGTCCACTTAAAGCGATTATCGCCGCCTCCGCCTTGCACTTCCACGCGAATGGCTCCGCTGAAATCGTCCGGTCGAGCAAGCGGCTGCATGGTGCAGGTGAGAACAAATTGGGGGTAGGATGCAATTTCAAATTCGGCAACAAACTTCTGACCGGAAACACTTGTGCCCGACAAGAACCATCGTCCGCTTTGCAAGTTTTGCAAATAAACCGTATTGTTCCGCACAAAGAAATGGCGAGTTGAATCGGTTGCCGCAAAAGTCAAAATCGTATCGGGCGTTATCACCTCGTAGCGGGTCAATACCGAGTCGGAGTGCAACACGGCAGAACCATTGGCGGCTTCAAATGCCGTTTCAGGGTTGGTTCGCACGATAGAAAACAGCCTGTCATCGGGGTCAGTCAAATACACTTCCCCCACCACAGTGCAGCCTTCGGCATCCGTCACTTTCAGACGATAATAACCCGAAGCCAGACTATCGACAAGATTGGCATTGCAGACATGACCCGCATGCAGACTATCATTGCAAGCATGACCCGCAACCAGACTATCATTGCAAACATGACCCGCCACCAGACTGTCATTGCAGGCATGACCTGCCACCAAACTATCATTGCGGGCATCCTCCCAATAGTAGGAATAAGGCGCAACACCACCCTTAACCAATGCAGTAATCGCCCCATCAGACAAACCCTGCAACGAAGGATACTTCACCGTAATACGCTCAATTTTCAAAAGCGCACTATCAGGCAGCGCAGCCTCCAAATCAAAGCGGCAACCGTTGGCATCGACCAAATAAAACAAATGTTCGCCGCTACCCAAATTCAGCCACATCGCTGTATCTGCATGAAGGATTTCAAGCGAATCGGTTTTTGCCTGATTGTAGAGCGTGTAAGGCGCAGTGCCCCCCGATATGCGGAAGGAAAGGCTGCCGTTGTTGCCGCAAGTGGGCATTTGCTTGCCGATAAGTGCTACCTGCAAACTATCTTGCGGTTCATACACAGTAATGCTTTGACTGCACGTGGCACCCAGACTGTCGATGACCGTAATCAAGTAAGTACCCGGATACAGGTTTTCAAAACTGTTCCAATCGGAATAAGCACTCTCGGCAGCCCGTTTGTAGCGGTAGCCACCCCAGCCTCCGGCACCGTGTACGGCAATTCGACCGGTCTGCGATTTACAAAGTGCATCGTGCACTTCCTCAACCACCAAGCGCAGACTGTCCGCAGGCTCTTCCACCTGCACCATGCCGGAAGCATTGGACTGACAACCGGCGGCATCGGTCACATATAGATAATAATCGCCTGCGCGCACATCAAATTTGGATTGGAAATTGGGAATGCTGATGCCGGAAATGCTGTCCACCACTTCGCCGGCGGTATTTTTGAGACTCACCATTTTATTGCCGCCGCCCAGCACGCTAAAGAAAATTTCCCCGCCTCGGGTACCTTTCGCCGTAGAATGACTTATGGCACTCACCGTGATAGACAAAACGCCCGGCTCGTCGATATGTACCGGATAGACATAGTTGGATTCACAACCGACTGTATCGGAAAGCATTATACTGTAATTACCGGCATACAGGTTGTCGAAAACGCCGGTGGAATTGTGCACATTGTAGCCCGCATTGTTGTACAATCTATAATCTGTAACTCTATGCGTGCCGGTGGCTTTAATAATTGTTATCCGCCCGTCTTGTCCGCCAAAACAAGACACATGCTGCACTGCAATGCTGTCAACAGAAGGATTGACGTAGGTATCCACTTCCAACAGCGAATCAGCAGAGCATCCATTGCTGTCGGTGACCGTCACTTGATACTGACCGGCAGGAAGAATGTTGAAAATCGCAATGTCCAAAGAATCAAAATATTGCTTCGTGGCAGGAGAGGAGGCTCCCGCTTTCAAAAGTTCAAAAGAATAAGGCGCGACACCGCCCCAAGCGTGTACCTTGAAGATGCCATTGTTTTTCTCGCAAGTTGGCGGTATCGTTTCCACAACCTTGAGATGCAATTTAGAAGGTTCGAGGATGCTCACAGGCGTAGCCGGAGTGACACAATAGCGACTGTCGTTGACGGTATAGATATAATCTCCGGCAGGCAATCCGCTGACGGTAATAAAGGTGGTGTCGCCAACCACAACAGGGGTACTCATCACGCCTCTATTCGGTGTCAGATGGAAAGGAGCCGTGCCGCCCGAAATTTTGTAGCGAATCCATCCGGTTGATGCGCCATTGCACAGCACAGGGTAGAGGCTGTCGCAGGCGATAGTCAGCAGCTTAGGCTCGTCGATGGTGACGAAAATCGAATGGGTGCCGCCATACAAATCCTTCACATGGAAGGTATAATCACCTGCGGACAAATCGGTGAAAACAGGATTGGCTGTCCAAGCAAGGGTGCCTTTTTTGTATTCGTAACCGCCCCAACCACCTGTGGCAGAAAGAGTTACCGTAGCATCGCTCCAACCCTTGCAGGAAACAGGACGCGAAATAACCCCGGATAATTGCAAGACAACAGCAGGTTCAAACACTTTCACTTTCATGATTGTGTCGCAACCTTCAATATCGGTTGCCCTGATGGTGTATGTTTTTCCGGCAGGCGTTCCTGTTAATCCGGCAAAGACGTGAGTTAATACGTTTGGTTTTTCCTCCACAAGATTATTACCATCATACAGAGATAGCGTATAATTGCCAACATTGCCGCCGGATACGGAGGTAACCTCAATTTTTCCGGTAGCACTCCCCTTGTCGCTCACGCGAGTTGTGGCGGTGTCTATTTGGATGGCTGCTTTTTCCGGAATATCAAACAAAATATCCCCTATTGAACACGAAACACCGTTTTTTGTTTCGATTATTGTACAAGAATATGGTCCGGTTTCCAAGTTGGGAATCGTAATTTTGTTACCATTTTGAATACAACCCGGAATCGTTTGAGACAACGAGCTTGTCCATTTAGCAGACAAGGCACCTCCCTGATAGTTTTCCAATTCAAACGTGCAACTGCCGTCACCACCGTCGTAACAAGTGGGTGCTATTGTTTGAATTTTTGAATAATCAACAGACAGAGCAAGAGGTGCTGTAAATGTAACCGGTTTTGACACGATACATCCGCAATCATCTTTCACATACACGGTATCTGTACCGTTCAAGTAACCGGTAATATTGTTTCCATTGCCAATCGTTGAAGTTGTTTTGCCGTATTGAAAAGGTTTGTCCGGCGTTTTTCCACCGCCGGCTACAACGGTTATTGTTCCATCATTGCTGCACCACAACGAGGGTTCTTGCGTTATTGAACAGGTTACGGTAATGGCGGCAGGGGCATCAATAGTGACTGTTGTTGAAGCACTGTTGTAACCATCCGAAACGGTAAACGTCCGTTGTTCGCCTGCACTCAGATTATTGACTGTCAAACTGCCTATAAACGCGGAATCGTTGACGGTATAAGTTCCTAAGCCGCCCGCAATGTTATTTACGGTAATCGTTCCATTAGCGGTATTAGCAGAACTGCCATTTACTAAATTGGTGGTATTGCAACTTGGGCTGGCAGGCGTTGCGGTGAAAGTGATGGGGTCGGGCTGGTTAAGTGTGATATTCTGCGAATAAGGATAATCAGCACGGCAATCAAAAGGTGTGTCACTCTTCACATACACATCCTCCCAATTATATGTGCCTGCCGGAAGGTCAATATAGACTGTGCCACTATAATATGTTCTCCCATCAATTGCCGTAGATTGACGGGAACTTATTTGTTGTGTCTGCTCTACTCCATTTTTTGCATGAACAGTGACATTTATGGTAGGGCTGTTTTCTATCGAAAATAACACACACCCTTTGGCATTGGGTGCAGTGCTTTGGATTTGGTAGCCCAAAGTATCAAATGCAAATGTTGCGGAGGTTGTTATTTTAAACTGCGGAATTTCAGGAACATAAAAGGTATCTGTAAACGCGCAACCACAAGTGGGACATTCCGAAGTTTTGTACTCAACTTTCAAAACATGTTCCCCCGCAGAGAAATTACCGGAAAAGACATAATAACCATTCACTGCGGGTAGAGTGTCTGTTTCCACATTTACACCATGACTAATGCTATCCGGTCCGGAGATGGTAAGCGTATATTTGGTACTTCCTTCATACGGAACCTTGATAATGGTATTGCCTCCAAAACAGGATGGTGGTTCTACGATTACCGTTTTGCCTGCCGGAAATTTGAATTTAGGAATGTAATACAGAAAATTAGTGCTATAACTATAAGAATATGAATTATCCCTAAGTTGTTTTTTCGTTCTGAATTTAATGGGTTTCGCTAAATTAACGTGTTGTAATACTTGCGTATAACTAATGGTTCTTGAGCTAGCGTATGAATATGCAGTTGTTATTGTTTGCCATACATTATTTCTATCTAAAATTTGTATTTTTGCATCTCCCTTACCATTGCTGTAATATTTTCCTGTCCATATTTTTATATTGGTGGTATTACAACAATAAGGACTGTTGAGTCCGTTAAATTTGACATCATCTATTTCTGCCGGACCATCAACAACAATTGATTCTTCAACTGTAAGATCTCTATAGCAATCTCCACTCCAATCACCGTCAGATACGGATATGATTGCAGAAGTTGCTGAAATAGGAGTTTTGTCTGAATATTTTGTTGCCATATCTCCGTGATACTCACCAACTTCAATGTATAATTGTGCCTTCGTAGGCTTGGTCACTCCAAAAGATACATACGCGCTGGCACCATCATTGATATCAACTGTCGTATAGAGAGAATTAATCCCCGTATAAAGAAGAACTTTCGCAAGGTGGTGATTGTAACCATTACACCCCCAACCCAACCAATCGTGAGCCACTTTGTTATAACTATATTGTACTTTTGTTATATGAACACCATACCTCGCTACTTCCGTATTTTGCGCGAACATATTACCACTCAAACACATTGCAAGGACAATACTTGCTACATTTACATACTTTTTCATAATTATTTAATTTTTAAGGAGTTACTGGATTATACATCGTCATCCCCACCGTAGAAGTCGTAATCTCCTTCCCTGGTAGCACATAACTTACATTCACGGGATAATCGCCTTTGAGCACTACCGGCGGGAAATCCGTGTTCATCACATTTGCCTCTTGTTGAGTCACTTGTCGCCCTTGATACACTCTTTGGGCAATATTGCTTTTCACCGCGAAAAAATCGCGGGCGCACCAATAGGGCAACGCATACCGGAAAACCCCTTGCTTGTTGTAGCCTGATGTCCAACTCATGCTCATTTCATCGTCCGTCAGCACCTTGTCGTCCGTTCCGGTCAGTATTTCCACTTGCTGCACGGGTGGCGTGACATACGTTTGCGATTGATACATTCCCTTGTAAAACGATTGATTGTACCATTCCGTTTGATTGACCTGCGCGGCAAAACGTACTAATTTGTGTTTGTTTATACCTTGTACTTCGTATGAGTCGAATAACTCCGACTCTTTCAGGTTGGTTTTTATGTAATGCACAAATGCCTCTAAAGGGACAGGGTCTCGCCAACCTTCTGAGGCTTTGTCGAATGCCTTTATTTTGTCGTTAAACGTCGCATATTGGCTGCTCTTGAAATTGAGTGCGTAAATTTCTTTCTCGCTCAACTGCGCCAGCACTTCTGTTGCCTGCTGGTGCGTCACTTCCACACCTGCAACGCCTTCCGCTGCTGTTGTGGTGGCTGCTATGTTGCTCTTTACATCCGCCTTTGCCGCTGTCGGGATGTTGACAACTGCCAGTTTGTAGATTTTGTTTTTGTCGAACGTGATACCGTCCATCGAAAAATCAATTGCAAACTTAATACCATCCCCGGAACTGCTCGTGGTGTAGGTAAACGGCTTTTCAACCGACTTGCCGTTGCTGTCGCTGATGCGGATTTTCTGGTCGAAGCCCTCCGGTTTTTCTTCTTCAAATAAATAGCGGTAGTTTTGGGTTACTAAAAGGTAGCCGTTTTTGTACTCATTGGCATAGAAATTGTACTGTCTGTCAATCGGATAGCTGTATTTCACGTGCTCCGGCAATATCTCTTTCGGGCGGTCGCCGGTGTGAAAGGTTGCCTTCTTCTCCTCAAAAACAGGCTTGCCGTCATCGCCTTTCACGTAGTCCCAACCGGAGCCTGCCTGCTTCTTAAAACTCACTTTGGCATACACCTCCACATCTTTTTGACTTTCAAACGGCTCATCCGGTGTCAGCACGGAAACGGTGCCATCCGTACTGACTGTTTTCTGCCCTGAAATCGTTGCACCATTCGCGATATTTTTAACGTAAAAATCTTCTAATGTGACCATATAGGTGCCTTTCGACCCATCTTCTTCGTCAACCGTCATGCTCACACCCACCGGAATATTGAATATCGCCTGCGGGGCTGCAAATACATTCACATCCGTTGCACCGGTGCCCGGCGACAGTTCCGCGATGATTTCTTCGCCAAACGGCGAACCGCCAACCAATTTACATTTCTCGCCAATTTCAAAATCGAAACTGCAATTGCCTTTCACCAAACCGCCCATCACACTGAACTGTCCGCCCACCGCACCGGCAAAATACATCGGGTTAGGACCTTTCCCTTCAAGCAAAGTGCCTGCCGATATATCCAATATGCTGAAGCGTCGGTTTTTCCCAAACACCCTTACTTGCATCCCTATATCGGCTTCTGCATACGCCCACGCCTGCGCCTGTGCAAACCAGCCATTGATGCCGGGCGTGCCGGACATACCGGCGCAGGTTTTTCCATTCAAATTGGTCAGCATAAATTCTGCCCCAAGCCCCAAACCAAAATGGGCATAAAAGGCTGCTAATGAGGCATCAAAATTCACATCAAATGCCGCGCCAAAAGCAATCCCTTTGCCCGCG